>CALAHN010000039.1 GCA_937891825.1 uncultured Alphaproteobacteria bacterium
GAAGGATCGCAACCCATTGCAAGCCTTCATGATCTTTTGATTCAGGCTCTAAGAAATAAGGAAGAAAAGTCCAAAAAGTTCTGCATCGGAGCGATTGATATGTATTTCCAGACCGTACTGTGAAAATATTTAAATATATGAAAGTTAATTTGTCCATAAGACGCCCGGTCGCAGATGCATCTTATGCCTGTGATAGAAAAATGGCAAGATTCTCGCCGATGTCAATCAAATAATCCATAGATGCACTGTAGTATAATTTATACATTTATGTATTATTCTTTTAATTTATTCTTTTTCCTGGAAATTTATCAAGTATTGGCGCGCCATTCCGGACCACGGGCGCCAAGCGCCGCGCCAGATCATCGGCAACAACCGCGCCGCCAGATAATCGCCGGACAGGGAGGGGGCCGCGCCCCGCCCTATTCCGCCACAAGCCATCCGGCGCGCCAGCCTCCGGCGCCGCCGTTCGTCAGCCCGCGCCAGAGCCAGTCGAGCGCCGGGGCGGCTTCGGCGTCGAGGCGGTAGGGCGGGTTGACGACGATCATGCCGCTGCCGGGGATCGTCGCCGCCCAGTCGTCCGGCCGGGTCGTCAGTTCAAGCTGCAGCGTCTTCGGCGGCTTGAGGGCCTGGATGCTCGCGGCGAACGCGCCCATCGCCGCGCGGTCCATGATCGGATGCCAGACCGCGACCGTGCCGCTCGCGAACCGGGCGAGGCTGTCGGCGATGGCGTGCAGCAGGCGCTGGAACTCATCCGCCTGGTCGAACGAGGCGTCGATGAAGACGAGGCCGCGGCGCTCGACGGGCGGCAGCAGGGCGCGGACGGCGGCGAACCCGTCGGTTCCCTGGATCGTGGTTTTGCGGACGCCGCGGAACGTCCGCTCCAGCGCCGCCCGGTCGTCGGCGTTCAGTTCGAAGAGCGCCAGCCGGTCCTCGGGCCGCATCAGGCGCCGGGCGATAACGGGCGAGCCCGGATAGCGCCGCAACTGGCCGTCCGGGTTCTCGGCCGCGACCGCCGCCAGAAATGCGGCCAATTCCGGCGGCGCGCCTTCCCGCCCCCAGATCCGGCCGATGCCGTCGCGCCATTCGCCGGTTTTCGCGGACCACGGATGCTCCAGGTCGTAGCGGCCGACGCCCGCGTGGGTGTCGAGCATGAAGAACGGCTTGGGCTTGCGGGCCAGGGCCTGCAGCAGCAGCGTCAGCATGGCGTGCTTGAACACGTCGGTCGGGTTGCCCGCGTGAAACTGGTGCCGGTAGGAGAGCATCAGGCGGCGCGGCGGGTCATGGCCGCTTGCCCACATCCTCGCCCCAGCGGCGGACGGCGCCGATGTCGATGTCGAACAGGTCGAGGGCGCGCCCGACGGTGTGGCCGACCATCTCGTCGATGGTCTTCGGCCTGGCGTAGAAGGCGGGCACGGGCGGCATGACGATGGCGCCGGCTTCGGTCGCGGCCGCCATGGCGCGGATATGGCCAAGATGCAGCGGCGTCTCCCGGAGCAGCAAAACCAGCCGCCGCCGTTCCTTCAGCACGACGTCGGCCGCGCGCGACAGGAGGTGCGTCGTCTGGCCGTAAGCGATTTCGGACAAGCTGCGGATCGAGCAGGGCGCCACGATCATGCCGCGCGTCTTGAACGAGCCCGAGGAAATGCTGGCGGCGATATCCTCCGGCCCATAGACCTTCGTCGCCAGGTCCTTCACCGCCTTCACCTTGTAGTCGGTCTCGTAGGCGAGCGTGATTTCCGCCGATTTGGTCATCACCAGATGGGTCTCGATGCTCGAACCTTGCAGCGCCTCCAGCAGGCGAATGCCATAGACGACGCCGGACGCGCCGGAAATGCCGATGATCAGGCGGTCGGTCATGTCAGGCCCCGCGCGTCCGCGATCAGCGCCTCGAGCGCCGAGGGGCGCATGGGCAATTGCATCGCGGCCTTGCCCAGGGGGGCCAGCGCATCGTTGACGGCGCAGGCGATGCAGGCGGGCGCGCCCAGATATCCAGCCTCGCCCGCGCCCTTCTGGCCGTGGGAGGTGTGGGGGCTTGGCGTGCAATATTCGACGAGCTTCACGGTCGGGGTTTCATGGGCGGACGGCATGACATAGTCCATGAACGAGCCCGCGAGCAGTTGGCCGCTCGCGGCGTCGTAGGCGAACTCCTCCATCAGGGCCGCGCCGATGCCGTGCGCGACGCCGCCGAAGATCATGCCGCGCACGATGTCGGGGTTGATGACGACGCCGCAGTCATGGCCGATGGTGTAGTCGCGGATCGTCGTCTTGCCGGTCTCGCCGTCGATCTCGACCAGCGCGATATGGGTCTCGAACGCATAGCAGGGATACATCTGGACGACGCCGTCGGCGGTCGGCAGCGTGCCGCCCAAGGGCACCTCCATCACGTTCGTCGCCTGCAGGCCGGGGTCCATGCCGGGCGGCAGGAGATGGAACTTCCGGTGGGCGATCGTGACCAGCTCGCTCCAGGTCATCCGGCGCGACGGATCGTCGGCGACGGACACGTCGCCGTCGGCATAGGCGAGGGCCGATGGCTCAGCGCCGAGATTATGCGCCGCGATGGCGATCAGCTTGTCCCGGATGATTTCGGCCGCTTTGGTCGCGGCGCCGCCCAGCATGATCGCCATGCGGCTTGCGACCGGGCTGTTCGACGGCACGGCGGACATCGAGTCCGAGCGGATGACGCGAATGCCGTCCGGCTCCCGTTCCAGGGTCTCGCCGACGACGAGGGAGACGAGGCTTTCGTGGCCCTGGCCCGCGGTCGTCGTACCCATCAGGCAGACGATGGCGCCGGAAAGGTCGACCTTGACCGTGCAGCCTTCCATCCAGGTCGTCGTGTCGTTCTTCGGATTGAACAGCGGTTCAAATGCGGAATTGCCGCCGCCGGGCTCCAGGCAGGTGATCATGCCGATGCCGGCGATCCGGCCTTCGCTGCGCAGGCGGTCCCGCTCGGCGATCAAACTGGCATAGCTGGCTTTCTCGAGCGCCAGCTTGACGACGGTCTGATAGTCGCCGCTGTCATAATCGCTGCCGGAGGGAATGCGGTAGGGGAAGGCGTTCGATGGAATGAGATTGCGCAGCCGCATCTCGACCGGGTCGATACCAAGCTTCCGGGCGATCCGGTCGATGCCGGTCTCCAGCGCGTAATTGGTCGGCGCCTGGCCGAAGCCGCGCACCGCCACCTGGCTCGTCTTGTTGGTCGCGACCGAAATCGCGTGATAGGCGACGGAGCCGATCGTATAGGGGCCGACGATGGCGCCGACGGGCTTGCCCAACTGCAAGGGCGAGCGCCCCGGATAGCAGCCGCAATCGTCAAGCGCCCGCAGCTTCATCGACAGCACGCGCCCGTCGTTCGCATAGGCGAGCTCGACGTCGAAGCGCCGGTCGGGGCCGTGGGCGTCGCCGCCGGTCATGTTGTCCAGCCGGTCCTCGATCAGGCGGACTGGCCGGCTGAGCTTGCGGGCGAGGCTTCCCGTCAGCACCGCCTGTTTCAGGCCGCGCTTCACGCCGTAGGAGCCGCCGACATCGACGTCGAAATGCACGCGGACGGCATTGGCGGGCAGGCGCAGGGCGCCGGCGATCTGTTCCTGATATTTCGGCATCTGGACCGAGGCCCAGACATCCAGCGTTTCGTCGCCGGGGTTCCAGCGCGCGGTCACGCCGAAGGTTTCGATCGGGACCGTCGAGCTTCGTCCCCAGTAGACCTGATAGCGCTCGACCGCATCGGCGCGGGCGAAATCGTCCGCGACCGGCCCCCAGACGAACTCGCGTTCGAACAGGATGTTGGAGCCGTGGGCCGGATGCACCAGGGCCGAGCCCGGCCGGTAGGCTTCCTCCGGGTCGATCACGAAGGGGGTCGTTTCATAGTCGACGACGACCAGTTCGGCCGCGTCCTCGGCGATCGCCCGGCTGGTCGCGACCACGGCGCAGACCCATTCCCCGGCATAGCGCACCCGGTCGACGGCGAGCGGGCGCCAGTCGATGTTGGGCGCGTCGACGCCGTGCTGCATGCTGTTCATGTCGGCCTTGATATCGGCGCCGGCGAACGCCTTGACGACGCCCGGCAGGGCTTCCGCCGCCTTGACGTCGATGCGGACGATCCGGGCGGCCGGGTGCGGGCTGGCGACCAGCGCCACATGCAGCGTGCCGGCGGGGACGATGTCGGCGACGAAGCGGCCCTTGCCCATGACAAAGCGCCGGTCTTCCTTCACCCGGCGTTTGCGGCCGATATACTTGAAGGTCGGGAAATTCATCTGGCTCATGCGGGCGCTCCCTGGCGGAGCCGCGCCGCCGCCAGTTGGATCGCCTCGACGATCTGGCCGTAGCCGGTGCAGCGGCAGAGATTGCCGGCGATGGCGTCGCGAATTTCGGCTTCCGTCGGGTCGGGATTGTCAGCGAGCAGTTCCCTGGCGCTCAGCAGCATGCCCGGCGTGCAATAGCCGCATTGCATGGCGTGGGCTTCGATGAAGGCGTCCTGCAAGGGCGAGAGCGCGCCGTTCGCTTCCGTCAGGCCTTCGACCGTTTCGACGGCCAGGCCCTCCGCCTGAACCGCGAACATCAGGCAGCCGCGCACGGCCGCGCCGTCGACCGTCACCGTGCAGGCGCCGCAGACGCCATGCTCGCAACCGACATGGGTTCCGGTCAGCCCCGCCACGTCGCGAATGAAATCGACGAGGCTGAGCCTGGGTTCGACCGTGGCGCGATAGAGGGTTCCGTTGATGGTCAGGGCGATGGCGTGTTCGGTCATCGGGCGGCCTCCTCGAAAGCCTCTGTCAGGACGCGGCGGGTCAGGGCCGCGGCGACGCGCCGGCGATAACCGGAGCTCGCCTGGACGTCGTTCTGGGGGTCGAGCGCCTGGGCGGCGAGC
>CALAHN010000040.1 GCA_937891825.1 uncultured Alphaproteobacteria bacterium
AGACTCTCACGCACGCTGAAGGGCCCTCAAGGTCGGGTTCCGCGGACGCTTACGATCTTTCTGGCGAACAGAGCCTGATCGTCGATCTGCTCGGTGAACTGTACGGCGATATCGATCTGGTCCTGGGCGTAATCCAGTTTGCGATCCGATAGATCGACCGAAAGCTTCACATCGGGAAAGCGCGCCATGAAGGCTGGAAGCGCGGGCAGCACCTGGGCTTTCCCGAAGGCGACCGTCGTCGCGATGCGCGATAATCCTTTCGGATGATCGCCGAACGATACGACGAGTTCCTCCGCGGCGTCGATATTGCGGCGGATATCGGCGCACCGCTCATAGAAGGCATGCCCCTCATCCGTCAGCGTGACGCCGTTCTTGGAGCGTGCCAGAAGCCGAACGCTGACCCGGTCTTCCAAGTATGCGATTTCCTTGCTGACGGCAGAAGGCGACTGGTTCAACTCGCGCGCCGCAGCCGAGAAACTGCCTGCATCGACGACCCGGGCAAACAGAACGATCAGGTTCGGCAAATCCATACTGCGATCCTTCCTGTGCCTGTGGGTAAAGGGTGCTGTGACGAGAACAGGGGTACGCGGGGCCGTTCCAGGGAACATATACGTGCAATGCAGCATTATAACTAGTGCAATGCAGCATCGGGGGCGGCCCTCGGCCCATGACGGCAGGGCGTCGCCGTCCCGCACAGCGATCTCACACCAGGAGGCTTTGGCTATGGCGATAACGATGAACACCGTGACTGCGACCCCCACATCCGACGGCCGTCGGACGATTTCCCGGATCAAGCGTGCGCTCGGCGATTCGATGCGCGCCTTGCAGTATTCCCGGATGGCGCACGAAATTACGAAGCTGTCCGAGCCGCAATTGCGGTCGATCGGGCTCACGCGCGACGAGATTTTGAGGAACGCCCGGAACAGCATCTACGGCGCATACGATTGATCGCCCCGGCGATCGGTATGCAGCACGTGGACACGTGGGCCGCGCCAGCAGGCAATGTTGCGCCTGCGATCGCCGGCGAAGGTACGATGGGCGAAGGCCTTTTAGAGTCTTTCCGCTCGTTCGAAACCACGCTGCCGTCCGGACTCTGCGTAAGGGTCGGCCCGTTTGCGGCCTCCGACAGGCGATTGCTCGCGGTCGGATTTGACGGCCTTTCCGAACGGTCGCGCTATTTCCGGTTTCTGCGTCATGTCAAAGCGCTGTCGGACGCCGAGATCGCTTCCCTGTCGGATGTCGACGGTCCGCTGCAAAAAGCTGTGGGCGCGATGCGGATCGGCGGTCCAAGACCGATGCCGGTCGGGCTGGCACGCTATGTGTGTCTCGCCGACACGCCGGAGGTCGCGGAGCTTGCGGTCACTGTCGTCGATGATTGCCATCATAAGGGGCTAGGGAGCCTTCTGATCGGCGTGATCGCCTATTGGGCGGCGAGGAACGGCGTCCGCGCCTTCGCGGCTCTGGTCCACGGCGAGAACCAGGCGATGCTTCGCCTGCTGCGGCGCCTTGGCGCCAGCGGCGCACGCGGATCATGCGGCGCTTGGGAGTTCAGTCTGCCGCTTTTCCGCGACGCCGGGCGCTACCCCGACAACTCTGCGGGCGACGCCATGCGGGCTGCCTATAGCCTCGTGCAATCCGGTTTCGCCGGAAAGGCCGTCGCGCAATCGCATGGCGAGTGACGTTCCGACCCGCCTTCTGGGGTATTGCCCAGAAGGCGGGTCGGATCGCCGTCGGCGCGACGGGGCCGCGCCTGACGTTACAGCGCCGCCACGTCCTTGACCGTCTTCGACGGTTCGGGCCGGCGGGTGTAGTCGACGTCGATGTCGGCAGCGCGTACGACGCCCGAGCGATCGGCGACGAGCCGTGCTGGAATGGGCAGGGTCCAACTGTCGTCGCCATTAAATTTCGGCAGAACGAGGCCGAAGCCATTGTAGATGTCCTGGACTTCCGGCGGCACGGTGAAGCGCAGCCCCAGCTTGGCCGCATAGGCATTGCCCGGGTCGGCCAGGAGATGAAAGTTCAGTTCGTTCTTCAGCGTCATCGCCTTGTTGTGCTCAGGCGTCTGGGGCGTGAGCGCGACGATTGAGGCGTCATATTTGGCGAGGTCTTGCGCTACTGCTTGCAAGGCATACAGCTCTGCGTTGCAGTAGGGTCACCAGACGCCGCGAAAAACCGTGACGACGAGGGGGCCTTGGCTCAAGAGGTCTTCGGAATGGACCTCCACGCCATTGGCGTTCAGCAGCGAAAAGTCCGGCAGCGGCTGGCCGACCTTGATGGCGCGGTCGAGCGCGCCGGAGTCCTTAAGCGCCTGTGTGGCTTGCGCGAGCACGGCGCGCTTGTCCGCAGGCATCTTGGACCCGGCCCGCAACTCCGCCAGTCTGGCTTCGAGGGACATGGGTGCTCCTTGGTTGATTGCGGCCGGGCGAATTGCCGAGCCTGCGCATCACGGTCCGCTTTTTTGCCGGGCAGGCAAGGCAATTCTCCGTGAAGGCCGCCGCCAACGCTTTTGCGCGGCGCGCTCAGCCGCTTAGACGACCAGTTGCACCCGGTCGGCCGCAAAGCGCGCGACGCTGAATTCGACCGGGATCCCGCTGTCGTCGATGTTGACGCCTTCGGTCACCAGCACCGGGCGGCCGCGAGGCAGTTCGAGCAGGCGCGCTTCTTCCGCACTTGCCGGACGGGCCAGGATACGGGTTTCCCGGCGCTGATAATCGTGGACGCCAAACTTCGCGAGGGCTTCGGTGATCGAAACGTTCGGGCCGAACGCGCTCCGAAAATTCGGAAAGCGGACGCGGCAGAAGTAATGGGAGCCGAGGGTCAGGGGTTTATGCTCGACGCTGCCCAGCCGTTCGATCCGCCAGACCGGCGCGCCCGGCTTCAGTTCAAGCGCAGCGGCGACATCGGCTGCGGCTTTCATCTGCGCGCGCTCCAGCACCCGGCCAACCGGAACCCGCTGACGGGCTGACAGCGCCTCCGCGAAGCGGACCCGGCGGCCTAGCGGATATTCGACCATCTCGACATTGACGAACGCGCCCCGGCCTTGCTCCGTCCGGACAAGGCCAGTCTCGGCCAGCGCCGAGATCGCGCGGCGGACGGTGTGGCGATTGACCTGGAAGCGGTCGGTCAGGTCGCGTTCCGTCGGCAGGCGTCCGTCGCCCGCTTCGTAGACGCAAGCCTTGATTTCGTCCTCGAGGGCGTCGGCGATCTGCTTCCAGAGGGCCGCGCCGTCGCCGCGTTGCAGCAGGATTGTCATGAATATGTCTTCGTTCCGGTGTTTACAGCCATTCAGGACAAGGATAAGTTCGGTTCATCCGGATGTCTAGACAAATTTCAAGGTTATTGCGATGACAGCTACGCCTTCGTCCGAGCCAGATGACACAGCGTCTGCGACCTCAACGACTTCCGCGACTTCAGCGCATGCCGCGACGAACGACCGAGCCGCTTGGATGGGCGTGCTTGCCCGGGCGCCGGCGGATCGGCTGACGGCGCTGATGGCGGCGCTTGGGGGCAAGCCCGCAACCGATTGGCTGCGTCGGCCGGAAATCGGGGCGGTCATGACCCGCGGCCGGGCCGGCGGCACGGGCGACGCCTTCACGCTCGGCGAGATGACGGTGACGCGCTGCGCGCTTCGCCTGAAGGACCATGTGGGCATTGTCGGCCATGCCTATGTGCAGGGCCGGGATGTCGCCAAGGCCGAGGCGGCGGCGCTCGCGGATGCGATGCTGCAATGCGAGGCCTATGCCGGCTCGGTCCGGGCGGCCGTCGTCGAGCCGCTCCGCGCCGAGGAGGCCGCCCGACGCCTCAGGGCGCGGCGTAAGGCCGGCGCGACCAAGGTCGACTTCTTCACAATGGTTCGGGCGGAGGGGTGATATGGCGGCCGTAATCCAGGATGCCGCTGGCCTCAGGGCCGGCTTCGGGGCGCCGGTGCTGGAAAGCCAGGCTTGTTTCAGCGCCCTGATGCGCGCGCTGGCGTTTCCTGGCCGGGTCACGCAAGCGCCGACGTTGGCGGAGCCGCCCGATGGCTGGCCCTCCGCGCTCGCCGCCGCAGCGCTGACCTTGCTCGATGCGGACACGCCGGTCTGGCTGGATGAGAATGCGCGCTCGCCGGGCGCGGAGGCGTTCCTGCGCTTCCATACCGGCGCGCCATTCGCGGCCAAGGCGGGGGCTGCGCGCTTCGCGATCCTGCTGGATCCGAGGTCGGCGGATTTTACGGATTTCGACATCGGGACCGACCAATATCCCGATCGCTCCGCCACGGTGCTGATCGCGGTCGACGCGCTTGCGGGCGGCCCACGGTCGGTGCTGGAAGGCCCCGGCATCAAGACGAGCCAGCAGATTGCGCCGAAGGGCGGCCTGTCGGGTTTATGGGAGGCCTGGCCGCGCAATCGGGCGCTCTATCCGCTTGGCTTCGATGCATTCCTGTTCGCGGGCGACGGCGTGATCGGGCTGCCGCGCAGCGTCAAGCGCACAGATCAGAGGGATTGAGGGCATGTATGTCGCGACCAAGGGCGGCGAGGCCGCCATCGACAATACCCACGCGCTGATCGCCGAGGAACGACGCGGCGACCCGGCGGTGCCGGAGCTTGGCGTCGATCAGGTGCGGCAGCAGCTTGGGCGCGCTGTCGACCGGGTGATGACGGAGGGCGCGCTCTATGACCCGGCGCTCGCGGCGCTGGCGATCAAGCAGGCGCAAGGCGACCTGGTCGAAGCGATTTTCCTGCTGAGGGCGTTCCGGACGACGCTGCCGCGCTTCGGCGCCGCGGAGCCGATCGATACCGGGGCGATGACGATCCGGCGGCGCATCTCTGCGACCTTCAAGGACCTGCCGGGCGGGCAGGTGCTTGGGCCGACCTACGACTACACCCACCGCCTGCTGGACTTTGCGCTCGCTGCGACCGGCGGCGCTGCGGCGGAAGCGCCGGAGGCTGCGCCGACGGACGCATCGATGCCCCGGGTGACCGATCTTTTGGGCGCCGAAGGCCTGTTGCAGCCGGAACTTCCGAACCCCGATCAGGGCGAGCCCTTCGACCTTGGACGGGAGCCGATGTCCTTCCCGGCGAACCGCGATCAGCGCCTGCAGAACCTGTTCCGCGGCGACGAGGGCTTCCTCTTGGCGCTTGGCTACGCGACCCAGCGCGGTTACGGCCGCAATCATCCCTTCGCCGGCGAAATCCGGATGGGGCTGGTGGAAGTCGAGTTCACGCCGGAGGAGCTGGGCTTTCCGATCGCGATCGGCGAGATCGAAGTGACGGAATGCCAGATGATCAACCAGTTTCAGGGCGCCAAGGGCCTGAAACCGATGTTCACGCGGGGCTACGGCCTGGCGTTCGGGCAGTCGGAGCGGAAGACGATGGGCATGGCCCTGGTCGACCGGGCGTTGCGCGCGGGCGAACTCGGCGAGGACCGGGACCATCCGCCCCAGGACGAGGAATTCGTGCTGTCCCATAGCGACAATGTCGAGGCGTCCGGCTTCGTCAGCCATCTGAAGCTGCCGCACTATGTCGATTTCCAGTCGGAACTCGTGATGTTGCGCGGCATGCGGGCAGACGCCGAACGCATCCATGCCCGCCAGGAGGCCGCCGAATGACCGCGCCCATAACCGCCGGCGACGCCTTTCACAGCATCGACGGGTCCTACAATTTCGCCTACCTGGACGAGCAGACGAAGCGGATGATCCGCCGGACGCTTTTGAAGGCGATCGCGATCCCCGGCTATCAGGCGCCCTTCGGCGGCCGGGAAATGCCGATGGCCTATGGCTGGGGCACGGGCGGCATTCAGGTGACAGCTTCGATCATCGGCGTCGACGACTGCCTGAAGGTCATCGACCAGGGCGCCGACGATACGACGAACGCGGTCTCGATCCGTCGCTTCTTCAAGCGCGTCGCCGGCGTCGCCGTCACGGAGGCGACAGCGGAAGCCACCATCATCCAGACCCGCCATCGCATTCCCGAAGCGCCGCTGACGGAGGATCAGATCATCGTCTACCAGGTGCCGCAGCCGGAGCCGCTCCGCAAGCTGGAGCCGCGCGAGGCGGAAACCCGCAAGATGCATGCCTATAGCGAATACGGCCTGATGCACGTGAAGCTCTATGAAGATATCGCCCGGCACGGCGAAATCACGACGACCTACGACTATCCAGTCGAAGTGAACGCCCGCCATGTCATGGCGCCGTCGCCGATCCCGAAATTCGATAATCCGAAGATGCAGATGATGCCGGCGTTGCAGCTCTTCGGCGCGGGCCGCGAGAAGCGCATCTACGCCATCCCGCCCTATACCCAGGTGCGCAGCCTGGATTTTGACGACCATCCCTTCGCGGTGCAGACCTTCGACACGCCCTGCGGCTTGTGCGACGCGACAGGCGTCTTCCTGGATGAAGTCATTCTGGACGATAAGGGCGACCATATGTTCGTGTGTTCCGACTCCGATCATTGCAAGGGCAGGCGCCAGGCCGGGCATGTCGGCCCACGCGCCGCCGCGGCCGCGCGTCTGGGCTTTCCCGGCAGCGCGGGAGACGGGGCATGACCCGCTCCGAGCCGCTGATGGAGGCGGCAGGCGTCGGCCATATCTATGCCGGCGGCCAGGTCGGCTGCGAGGATGTCTCCTTCCGGCTTTATCCGGGGGAGGTGCTTGGCATTGTCGGCGAATCTGGCTCCGGCAAGTCGACGCTGCTCTCCTGCCTCGCCGGCGCGCTAGAGCCATCTTCGGGGCAGGTGAAGTTCGATGTCGGCCGCCAGGGCCTGCGCGATGTGTTTCAGCTTTCGGAGCCGGAGCGCCGCCTTCTGATGCGCACGGAATGGGGCATCGTCCGCCAGAACCCAAGGGACGGGCTCCGCATGTCGGTTTCGGCGGGCGGCAATGTCGGCGAGCGGTTGATGGCGGTCGGCGAACGCCATTATGGCCAGATCCGGGATCAGGCGCTCGACTGGCTCGGCCGGGTCGAGATCGCCGCCGACCGGGTCGATCACCTGCCGCGCACCTTTTCCGGCGGCATGCAGCAGCGCGTGCAGATTGCGCGCATCCTGGTCTCGCGGCCCCGGCTGGTCTTCATGGACGAACCGACTGGCGGCCTCGACGTTTCCGTGCAGGCGCGGCTGCTGGATCTGTTGCGCGGCCTGGTGCGCGATCTGGGAGTCGCCGCCGTCGTCGTCACGCACGATCTGGCGGTCGTGCGGCTCTTGTCCGACCGGCTGATGGTGATGCGCCATGGCCGGGTCGTGGAACATGGCCTGACCGACCGGGTGCTGGATGATCCTCAGCATCCCTACAGCCAGTTGCTCGTTTCTTCCGTCCTGCAAGCGTGAGCAAGCCCATGACCGCCGAACCGATGCTGACCGTCAATGGCCTCGCCAAGACGTTCGTCCTGCATACGCAGAACGGCGTGCGCCTGCCGGTCTTCGCCAATGTCGATTTTTCGGTCGCGGCCGGTCAGTGCCTGGCGCTGACCGGGCCTTCAGGGGCGGGGAAGTCGACGCTGCTGCGCAGTCTCTACGCCAACTATCTGCCGAGCGACGGCCAGATCATGGTGCGGCACCGCGGGCGCATGCTCGATCTGGCGTCGGCGGAACCGCGCCAGCAACTGGAAGTGCGCCGCGAGACCATCGGCTTCGTCAGCCAGTTCCTGCGGGTGATCCCGCGCATTCCGGCGGAGGTCATCGTCGCGGAAGCGGCGATCGCCGGCGGCGCCTCGCCCGAAGACGCCCTGGCGGCGGCGCGCGAACTCTTGCGCCGGCTCAATTTGCCAGAGCGGTTATGGTCCGTGCCGCCGGCCACGTTCTCCGGCGGCGAACAGCAGCGGGTCAATATCGCGCGCGGGCTGATCCGGCCGTTCCCGGTCCTGTTGCTGGATGAGCCGACGGCCTCCCTCGACCCGGTCAATCGCCGGGGCGCGGTCGACCTGATCCTCGCCGCCAAGGCTGCGGGCGCGGCGGTGGTCGCGATCTGCCATGACGAAGATGTGCGGGCCGAGATCGCCGACATGACCTTTGACGTATCCAGCTACAAGGCCGCCGCATGATGCCCGAACTCCAGTTCGCCAATGCCGAAGTGATCACGGCGGACGCCGTCTTCCGGGGCGGGGTCACGGTCGCGGATGGCCGTATCGTGGCGATTTCCGATGGCGGCGCCGTCCCGCCGGGCGCCATCGACCTTGGCGGCGATTATCTCGGGCCGGGGCTCGTTGAAATTCATACCGACAATGTGGAAAAGCAGATGGTGCCGCGTCCCGGCGTCATCTGGCCGGCGCCGCTCGCGGCCATGCTGAGCCATGACGCCCAGATGACGGCGGCGGGCGTCACCACGGTCTACGATGCGCTTTCGGTCGGCGAATACCGGGACAAGGCCTATCGGCGCGACCTGCTGGATAGCGTGATGTCCAGCGTCGCGCTGGCGCGGGCGGAGAACCTGTTTCGGGCCGATCATCGGGTGCATCTGCGCTGCGAGATCGCGGACGTCTCGGTCATCGAGTTGTTCCGTCCCTATGCGGACGACGCGAATGTCGGGATGATTTCCGTGATGGACCACACCCCCGGACAACGCCAGTGGCGCGATCTCAAGTCATTCAAGACATTCCAGAATTCGAACCTGTCCGACGCCGAATTCGAAGCTTACGTCGCGGAGCGCATCGCGGCCTCGAACACGAACACCACGGCCGTTCGCCGGACCGTTCTCGACCTTTGGGGCGGGCGCGGGCCGGTCGCGAGCCATGACGACACGACCGAAGCGCACGTCGCCGAGGCGATCGCAGACGGCATCGCGATCTCGGAGTTCCCGACGACCATGCTGGCGGCGGAAGCGGCGAAGGCGGCGGGGATGACGACCGTTATGGGGGCGCCCAACGTCGTGCGCGGCGGCTCGCATTCGGGTAATGTCTCGGCATTGGAACTGGCTTCGGCCGGCCTTCTGGACGCGCTTTCCTCCGACTATGCGCCGATCAGCCTCGTGCATGCGGTCTTCGCGCTTGAGGCCAAGGCCGGGCTTACCTTGCCCCAGGCGATGGCGACAGTTTCGGCGAATCCGGCGGCGATGCTGGGGCTCACGGATCGGGGCGCGATCGCGGTCGGCCTCAGGGCCGATCTCGTCCAGATGCGCAAGGCCGACGACTGCGCCTTCGTGCGCCGGGCCTGGGTCGAAGGCGAGCGCGTCGCGTGAGCGGGGCCGCCCGCTACGGCATCTATTTCGCGCCGGCCGCTAAGTCAAAGCTCTGGCGCTTCGGGTGCGACTGGCTCGGCCGCGATGTGGAGGCAGGGGAGGAACGCGCCCGCCCGCCCATCGCCGGCCCGGCGGCGGACGATTGGAGCGCCGCTGAACTGAGCGACCTGACGGCGTCGCCGCGGCTATACGGCTTCCATGGAACGTTGAAGCCGCCCTTCCGGCTGGCGGCGGGGGAAACGCGGGAAAGCTTGTGCTCTGCGGTCGCCGCATTCGCCCGGTCGCGGTCGCCGTTCGTCGCGGCGGATGTCGATGTGGCGGCGCTTGGCCGGTTCATCGCGTTTCGGCTGATCCGGGACGACTCCGCGGTCCGCGACCTCGCCGCGGCGACGGTCGAGACGTTCGATCGCTTCCGCGCGCCCGCGCCGCCGGAGGAACTGGCGAAGCGCCGCGCCAGCGGCCTGACGCCGGGCCAGGACGCGCTGCTGGAGCGGTGGGGCTACCCCTATGTCATGGACGAATTCCGCTTCCACCTGACCCTGACCGGCCCGATCGCCGATGCGGCGCGGCGGGAGCGATTGGCGGCGGTTTTGCGGCGCATGGCGGCGGCGAGAGGCGCGATCGGCCCCCTGGCGGTGGATGGCGTCGCGATCTACGAGCAGTCAGGCGAGGGCGGGCCGTTCTGGCTATTCCGCCGCTTGCCATTCGGCGGTTGAGGCCGCCTCCAGCGCCGCCGTCATCGCCGTTATCCCGGCATTGAGATCGCCGTCGTTGCGGACGACATGCACGTCGCAGCCGGCGACGGCGATGGTCGCCGACCGAGCGATGCGCGTCTTGATATCCGCCGCCGTTTCGCGCCCGCGCTGGGCCAGCCGGCGCGCCAGCGCTTCGGGCGGCGCCGTCACATGGACGATGGCGATGGGCTGAAGGCGGCTCCGGGCCGCTTCCAGCACGGTCCGCGAGACATTCGCGATGACCGCGACGCCGGTCTCGCGCATCCGGGACGCCGGTTCGCGGGGAATGCCGTAACACAAGCCGTGCGCCCGCCAGGACAACAGGAAACCCCCATCGGCTTCAGCCTGGGCGAAGGCTTCCGGGGTCATGGGGATATGGTCTTCGCCGCCCGCGCCTTCCGGCCGCGTCACCGCCCGGCGGGCGACATGAAAGCGGCCCGTGCCGCCAAGGCGCTGCATTGCGCCTGCAATCAAGGCATCCTTGCCGGCCCCGCTCGGGCCGACCGTCAAAATAAGCGCTCCAAGTCCAGCCATTCAGGTTCCTGTTCACATTCCGTCCTTGCCGAAGGACATGAACGGTCAATGTTAAATCCGTGTGACACTGCAAGCGAAGCGGTCATACTGATCGCATTCTGCAAACCGGAGGGCTGCCCTATGCGCATCGTCGATCTTTCCCGCGAACTCTATCACCGGACGCCGGCGCACCCATCGCATCCGCCGGTCGTCATGACAGTTTGGAACGATCACGACGAAATTAAAGAGGCGGGCGGGGTCAAGTTTTCGTCAAAGGCGATGTCCGTCGCTATGTCGGACCATGCGGGCACCCATATCGATGCGCCCTGCCATTTCAATCCGGCGCCGGATGCGGCGTCGATCGACCAGATGCCGCTGGAGAATTTCTACACCGAAGGTCTCTGCCTCGATCTCTCGGCGGCGCCCTTGCGCCATGAGATCACGGTCGCGGAAATGGAAGCCGCGCTGAAGGCGAGCGGCGAGGAGATCAAGCCGCGCGACACGGTGCTGCTGCATATGGGCGTCAATGCCAGGCTCTGGGGGACGCCCGGATATCTGCACGATTTTCCGGGACTGCATGTGGATGCAGTCCACTGGCTGGCGGACAAGGGCATCCTGCAGTTCGGCGTCGAGGCGATCAGCCCGGCCCCCGAAGGGGCGCCGAATTTCAAGGCGCACATGGCATGCGGCGAACGGGGCATCACCCATATCGAATGCCTTTGGAACCTGGAGGCGCTGGTCGGCGCCGGGCGCTTCCGCTTCGTCGGATTTCCGCTGAAGCTGAAGGGCGGCACCGCCAGCCCGATCCGCGCCGTCGCGATATTCGAGGGATAGCGGCCGATGGCCAACCTGAACGTCGGCCTGCCGACCTGGCGGCGCGCGACCAATCATAACCGGATGATCGCATTGCAGGCGCGGGCAGGGGCCATGGACCCGGCCGCGGTCGGGCCGGTCGAAATCGCCTACTACGGCTCCTCGGCCTTTCGCATCACCTCGCCGGAGGGGATTTCCGTCATGGTCGATCCGTGGCGCAATCATCCGGGGCGCAAGTGGGACTGGTATTTCCACGACATGCCGGAGACGCCGATCGATATCGGCGTCTCGACCCACGCGCATTTCGATCATGACGCGCTGGACCGCCTGGACGCTCATGTGCTGCTCGACCGGCCGATCGGCGAATACCGGTTCGGCGATATCGGAGTTTCCGGCATCGCCGACAAGCATGCGACCGATTCCAGCGAGGCAGTCTACGATTTCCGGGACATCCATCTCCGGCACAATGGCGTCGATATCCGGCCGCCTGACAATCCCCGCTCCTGGGACAATACGCTTGTGGTCGTGGAGACCGGGGGCCTCCGCATCCTGCACTGGGGCGACAATCGCCACGATGCGCCGGATGCGGTCTGGGCAAGGCTGGGGCGTATCGATATCGCGCTCCTGCCGGCCGATGGATCGCGCCACGTCATGGGCTTCGCCATGACGCAATCGATCATCGACCGGCTATCGCCGTCCGTTGTGATCCCGCACCATTATATCATCGTCGATGTGACCCAGCGGCAGAGCACGCTCTTGCCGCCGGACGCCTGGCTTGCAACCCAACCCAGGGTACGGAAACTGGCGGCGCCGGAGGTAAGCTATTCAGCGGCCGCCTTGCCCTCGCTGACGGAGGTTCACTGCTTCGGCGAGCATGTCGCTTTCGATGTGGACGCATGGCGCAGCCAGCCTGAAGCCTGACGCGACGCGCCCGTTTACGAATGCCTGTCGCGAAGCGCATACTATGGGCGTCGAAAGCTGTGTCGACGTAGCAAGGATTCCGGCCCATGCCCGCGCCCCCGCCC
Organism: uncultured Alphaproteobacteria bacterium; assembly: GCA_937891825.1. Lineage (GTDB taxonomy): Bacteria > Pseudomonadota > Alphaproteobacteria > Bin95 > Bin95 > VMCJ01. Next base: position 12,233 of record CALAHN010000040.1, read on the forward strand.
GGCGCCATCGATTGCGACCTGCATCCGGCAGTGCCTAATTTGAAGGCGCTGTTGCCCTATCTCGACGATCACTGGCGCGACATGGTCGTCCAGCGCGGCGTGCATGAACTGGATTCGATCAGCTACCCGAACAATGCACCCGTGACGGCGCGCCAGGACTGGAAGCCCGCGACCGGCAAGGCCGGCGTCGACCTCGACCGGGTGCGGGCGGAAGCGCTGGACGGTTTCCGGACCGACCTCGCCATCTGCAACTGCCTCTATGGCGTCCAACTGCTTTATACGGAAGACATGGCTTATGCGTTCGCCCGCGCGGTGAATGACTGGATGGCGGCTGAATGGCTCGACAAGGAACCGCGGCTCCGGGCGTCCATCGTCGTGCCGCCCCAGAACCCGGACTATGCGGCGGCTGAAATCGATCGGCTCGCCGGGGACAAGCGCTTCGTCCAGGTCCTGATGCTGGTGATGGACGAAATGCCCCTGGGCCGCCGTCGCTACTGGCCGATCTATCGCGCGGCGGAGCGGCACGGCCTGCCGATCGGCATCCATGCCGGCAGTTCCTACCGCAATCCCGTCACGTCCGTCGGTTGGCCCACATATTACGCCGAGGATTCGGCCGCCCAGGCCCAGGCCTTTCAGTCGACGCTGTCCAGCCTGATCATGGAAGGCGTCTTCGCCGAGTTCCCGGACCTGAAGGTCGTGCTGCTGGAATCCGGCTTCGCCTGGCTGCCGGCGCATCTCTGGCGCCTCGGCAAGTTCTGGCGCGGCTTGCGCATGGAGACGCCCTGGGTCGATCGCCATCCGATGGAGATCGCAAAGGATCACGTGCGCCTGACCATCCAGCCCCGCGACGCGCCGCCGTCGCCGGAGGATTTCGAGCGGTTGATGACGCATTTCGATTCCGATGAAATGCTGCTGTTCTCGACCGACTACCCCCATTGGCAGTTCGACGGCGACGACGCCCTGCCGGCTGGCCTCTCGCCCGCCCTGGCGGAAAAGATCTGCCGGACAAACCCACTCGCGACTTATCCCAGATTGAAGGAGATCGTGGCATGACCGTGGAGACCATTCAGAACCCAGGGGCGGCTATCGCCGCCGGGCAGAAGCTCGCCATCGCCGACTGCGATATCCATCCGAGCCCGAAGTCCGTCGAGAAGGAGGTCTTCCCCTATCTCGAGAAGCGCTGGCAGGACCATTACAACACCTATGGCCTGCTGCTGCGCCAGCCCTACCAGAACGGCCCGGCCTATCCGAAGGGCCAGCCCGATGCCGCAAGGCGCGACGCCTATCCGCCAAATGGCGGGCGCCCCGGTTCCGACCTTGCCTTCATGCAGACGCACCATCTGGACCGCTACAATATCCAGCTTGGCATTCTGAATCCGCTCAGGTCCGGCCAAGGCCTGCAGAACCCGGATTTCGCGGCCGCCTATTGCAAGGCCGTCAACGACTGGCAGATCGCCGAATGGACCAGCAAGGAGCCGCGCCTCAAGGGCTCGATCTGCATTCCCTATGAGGATGCCGCGCTCTCGGTCCAGGAGATCGAGCGGCGCGTCGGCGACCCGAATTTCGTGCAAGCCTTCATGCTGATCCGCACGTCCGAGCCGATGGGTAACCGGCGTTACTGGCCGATCTATGAGGCATGCGCCAAAAATAATATTCCGCTCGCGGTGCACGCCTTCGGCTTTGGCGGCTCGCCCGTCACCGGCGGCGGCTGGCCGAGCTTCTATATCGAGGACATGGTCGGCCATGCCCAGTCCGCGCAGAACCTGATTTCCAGCATAGTGCTGGAGGGCGTGTTCGAGCGCTGGCCGAGCCTGAAGCTGATCATTGTCGAGGCCGGGTTCGCCTGGGCGCCGTCCCTGGGTTGGCGGCTGGACCGGGTCTGGCGACAGAACCGGCATGAGCTGCCGCATGTGAAGCGGCCGCCCTCGGAGTATATGCGCCAGAACGTCTGGTACACGACCCAACCCTTCGAGGAGCCGGACCGGCGCAGCCACCTCAAGGACACCTTCGAGTGGATCGGCTGGGACCGCTTGCTGTTCGCGACAGATTATCCGCACTGGGATTTTGACGATCCCCAGCGGATCCCGCTGCCGCGCGCCGACGCCGAAACCCGAAACGCCTTCTTCCTGCAAAACGCCCGCGATCTTTACGGGGTCTAGCCGATGGCGAAGCACGTGGTGGGGGCGGCGAAGGATGTGCCGCCGGGGGAACGGCTGCGCGTCGACGTCGCCGGCACGCCGGTCGTGATCTACAATCTGGGCGGCGAGTATTTCGGCCTGCTCGATCGGTGCCCGCATATGGGCGGACTGCTCTCGGAAGGCATCCAGATCGGGCTCGTCGAAGCGCCGAAACCCGGTTGCTACAGCTATGACCGCGCCGGCGAGATCGTCCGTTGCCCGTGGCACGGCTGGGAATTCGATATCCGCACCGGCAAATCCCGCTTCGATCCCAAGCGCTGGAAGACGCGGCCTGTCGAGGTGGAAACGGCTGAGGTGAAGGACGCGCAAACCATCGATGTCGCCCAGGACGGCTTGAACATCGTGGTGACCCTATAACGTAGGCCGCGAGGTCGGATGCTCAGAATTTTCCCGTTATTGCTTGCCGTGGGCCTCGCGGGCTGCGTGACCCCGACGGGGACGATACCGATCAAGTATGATCGTGACCTTGCAAGCTTTGCCCGGCCGGAGCCGAAGCAGATTCCGGGAGCGTGGCTGGTTCAGGTTGATCCGGTTGGGTTTCATGCGAAGATCAGCGTGTTGACCAGGGGCGGCGCCTGCGACTTCAAGCTTGCGGAAGAATCCGGATTTACTAAGGCTTTCGTTGCCGCCGTGACCGATATGACAAAGAGCGTTTTCAAAGAGGTCGAGGTGCTTCCGCTTGGCGCTAAGCCCAGTGCATTGGAAGTGGCGGCATATGACGGCATCGTTCGCGTGAGCCCAATTGCGGCTGATGTGAAGGTGACGGTCCTGCCTGCCCTGGCGTTCCCCGATTACGAAAGCGCTGCGACCATGACATCTAAGCCCGTATTTCCCATATGATCGGTCAATTTTGCCCCATTCGAGCATGAATTCAGTATAGTATTCAGTGTGTTGGATCGATTGAGAGGCGTGGCTGATGGGGAACCCAGAGGGTGAAGCCGATCTGCCGCCACTCCGTCTCGGTTTTGACCGCCGCCTGAAGCTTGAGTTTCATGGTTCACGGATCACATCCGATGCCGGATTGCTCGCCTATCGCGAACTCGATGATGCGCTTGGGCTGACCGATATGGCGGCCGACGCGCTCGCGGATAGTCGCACGGGCAAAAACGGTTGGCATAGGCTTGCCGGTTTGCTGCGCCAGTCAGTCTTTGGGCGTCTCGCCAGCTATGCTGATGTGAACGACGCCGACCGGCTGGGGCGCGATCCCACGATGCGTTGGATCGTCGGCGGCAAGGCCATCGAACGCGGCGGCGCATCCAACAGCCAGATGGGCCGGTTTGAGACCGAACTGCTTTCGACGGGAGATAACCTCGCCGCTCTTGCCGATTTGTCAGGCGCTTGGATCGACGCAGTGCATCGGCGCAAGCCGCTGAAAGCCATCGTCCTGGATATGGACAGTTCCGTCAGCCCGACCCACGGGGCGCAGGAAGGCGCGGCCTACAATGGTCACTTCGCCTGCAGCTGCTATCACCCGCTGTTCGTGTTCAACCAGTTCGGCGATCTCGAACGCTGCGCCCTGCGTCCGGGCAACGTCCACAGCGCTGATGGTTGGCGCGACGTGCTGGCGCCGGTCGTCGCCCGGTATCGGGGCAAGCGGCTCTAAGAGCCTGACCGAAAAGTGTTTGAGCGATATCAGCAGGTTGTGATTCACC
>CALAHN010000041.1 GCA_937891825.1 uncultured Alphaproteobacteria bacterium
CCTGATCATGACCTCAGGCCATCTGGGAATTTACACCACATTGACGGACGCTACCGTCTTTTTGCGATGGGCTTCCTGCTCATTTCAGCGAACGGGGAGCATCACGCGGAGATTCTGGGCCGAGTTTTTCACCAATATCGGTCCATTCTGACGTGCTCAAAAACCCCCGATCAAAACTGATCGAGAGGCGCTCGTCAGACTCAGAAACCTACGTTTTTGGTCCGCCTGCTTACGCCCCTTCAAAAACGCCGATTTCAGGCGCGCTTTCCCTTCACCTGAAATACCTCGACCGGCTGGCGGATGCCTTTGAAGATCATTTCGCCGGCGGACTCGGTTTCGAAGTCGTCCTCCACGGCGGTGTGGGCGCGGGGACTCAACAAAATCTCGCCGTCCTGCGCTTGCTCACACAGGCGCGCCGCCAGGTTCACCGCGGTGCCGTTGGCGGTGTAGTCGAAGCGTCCCTCTGACCCGACCATACCGACAGTGGCGTATCCCAGCGATATGCCAACGCCGAAACCAAGCCGATGGCCGAGACTCTTCCAGCGCAAGCTGGTCTCCGCCATCTTCTCCCGCATGGCCAACGCGAGGCGGAGCGCGTCGCCCGCCGGATCGGCGCAAGGGAAAGGGTCATTGAAAATCACCATGATGCCGTCGCCCATTCGGTGATCGACGCCGGCGCCGTGCGCATTGATAAGCCGCCCCATCTCCTCGTGATAGGTCTGCAGAAACTCGATCGTTTCCTCAGGCTCCGCCGCCTCACAGAAGGCGGTAAAACCGCGGACGTCGCAAAAAAGAGTGCCAATCAGCGCCCGATGGCTGCCGAGCATCTTCTCATCGCCAGAAGAGACCACAGCTTCCGCCACCGCCGGCGAAAGGAATCGCTTCAAGCGCCCCATCCGCTCGATCTCGGCGACCTGCTCCTCGACCCGTTCTTCAAGGCTCGCATTGAGCGCCTGCACTTCAGCGGTCAGCGCCGCCAACGCCTTGAACTGTCGTACTTTTTCGACGGCAATTACGGCTTGTGTCGCAAAAGCTTGAACAAGCGCCACCTCGTCGTCCGAGAAAGGAGCAATCTCGCGGCGGTAAAGGGTGATTGACCCAATACCCCTGTCGCCGCTGATCAAGGGCACGACAAGAAGGCTGTGTGCGCCCTCGTCCTCGACCATCGAGACCCGGTGGGGCTCGCGGCTGCGATAGAGATCGTCATTCGCAATGTCGTCGAGACGAAAGACTGTTTGCTCGGTGATTGCTCGGACGAGCGCTAACCTGGACTCGTTCATCGGAACACGGAAGGTATCGAGCATCGCCCCGAATTTCGCGAATGAGCCTCGACGCGCCGGAACGGTGACGTATGTCCAGTCCTCGTTTGCCATGGATAGATAGGTCAGCGGCGCATAACATAGACGTGAGGCATTCTCGAGAATTGCGTCGAATACGGGCTTCTCGTCGTCCCGGCTCTGGCTGATGACCTGCAGAATTTCGCGCGCCGCCGCCTCACGCTCCAGCGCACGATCAAGCTTTGTCCGCAGATTTTCAAAGTCGCCTATAGCCGGTTGTTCGTCCAAAGCGAATCCTCATGAAAATCGATGCGCTCATGTGAGGGTAGAGAAGCGCGGGTTGGCTTGCCAGGAAATTGGGGAGCAGACATTGGACGTCCGGCGGCTTTGTCAGTCACTGCCGCCATTCAAGGGTCGGCGCAGGATTTCCAACAATCCTTCCCCATAACCCCTGTTCCACAAACGGTCGTTTGCTTTCCGGTCTGAGCGCCCACGGAAAACTGAGCTGGTCCTGGATTGTTGGACAGTTTGGCGGCTTGGCTAAGGTGTATTTCGCCCTCCGTGACAAGCGGCGAGGGGTCGGTCATGGTGGCGGGGTTTTGTTTCTTCAGATCGGGACTGTCACAGCATGCGCGCTTACAAGATCGCCGCCATCCCGGCGGATGGCATCGGGCCGGAAGTCATTGCGGCTGGGGTCGACGTGTTGCAGGCGCTGGCCGGGCGCGTCGGCGCGTTTTCGCTGGATGTCACGACCTTCGACTGGGGCACCGACTATTACAAACGCACCGGCGTCATGATGCCGGCGGACGGGCTTGCCCAGTTGCGGCCGTTCGACGCGATCTATTTCGGGGCAGTCGGCGCGCCGGACGTGCCCGATCACATCACGCTCTGGGGGTTGCGGCTGCAGATCTGCCAGGGCTTCGACCAGTATGCCAATGTCCGGCCGACGCGCATCCTGCCTGGCATCACCTCGCCGCTGCGCAATGTCGGCGTCGGCGATCTCGATTGGGTGATCGTGCGCGAGAACTCGGAAGGCGAGTATGCCGGCAATGGCGGGCGCACGCACCGCGGCATGCCGGAGGAAGTCGGCACCGAAGTCGCGATCTTCACCCGCGTCGGCGTCGAGCGCATCATGCGCTACGCCTTCAAGCTGGCCCAGGCGCGGCCGCGCAAGTTCCTGACGGTTGTGACCAAATCCAACGCCCAGCGCTTCGGGATGGTGATGTGGGACGAGATCGCGGCCGAAGTCGCGACGGAATTCCCCGACGTCGCCTGGGACAAGATGCTGGTCGACGCGATGACCGTGCGCATGACCCTCGATCCCAAAAGCCTCGACACCATCGTCGCGACCAACCTGCATGCGGATATCCTGTCCGATCTGGCGGGCGCGCTGGCGGGCAGCATCGGCGTCGCGCCGACGGCGAACATCAACCCGGAACGGCGGAGCCCCTCGATGTTCGAGCCGATCCACGGCTCCGCCTTCGACATTGCGGGCAAGGGCATCGCCAACCCGGTCGCGACCTTCTGGACGGGCGCGCAGATGCTGGAGCATCTGGGCGAACCCGAAGCCGCCGCCCGGCTGATGCGGGCGGTCGACGCGGTCTGCGCGGCCGGCGTCATGACGCCCGACGTCGGCGGCGCGGCGACGACCAGGCAGGTGACCGAAGCTGTCATCGGCGCCATTCACGGCGCCAACGACTGAACGGCGAGCGACCGGCGGCGGCCATTGAGCCAGCCGCCGCTCGACGCCTCCCGACGCCGATCGCCGCCGCTCGACGCCTCCCGACGCCGCTCGCCGATCAGGCCGGGGACTGGCTGACGAACTTGGTCGTCAGGTAGCTTTCGAGGCCCTCGACGCCGCCTTCGCGGCCATAGCCGGAGCCTTTGACGCCGCCGAACGGCGTTTCCGGCATGGAGATGTTGAAGCTGTTGATCCCGACCATGCCGCTTTCCAGGCCGTCCGCCAGCGCCGTCGCGCGGCCCGTGTCGGCGGTGAAGGCATAGGCGGCGAGGCCGTATTCCAGGCGGTTCGATTCCGCCAGCACTTCGTCGAGGTCCCTGAAGCGCGAGATCGGCGCGATCGGGCCGAAGGGCTCGTCGTTCATGATCCTGGCGCTTGTCGGCACGTCGGCCAGCACCGTCGGCTTGTAGAAATAGCCCTGGTTGCCGATGCGCTCGCCGCCGGTCCTGAGGTCGGCGCCGTTCGCGACCGCGTCCTTGACGAAGCCGTCCATGGCGTCCAGGCGGCGGTCGTTGGCGAGCGGCCCCATGCGGACGCCCTTCTCCATGCCGTCGCCGACCGTCATCGCCGCCGCCATTTCCGTGAAGGCGTCGACAAACTCGCCGTAGACCTTGTCATGGATGAAGAAGCGCGTCGGCGAGATGCAGACCTGGCCGGCGTTCCGGTATTTGCCCGCGACCGACATTTTCGCGACCTTGGCCACGTCCACATCGTCGAACACGATGACCGGCGCATGGCCGCCAAGCTCCATCGTGACAGGCTTCATGCCCGCCGCCGCCATCTGGGCGAGATGCTTGCCGACCGCGGTCGAGCCGGTGAACGAGACCTTGCGGATCTCGGTCTTCGGGATGAGGTAGGAGGAAACGTCCGAAGGCACGCCGAAGACGATGTTCAGAACGCCCTTCGGCAGGCCCGCTTCATCCAGCGCACGGGCGAAGGCGATCGCGGTGCCGGGCGTTTCCTCCGACGGCTTCAGGATCAGCGAGCAGCCGCTGCCAAGCGCGCCGCCGATCTTGCGGGCGGGCGTCAGCGCCGGGAAATTCCAGGGCGTGAAGGCGACGCAGGGGCCGACGGGCTCGCGCTGCACGATATGACGGACGCCGGCCTGCCGGGCGGGAATGACGCGGCCATACGTGCGGCAGCCTTCGTCCGCATACCAGTCGATGATGTCGGCGGAGACCAGAACCTCGCCCTTGGCTTCGCCGAAGGGCTTGCCTTCCTCCAAAGTCAGGGTTTCGGCGATGGCGTCGGCGCGGGCGCGGACGATCGCCATGCCCTTGCGGATGATGGCGGCGCGCTCGAACGGCGACATGGCCGACCACGTCTTGAAGCCCTGGACGGCGGCGACGACCGCTTCGTCCAGATCGGCTTCGTTGGCGTGGGGCAGTTCACCGATGGTCTGGGCGTTGGCGGGGTTCAGCACCGCCTCGCCGGCGCCGCCGGAGCCTTTGCGCCATTGGCCATTGATGAACAGGTCAAGCGGTTCGTAGCCCATGATAATCCTCCAGGGTCAGATATACGCGACGGCCGCAGCCAGTGTCGCGGCTGCGGCCGTCATGCAGATAGAGTTAGGCTGGCGGTGCGCCCGAACAACCCGTCCGGGCGCCCTGGCTATTTCCAGCGGAGCTTCGCCTATTTCCAGCGGAGCTTCGGCTCGAGATTGAACAGGCGGGCCGAATTCATGCCGAGGATGTTGCGCTTTGCCTCCTCGTCGATCCAGGGGATTTCGGCGATGACGCGGGGGCTGTCGAAGTCGAAATGCGGCCAGTCGGACGCATAGAGCAACTGCGTCTTGGCGTTGATCATCTCGAAGGTGGCCTTCAGGCCGACCTCGCTGGATTTCTCCATCGGCTGGCAGGTGTACCAGCAGTTCTGGCGCATGTAGTCGGACGGCAACTGCTTCAAGAGCGGCGCTTCCGACATGCGCATCAGGTACTGGTCGTCCAGGCGCTGCATCACGAACGGGATCCAGGAGAGGCCGCTCTCGATCCAGATGGATTTCAGGTTCGGGAACCGCTCCGGAATGCCGTTCAGCACCCAGTTGGTCATGTGCACGATATTGCACCAGGCGAAGCCCAGCGCATGCATGCCAAGGAAGCTGTTGCAGGTGGCGAGCGACGGGTCCTGCCAGTGGTAGCCCGCATGGAAGGCGATCGGCTTGCCGGTCGCTTCGATCATGGCGTAGAGGCGCATGTATTCATTGGCATGCACGGGCTTGTAGCGCGTCGATGTCACGGTGAAGCCGATGACGCCCGGCTTGTCGGCGAATTCCTCGACCGTGCGGCAGGCGTCCTCCGGCGAGTTGAAGGGCAGCAGCACCAGGGAGGCGATGCCGTCGTCGCCGGGCAGCACGCGCTCGGTCAGCCATTTGTTGTAGGCGCGGGTCAGCAGCACTTCCATTTCGATCTGGGGGTGCATGCCGAGGAACAGCATCGGCGTCGGGAAGACGACCATCTTGTCGATGCACATCGCCTCCATGGCGCGGCGCGTCAGGATGACGTCCCGGTGGACGCTCGTGTCCTCGACCTTCTCGCGCTGGCCGGACTGATGGGGAATGCGGCCGCCCATGTCCTGATAGCGCAGGCCAAGGTCGCCGTTCAGGCCGTAGGGCGGGGCGCCGAAGCGTTCCTTCTGATACATCATCGCCTGATGGCGGATGACCGGGTCCTCGATATATTCGATGACCTCGCCCCAATGCACCGTTTCCAGGTGATGGGCATCGATATCGCAGATGAACCAATCGGCGAAGCCCATTTCGCGGGCGTCCCGGCGCGCCGGAGCCAGATAGTCCCGCGTGTCGGTATAGACGTCCATTTCCTGAACGGGCATGGCTTTTGAGGGAACGACATTAGCGTCCATGATCGCCTCCTTTGTCCGGCGCTGGCGCGTCAGGCTCCAGCGGTTCCGGCGTGTCCATATGATAATCCTCCGGCCGCCTTCGGGACCAGAGGCCGAATTCCATCGGGCCCATGCGGAGCGCCCGCAGGACCTCGGTGACGGCCGTCAGCGCTTCGGTCGGGGTCACGACCTCGTCGCTTTCGCCGAGTACCGCCTTGGGGCTCCGCATTTCCCCGTCCGCCTTGGCGGCATAGAGCTTGACGGCGGCGGTCATGATGCGCGCGACCGCAACGTCGGAGACGCGGCCTGCGTCGCCCGACGCCAGCAGCGCCTTCGCATCCTGCCAGACAGCGTCCGACATCGCTTCCAGCGCCGCCGCCGGGTCGTTCGCGGGCGGTTTCTGATCAGACGAGGACATAGACCTCGCCGTCCTGAACCTGGGTCGGGTAGCCGTCCAGGTTCATGATGTCCTTGTCCGATGCGCCGGCGAACTTGCCGGTACGGATATCGAACTCCAACCCATGCCAGGGGCAGACGATATGCGTGACGCCGGCGTCGTAGTCGCGGCCGCGGCTCTTCTGTTCGGCGTCGATCTTTTCGAACACCTTGTTATAGATGCGGCCCTGGCAGACGGGACCGCCCTGATGGGGGCATCTGTTCTTCCAGGCAAAGAACTCGTCGCCAAGGCGGAAGACGCCGATCTGCAGGTCTCCGACCTCGACGACGAGCTTGCCTTGATCTGCAAGGTCGTCCGTCTGGCATACACGAATGGTGCGCACGTCTTTCAAGCTCCAGTGCTGCTGTCGTATCAGGCCGTCAGCATAGGCCCGCCGCCGCCGCGCCGACAAGGAAGGCAAAAGTGCGCTGCTTTCAAAGCTGGCGATCCGGCGTATCCTCAGCCGAAATCAGGAAATGGAGGACGGGCCAATGAAAATCAAACGCGTCGAACATATCGCGATCGCCGTGAACGACATGGATGCGCACGGCGCCGCGCTCGAAGCCATCTTCGGCCTGAAGAAGGATTACGAAGAGCAGATCGGCGAGACCCGGCTCGCCATGTACCCGATCGGCGAAAGCTCGCTGGAGCTGCTGGAGGCGGTCGGCCCGTCCTCCAAGGTCGGCGACTGGATCAAGGCGCGCGGGCAGAGCCTGTTTCACCTGTGCTTCGAGGTCGAAAGCATCGACGAGGCCCTGGCGGAGCTGAAGCAGAAGGGCGTGAAGCTGATCGACGAGACGCCGCGGAACGGCCACGGCGGCAGCCGCATCGCCTTCATCGACCCATCCGCGACGGGCGACATCCTGATCGAGCTTGCCGAGCTTCCAGCCGGCCACTGACCGGCCGGCCCCGCGCAAGAGCCATGGCGACCGCGACCTACGTCTATGTGCTGGGCTGCCATGACGGCGCCCGCGTCCGGACATATGTCGGCTGGACGGTCGACGTGAAGCAGCGCCTCGCCCGGCACAATGCTGGCCTCGGCGCCAAGTCGACCCGCGGCCGCGCCTGGCGGGTGCTGCACGTGGAGACGTTCAAGACCCGCCCGGAGGCGATGCGCCGGGAATGGCGCCTGAAACGCGACCGACCCTTCCGCGCCGCCCTGGCGGCGGCGATGGCGGCGGAGGGGGCAAGGCGCTAGATTTGCAGCGAGCTTGCAGGCAGGCGGTCAGTCGAGCGCGCTTTGAAACCGAAGCATCGCGAAGGCGACGCTCGGGCGCGCGCAGCGGGTCCACTGCTATTGTGAAATCGTATCTTAAACCCTCAGCCAGGGATCGGCCGCCAAACTCTGCGTAAGTCCGACGCCCATCGAAAACCGGCCTTTCAGCCCGGCCCGAAATCATCCTGAAAGCGGTCGATCTGATGCATGCGCTCGTGGAGGATCGTCACGATCCCGATGTCGCCATTCGAGAGCTGACGCCAATAGACGACATCGCGCTTGTAGCGAAAGCTGAACCCATCGACGCCGAACTCGGCCGGGATGGGCTTTGAGCTAACGCCGTGGGCCGCGATCTTCTCGAAGGCTGCAAACAGGCCGGTGATGTTTGCCTCTGCCTATTGGTCGCCCCATATGTCGCGGGTATACCGGTAGATGTCATCGAGGCGATGGGCCGCCGCTGCCTGGATTCGGACGGCGGGCACGGGATCAGGCCCGGTTCCGCGCAATCACCTCGGCCGCCGTCAACGACTGATAGGTTTCCTGCGGCGCGGCGAAAGCGCGCGTCAGTTCGGCTTTCAGTTGATTGAAGGCTTCGGCCTCTGCCCGTTCCTTGTCTCGCCGGATCAAGTCGCGGATGTATTCGCTGACGTTCTCATAAGAGCGGTCGTCGCCGACATTGGCCGAAACGAAGTCGCTTAGCGCCCCGCCAAGGCGGACGGTCACCGTTGTCGCACGGGCCATGGCGAAGGTCCTCCCATCTCTCCGGTGCAAACAGTTCCTATGCAACCGGTTCGGACACATTGGAAAAATGGCGGAAGGGGTGTCCGTATAACTACCGTTTTTCTCCGTTCTCTAATGTTCGCTGAAAGTCGTAATAACGCCTATATATCATGTGTATAAATTCCTGTGTGTACGTTGCTGTTCGTTCGTATCCCTGCTAAACCTCGTTTTAGTGTGGGGATGAATGTGGGAACGTTATGGCATTGTCTGCTCGGAAAGTCGAAAGCGCTGAAGCCGGAAAGCATGGCGACGGGCGCGGGTTATTTCTGCTTGTAAAGCCGACAGGCGCGCGGTCGTGGGTGCTGCGCTATCAGATCAATGGGCGACGGCGTGATCTTGGCCTTGGCGCCTATCCCGAAGTGACGCTGGCCTATGCGCGCGACAAGGCCCTTGAAGCGCGACGGCTGATCATGGAGGGCATCGACCCGATATCGGATCGGAAGAAGACGAAGTTCCTGACATTCATGGATGCGGCTTCAGCGCTGATCGAAAGCAAGCGGAGCGGCTGGAAGAACGCTAAGCACGCGGCGCAATGGCCTGCGACGCTCAACACTTATGCAATGCCGAAGCTGGGCGATCTCGACGTGAAGGTGATCGAGACCGCCGATGTAATCGCGGTGCTGAAGCCGATCTGGAATGAGAAACCAGAAACCGCAAGCCGATTGCGCCAACGGATCGAAGCGGTGCTGGATTATGCCGCTGCGATGGGCGTTCGTCGCGGCGACAACCCGGCGCGCTGGCGCGGACATCTGGATCATCTATTGCCGAAGCCTAGGCTCCAGACTCATAACCAGTAGCTGACGACGGCTGCGATGCAAACGGCTG
>CALAHN010000042.1 GCA_937891825.1 uncultured Alphaproteobacteria bacterium
CCGCAGCGAGATTATCCCGCCGCTCCAGTGGACGACTTTCTCACCGCCGTTCTCAATTGGACGCCGGCCTGCGCCACAAGTCATTGAATATATGCACTTCCAGGAGGTGACTGTGCGACGCCGATCAACATCTTGGTCGATAGCATCCATATCAGCGCCTTGCTGAGGCGATCTCCATTGACGCCGAAATCCGCGGAGCGGGCTATTCCGGCAAATCCAGAAGTTCGCAGTGCGCGACCATCAGCCCTGAGAATTCTCGCTCCGTGTGCGCCCAGCCAAGCATTCCGACGATGTTCAAATATTAAGCCTATCCACTGCCCGCCGCCGTCGCCCGAGCAAAGGCCGGATGGAATGGCCGAAAAGGATTTTGTCCTGTTAAGACAGACTCTCGACGCGCCGAATCGTCGAAGTGCGGTGCCGGTATTCCGGTAGTGTCTGCCGACACGCGATGCAGATTTATGTGACTAAGCCGAATCTGTTCCACTGGAAAATTTCCGCTAAGTCATTGAAAATAATGGTGCCCAGGGGCGGATTCGAACCACCGACACGCGGATTTTCAGTCCGCTGCTCTACCAGCTGAGCTACCTGGGCATACGGGGCTCGGTTGGAGCCCGGTTGGGAAGCGGTTTTATAAGGGCGGGGTTCGGGGTTGTCCAGAAGCGTTTTACCCAGCCTGGCGCCGGGTCTCCACATAGGTGAAGAGCGCCAGCAGCATGAAGATCGCGCTGCCGTAGAAGATCAGGCTTGGGTCGGCGTTGTCCATCACCCAGCCGAAAATCGCGGGCGTGATCGCGTTGCCGAGCGCCAGGCCGCTGGAGGTGAAACCGAAGAGCTTGCCCATCTGGCCCTTGGGCGCGATCTGGCGCACCAGCATGTCGCGCGCCGGCAGCAGACTGCCCTGCAGCACGCCCGCCGTCAGCAACGCGACCGTCAGGAGCGCGGCCGACATCGGCACGGCGCCCAGGCTCGCGACGATCGCCGCCAGCGCCAGGATGCTGACCGTGAAGACCCGGCCCGGATTGCCCGTCCGGTCCGCCAGCCAGCCGCCGACCAGATTGCCGAACGAGGCCGCGATCAGATAGCCCGTGAGCGCGCCCGCGACGATCTCCGCGCTGACGCCCCAGATCGCCGGCAACGCCACGACCGAGAAATTGCGGATGCCCGCGAAGCCCATGGCATAGACCAGTTGAAACCCGAACAGCATCAACGCCGCCCGGCTGAGCAGCAGCGACAGCCCGTCCTTCGCCGTGCCGCCGCGCGGCGGGCGGGCGGGAGCGGCCGCGTCGCCCGTTTCGGCGACTGGGTCGGCCGCATCGGGCGCGGCCGGCGTCGCCGCCGCGGCCTCGCCGTCTTCCCGCAGCCGGTCCAGGTTGAGGGCGAGCACGGCCGCGAGCGCCACGCCCGCCAGGCCGACGACCAGGAACGCCGTCGTCACATCGAACATCGCCGAGAGGCCCAGCATTGCCGCCGGCGCCGCCGCCCAACCGAGATTGCCCGAGACCGCGTGCAAGCTGAACGCCCGGCCGATCCGCTGTTCCCGGACCGACCCGGAGAGGATCGCGAAATCCGCTGGGTGGAAAATGCTGTTCGCCATGCCGGCGATCGCGACCAGGGGCAGGAGCGTGACATAGGTCGGCGCGAACCCGAACAGCGCCACGGCGGCGCCCAGGACGCCGAGCCCCAAAGCCAGCAGCTTCGCCGCGCCCAACCGGTCCACCAGGAAGCCCGCCGGCGTCTGGCTGACGCCGGTCGCGACCGAGAATGTGGTGATGAGAAGGCCAAGCTCCGTATAGCCGACGTCCAGTTTCAGGGCCATCAGCCCGAACACCGGCGGCAGCACGAACTGGTAGAAATGGCTGAGGAAATGGGCGGCGGTCACCAGACCGATCGCCTGGAACTCCCGGGCCGCCGTGGGCGCGCGGAGGGCGGCGGCCTCGCTCATGGGCGGCCGAAGAGCTGGGCCGCGGTCTCCAGGTCCTGATGGAAGTCGACCTCGCCCCAGGTCAGGCCTTCGATGCTGCAGGTCTGGACCAGGCCGCGTTCGGCCAGGACAGCGATCGCCTTCAGGTACCACCAACTCAACCCGTTCGGCGTGCGCATGGTCTGATCCAGGGTCTCGACGAACGCGCGGGCGCCGTCTTTGGAGAAGCGGGAGAAGCCGATGGACTCGCCGTCGGTATCCGCCGGCAGCAGCGTCTTGCCGACGTCGAGCAGGCGGGCGCCGTCCAGCTTCACCTTCATGTCGTCGCTGTCGTAGGCGGCCTTCTTGTCGATGGTGAGGGTGATCGGCGCCTCCTGCGCCGCCAGCAGCCGCCCGAGGATCGCCGGCTCGAACAGGGTGTCGCCGTTCAGCAGCAGGAACGGCCCGGCCATCTCCGCCCGCGCCATCCAGCAGGAGGCGAGATTGTCGGCGACATTATAGAACGGGTTGAAGAGCGTCCGGACCGCGAAGCCCGGCGCGCACGCCGCCGCCGCCGCCGCCTCGACCGCCGCGGTCCGGAAGCCGGTGACGATCACGACATCGCTCGCGCCGCCGTCCTGCAGCGCCTTCAACTGCAGGCCGAGCAGCGTCGACCCGCCGATCTCCAGCAGGCATTTCGGCCGGTCTTCCGTCAACGGCAGCAAGCGCGAGCCCTGCCCGGCGGAAAGGATGATGACTTTCATGCAAAACGCGCCCCGGCAATCGTCAGAAATCTCTGCCGTCAGGCTTAGCCCGACCCCGGACCTGGCGCAACGTCCCAGTCGACGATCGGAATGCCCTGCGCCGCCGCCGCCGCCCGCAACGGCGGGTGGGGATTGACCGCGACCGGGTGCGTCGCCCAGGCGAGCAGCGGCATGTCGGTGACGTGGTCGGTATAAACGGCGCGGGTTTCGAGCGGCGGGCCGCCCTCCAAAAGCGCGAGCACGCGCCGCAGTTTCTCCGGCCCATAGCAGTTCAGGCCGTCGAAGGCGTCGGCGACCGAGCTGGCGACCCTGCCATCCGGCGTCCACCGGGCGCGGGTCGCGACGACATCGTCGAAGCCGAGCGCCCGGCCGAAGGGGACGGCCATGCTGTCCATGGCGGCGGTCGCGAGGATCAGGCGGTCGCCCGCCGCCTTGTGGGCCTGGATCGCGCCAAGCGCGCCCGGCCGGAGCGCGCTTCGCCGCCATTCCGCCGCGAAGGTCCCGGCCAGGGCGTCGACCGCCGGCCGGTCCATGCCGGCGAGGATGCGCCGCCAGAGCAGGGCTTTCATGGCGTCCCGATGGCGGAGCTTCAGCGCGAGCAGCAATCCGGCGAACAGCAGTTCCGGCAGCGCCACGATCCGGGCCGGACGGCGGCGGAGGACGTAGACCATGAAGGCCATGAAACTGCCGCGGGCCGTCAGCGTCCGATCCAGGTCGAAGACAGCGACGCCGGCCATCGCGTCAACCGGCTTTCAGATAGGAGACCACGGGCTGGCCGCGGGCTTTCAGCCATCCGGCCTGGGCGAGGCGGATGAAATGCACGGCGAGGCTGAAAAGGACCCAGCCCGCGACCGCGATCAGGCCCCAATCCGGCGCGCCCAGCATGGCGCCGATCATCAGGATGAACAGGTTCGGGTTCCGCCGGGCGGTGATGGCGCGGAAGCGGAAATCGAACGGCCGCCAGATATGCCCCTCGATCTTGAAGAGCCAGAGGAACGCGCCCTCATAGATGCGCTGCACGACATAGCCGATGACGATCGCCCAGAGCGCCAGATCGTAGATCTGGACGAACTCCGGCCCGCGCTGGGC
This sequence comes from uncultured Alphaproteobacteria bacterium, assembly GCA_937891825.1. Lineage (GTDB taxonomy): Bacteria > Pseudomonadota > Alphaproteobacteria > Bin95 > Bin95 > VMCJ01. The sequence continues at coordinate 3,754 of CALAHN010000042.1, forward strand.
CGCGTCCGCCGCCGCGCCGACCCACCAGGCCCACCACCAGAACGGCGGATGGATCAGGTCGATGCCATGGTCATAGACCTCGCCCCATTTCGATGACGCCATGGTGACGCGGGCGAGCTTGCCGTCGACCGTGTCGAGAAAGGTCATGAGGAAAGCGACCGGGACCGCCCAGAGCCACTGGCCCTGCCAGAAGCCCGCCAGCGCCAGCAGCATCAGGATCAAGCTCAAGGTGGTGACCTGGTTCGGCGAGACGCCCAGCGCGGCGCACCAGCGCGTCACATGGCGGGCGGGCCGGGGCCAGGCATATTTGGTGATGAAGTCGGTGGCGCCCTTGTAGGATGCCCCGAAGGTCAGCCGCTCCAGCAGGTCCTGGGGGGCGTCGCCCAGGCGCTCGGCGAAGGGCACGGCTTGCTTGCGCAGCACGGGATCGTAGCTGCCGCCGATCGCCTGGGCGTCGGCATAGTCCAGGCCGGCGGGCGCCGGCGGGCAATCGTCGGCCGCGAGCACGGCGGCGGCGGCCAGGGCGGCGGCGCGCCCGCGAACGCTCG
>CALAHN010000043.1 GCA_937891825.1 uncultured Alphaproteobacteria bacterium
GACGGTGAATCACAACCTGCTGATATCGCTCAAACACTTTTCGGTCAGGCTCTCACACATCGATAATCAGGAAGAAGATCGAGAAGATCGCGTCGACAGCGATCACGAAGAACACGCTTTGCACGACCGACTGCGTCGTCCGCTGGCCGACGGACGCCGCATTCGACGAAACCTTCAGGCCATGGAAACAGCCGATCGTCGCGATCATCACGGCCATCACCGGGGCCTTGACGATCCCGACCCAGAAATGATTGATCGAAACAGCCGCTTGCAACTGCTTGGCGAACTGCGTCAGCGTGATATCGAGCGCGAACATCGATGCGACGGCCCCGCCGAGAATCGCCATGACATCCGCGAAAAAGACCAGCAATGGCAAGGTGATCATCAATGCCATGATGCGCGGCGCACACAGCACTTCAATCGGATCCAGGCCGATCGTCTGCATGGCGTCGATTTCCTGATTGACGCGCATCGATCCGATCTGGGCCGTGAAGGCGCTGCCGGAACGGCCGGCGACGATGATCGCCGTGATCAGAACCCCCAACTCGCGCAGCACGCCGACGCCGACGGAATCGACCGTCAGCAACTCCGCCCCGAACTTGCTGAGCTGATTGGCGGATTGATAGGCCAGCACGACGCCGATCAGGAAATTTAACAGGCCGACAATCGGCAGCGCATTCAAACCCGTCGCCTGGAGCTGGGTGACGAGGCCGCGCCAACGAATGCGCCAGGGACGCAACGCCAAACCAACGATCGCCATTGTGGCCGCGCCAGAAAAACTCAAAAGTTCAACGCCTTCGCGCGCGAGCTTCAGCGCCGTCTCGCCAACTTCCGCCAGGACCCGCAGCACGGGATTTCCGTCGTCCGGCGCGTCGGTATGGCGCACCGACGCAGCCGCGATTACCTCGAGCAAGCGGCGATGCTCATCCCGCACGCCGGTCAGGGCGACAGCCTGGCCCTCGCCGGCAAGCTCCGCTGTCTCCAGCAGCAGCATCGCGCCATTGGTGTCGAGTTGGCCAAGCCCCGCAATGTTCAGTTGCTTTACGCCCCGAGCCTGGCGCACCACGTTCGCGATCGCTCGCTCCGCGTCGCCGATGCTCGCGGTCGTCCAATCGCCGGCCGCGCGCAACACGCCGTCGCCGCCCGGCGACAGTCGGCAGGATTGGGATTCGGAACCTATCGCGCTTTGTCTCATTGCGAATTTGTAGGGCTTTATCGCTTAAAATAAAATCACCTGCGCTATGGCAGGGTAACAATTTGCCCCGAGGGTAAGGCCCGTCACACCCAAGTTCGGGCGCGCTTTGCGGCAAATCGCAGGGACTGATACGGTTTGACTTACTTCGTTTCGACGGACAGGGGCCGATGAGCCGCACGCTAACTCTCGCAATACCCCCGCACATGGCTGACCTCGGCCGCGTTCAAGCCACGATCGTGGCGTTCGCGGAGACTTCAGACATCCCAATGCGCATCCAGCAAGCGCTTGATCTTGCATGCGACGAAGTGATTTCGAACATCATCCTTCACGGCTTCGACGACGATCAGTCCGACAAGCGGATAGCCTGCGAAGCGTCGATGACGGATGAAGTCTTTGCGATCACATTTATCGATAACGGAAGGCCTTTCGACCCGTTGTCGGAAGCGCCGACCCCCGATCTCGAAAGCAGTCTGGAGGACCGCGCGGTCGGCGGCCTCGGCGTGCATCTGGTCAAAGCGCTGGTCGACCGGTGCAGCTATGACCGCAGCCGCGGCGATAATCGGTTGACGCTTGAATGGTCAATCGATGCGACGCCGGCTACGACCGATCAGAAATCCGGCGCCTGAACGCCGCTCGCTTCAAGTTGCGCGATCAGGGCCATTTTCTGCTGTGTCAGGCCAGCTTCGGTTCGCGCTTCGCAGCGCCCGACAAGCGCATTCTGGGTATTGGAGGCCCGCAACAACCACCAGCCGTCGCCCTGTCGCACGCGCACGCCGTCCACGGCGATGACATCGGCGCCGGCGGCGGCCAATCGCTGGCTCGCCTCATCGACGACGGCGAACTTGCGGTCCTCCGGGCAATCGAAGCGGAGTTCGGGCGTATTCAGCAAGCCCGGCAAACTCCGCCGGAACTCCGCCAGGGTCTCATTGCTCGCCGACAGGATTGAGAGCGCGCGGACGGCGGCATAAAGCGCGTCGTCGAAGCCGAAGTAGCGGTCGGCGAAAAAAATATGCCCGCTCACCTCGCCCGCGAGCGGCGCGCCCGTTTCCGCCATCTTTGCCTTGATCAACGAATGACCGGTGCGCCACATCAGGGGCGCGCCGCCTGCGGCCGAAACGGCGTCGAAGAAGACCTGACTCGCCTTGACGTCGGCGATGATGGTCGCGCCCGGCTGCGCCTTCAGGACATCGCGGGCGAACAGCACCAGCGCCTGATCGGCCCAGACAATTTCCCCGTCGCCGTCGACAAAGCCGATGCGGTCGCCGTCGCCATCGAACGCGACGCCGAAATCCGCCCCGACCCTAAGCACTTCCGCCTGAAGCTGCGCCAGGTTCTTCGCTTCCGTCGGGTCCGGATGATGGGCAGGGAAGCGGGAATCGACCGCGCAGTTGATCAGGATATGTTCGCCCGGCAGGCGCTTCGTCAGGTCCGGCAGGATGGCGGCGGGCGCCCCATGGCCCGGGTCCCACACGACCTTCATCGGCCGCGCGACCGGATTGTCGCTGACGATCCTGTCGATATGCTCCTGCATGACCGGGGTGTCGGTCAGCGAGCCGGCGCCGTCCACCGTGCGGCCGCTGGCGGCGATCTCGCCTAGCGCCCGAATATCGTCGCCGTACAAGGCGCGCCGCCCCAGCATAAGCTTGAAGCCATTGTATTCCGGCGGGTTATGCGACCCCGTCACCATGATGCCGCCATCGGCCGCGAGCGCGTAGACCGCGAAATATAAAGTCGGGGTCGAGGCGAGCCCGATGCGGCAGACGGCCATGCCGCTGTCCGAGAGGCCGGCCGCGAGCGCCGCTTCTAACGCAGGCGAGCTTTCGCGGCCGTCATAACCGACGGCGACCCTTGAACCGCCCGCCGCCTTCGCCATAACTGCATAGGCGCGCCCCAGGGCATAGGCGTCCGCCGTGGACAGGGTTTCGCCGACAATGCCGCGAATATCGTATTCGCGCAGCGCCGTCGGATCGAACTTGTGCGGTATCGAAGCATCTCTCGGCATGGGTTCAGACCACCTTGCGCGCGGCGCCGATGCTTGCATAGTCGTCGATCAGGCGCTGTACATCGCGCCCCAGATCGCTGCGTTCGAGCGCAAACGCGAGCGTTGCTTCAAGGAAGCCGACCTTGTCGCCGCAATCGAAGCGGCGGCCCTCGAAGCGCAGGCCGTGGAATGGCGCCTTGCCGAGCATTTGCGCCATGGCGTCGGTCAACTGAATTTCGCCGCCCGCGCCCTTGCCCTGATTCTCCAGAATGTCGAAGACCTCAGGCAGCAGGACATAACGGCCGATGACGGAGAGCGTCGAGGGGGCGTCTGCCGGCTTCGGCTTTTCGACAAGGCCCTTGATCTCGGCGAGCCTGCCGTCGTCGGAGCCGACATCCAGCACGCCATAGCGCTCCGTATGCTCCCGCGGCACGTCCATGACCGCGAGCGCGTTGCCGCCGGTCTGGTTGTAAACGTCGATCAACTGGCCGATGCAGGGCTGTTTCGACATCACGAGATCATCGGCCAGAAGAATGGCGAACGGCTCGTCGCCGACGAGATGGCGCGCCGCCCAAACCGCGTGGCCCAGGCCCGCAGGCTCCTGCTGGCGAACATAGGCGACAGAGCCTGGCTGCGTCATCATGTCGGTGACGACGCCATAGGCCTCCATCTTGCCGCGTTTGCGCAGCGTGTCCTGCAGTTCGTAGCTGAAATCGAAATGATCTTCGATCGATGTCTTGCCGCGGCCCGTTACGAAAATGATCTGCTCGATGCCTGCCGCCTGCGCTTCCTCGACCGCATATTGGATGAGCGGCTTATCGACGACCGGCAGCATTTCCTTCGGCATGGCTTTCGTCGCCGGAAGAAAGCGCGTGCCGAGGCCGCCAACGGGAAACACGGCTTTGCGGACGGGTTTACGCATGGATCATTGTTCCTTGAGCAGCGAGGCGCTGCGTTACATGTATAGGGCTGTCGGTTTGAAACACCTTAATTACGACGAAGTTGTGACCGCTATAACGCCTCAGCGGCCAAGAAGCGCCTGCCGCGCCGCATTTATCTGCGCCGCCAGATAAGCGCTGCCGCCGCGATCCGGATGCGCGGACGAGATCAAGCGCTTGTAGGCGCTCTGAATTGCGTCCTCGTCGGCATCCTCCGGCAAGCCTAGCACCCTGTACGCTTCGGCCCGGCTCATCTGCCCCGAGCCTGGCCGTTGGGCGCCGCCAGCGCTTGCGGGATCGGCATCGGCATCGGGATCGGCGTCGTCGGCCTCAGGCCGGCCAAACCGGCGCGCCAGATAGGCCTCCAGCAACCGCCGGGAATTGGGATCGGCCGCGCATTCCGCCGCAAGCCGGTCCAGGTCGCGTTCGCTGAGCGCATCCAGGGACCGGCCCTTGAACGGCCCCTGGCGAACGACGCCGTCCATGGCGCCGGTGTCATGATCCAGCGTCATCTCGAACCAGGCGCTATCCACCGACGAGCCGCCGCCGGGACTTGGCCCGCTCGCAGCCCTGGAGCGCCGCATGGCCCCCCTGAGGCCCAGCAACAGCGGGGCCAGCATGACGAGCCCGCTCAACACCGGCGAGAGACCGCCCCTGAAGACCACGAGCAGCAGCACCCCGCCCAACGCGCCCAAAAGAACGATCTTCAACGCCCGCGCCGCCTTGGCCGGCGGCGCATTCGCATACCAGCGGGCAAACGCCAGAATGCCGGCGAGCAGGCCGAACCCGAAGAGCAGCCACATAATCACCCGGCAGGGCCTGAACGGCGGGAGGGCGGCGGCAGGGCCTGGGCCAACCGGCCGCCGCCGGTGAGGTCGCGCAATGCCAGGCGGCCGCCAGCCGCAAAGGCGGCCGCGGCGCGCAAAAGATCCCGCAAGGCGTCCGCGCTGGACGGGTCGAATGCGCAGTGCGCGCCGCCGGTCAACTTTGCGATTTCGCCAAAGGCGCGGGCCGCGGCTGGGTCGCTGCCTTCCTGAAACATCAGCGCCGGAACGCCGAGCAGGCCAAGCGCGCCCGCCTTCTCGCAAACGGCGTCGATGTCTTCCTCAAAGGCGTCCCCAATGAACACCAGGGCCGCGACCGGGCCGGATTCAGCCTGCCGGCGCGCATTCGCCAGAACCTTCCCGATTTGGGTCAGTCCGCCCTGGCATTGCACCTGGGTCATGCGGCGCAGCAGGTCGTCGGCGTTGACGGTCCAGCCGCTGGCCTTGCATTCCCCATAGCCGCGATAGAACACCAGTTGAATTGCGAGCCCGCCAAGGCGGCCGGCCTCCCGAAACATTTCAGCTTGCATGCTGCACGCACGGTCCCAGGTCGGCTGGCGGCTCTGCGTCGCGTCCAGCGCGAAGATCAGCCGCCCGACAGTCCGCTTCGGAGTCTGCCGGGCTTGCTTCAGGAACGTATCGATAGCGCTGCTTGCCGGCCCAGCGGTCGGGATGGTTCGGCGATCGTCCTCAGGCATGACTTCTCCCGGAAAGGGCTGCATTCGAGCCTTATTTGGGGCACATCGGCTGCCGCTCCAAGCCCCGGCATTTCAGCATGTCCGCAAAGCCGCGTCAGCGTCGGGCGAACGCAGTCCCTCCGAAAATCTGCCGGATTGACGCAAAACGGCGCGAAACGGGTTCGGAACCGCTTCGCGCCGCGTATCGCTGCCGTGCAACGCCCCCCAAGGCGAGCGACGGACGCTTAGCCTTTATATTTGAAGAAACCAGGCGCTTGCAGGATCTGGTTCTCTTGAGCCAGCAGATAGCCTGCTTCCTTCGTCTTCGCGAGGAAGGCGTGCCAGTCGGGGTCGGCTTGCATGGCGGCGCGCTTCTTCGCCCGGTCGGCCGCATCCGCATACGCCCAGACATGGACATAGGTGTTGATCGCGCCTGTTTCCGTCACGCCATACAGCGCCGGTTGCCCCAGATGCTTGGTCTGGACCGCGAACCCGTGATCCTCGTACAGCTTCAACTGGGCCGGCACCGTGCCGGGTTTGCAGGTATAGGTGCGCATATCGAATATCATGGCGTCATCGCCCTCTCTGGATTGGATTGCTGGACGGCTGATCCTGGCGCCCATTAGAAAGGGATGCAAAGGCCTTTCATCAGGAAAGCATCAAGCATGGTCGAGAGAGTGGACTGCATCGTGATCGGCGCCGGCGTCGTCGGCCTGGCCGCCGCCAAATTTCTGGCGGAAGCCGGCCGCGAGGTGATCGTGCTGGAGGCCGCCGACATGATCGGCACGGAAACCAGCGCCCGCAACAGCGAGGTCATCCATGCTGGCATTTATTATCCGACCGGCAGCTTCAAGGCGAAAGCCTGCGTCGAGGGCAATCGCTTCCTCTACGACTATTGCGCCGAACGCGGTTTGCCCCACAAGCGCCTGGGCAAACTGATCGTCGCAAGCGAGGAAAGCGAGCGGCCCAGGCTAGCCGCCCTCAAGCAGAAAGCCGCCGATAACGGCGTTCACGATCTGGAACTCTTGTCCGCCAAGGAAGTCGAGTTGCTGGAGCCGGCCGTTCGATGCGTCGGCGGGTTGCTTTCGCCCTCGACCGGCGTGATCGACAGCCATGCCCTGATGCTCTCCTACCAGGGCGACGCCGAGGCCGCCGGCGCGATGATCGCGTTCCTCTCGCCCGTCATCGGCGGCCGCGTCCGACCTGCGGGCGGCGTCGAGATCGATGTCGGCGGCGACGAGCCGATGACGCTCGCCGCCGACCTCGTGGTCAACTCCGCCGGCATCGACGCCATCGCGGTCGCCAGTTCCTTCGCGGGCGCGCCCGTCGATAAATTCCCAAAGGCCTCAATGGCCAAGGGAAACTACTTCAGCTTGCTTGGGAAGCAACCCTTCAGCCGCCTCGTCTATCCCATGCCCGTCCCCGGCGCGCTTGGCGTGCATGTGACGGTCGACATGGGCGGCCAGTGCAAGTTCGGCCCGGATATCGAATGGATCGACGTGAAGAACTACGACATGGACCCGGCGCGCGCCGACAGTTTCTACGCCGCCATTCGCGCCTATTTCCCCGACCTGAAAGACGGCGCGCTGATTCCCGCCTATGCCGGCATCCGGCCGAAGATCCATGGCCCGACCGAGCCGCAGCCCGACTTCATGGTCCAGGGGCCGGCCGAACATGGCGTTCCCGGCCTGATCAATCTGTTCGGGATCGAATCGCCAGGACTGACCGCATCCGCCGCCATTGCGCGCGCCGTGCTGCGGATGACGAACCGTTGATTCGAGCGCAAGAACCAATCACTCTCAGGCAGAAGCGCCAGATTTGACTGCGCCAACGCCAGACCGAAGGAGGATCGCAGCCATGCGCGCCGGGCCAATCGACTACTACTTCACCGTGACCTCGCCCTGGAGCTATATCGGGCATCTGCCGTTCCTGAAGCTGGCCGCCGCTTCAGGACGCGCGGTCGCCTTCAAGCCGGTCGATTTCGGCAAGGTGTTCGCCCAGTCGGGCGGCCTGCCCTTGCCCCAGCGCCCCGTGCAACGGCGCCGCTACCGGATGTTCGAATTGCAGCGTTGGCGGGACTTTCGGGGCACGGAGCTCAATCTCCGCCCGGCCCATTTCCCAACCGACCCGAGCCTTGGCAACCGCATGACGATGATCGCCGCCGATCAGGACCTGGACGCGGGCGCGCTCGGCCAGGCGATCATGCGCGCCTGCTGGTTCGAGGAGAAGAATGTCGCCGACGAAGCCGTGCTGATCGCCGCCGCCGACGGGCTTGGCCTGGACGGCAAGGCCCTGCTGAGCGCCGCCAAGGGCGCCGCCGGCATCGCCAGGGCCGAGGAATTGACGGAGGAAGCGATCGCTGGCCAAGTCTTCGGCGCGCCGACCTATGTCATCGACGGCGAGCCGTTCTGGGGCCAGGACCGGCTTGAACTGGTCGAGCGGGCGCTGCAAGGCCGCGTCGAGCCCTACAAGGTGGAGGGCGCGGTATGAGCGACGGCGCGAAGATCGATTTCTATTTCTGCGTCAACTCGCCCTGGATTTACCTGGGGCAGAAGCGGCTGGAAGGCATCGCCAAGAACGCTAATGCCGAGATCCGCTATTTCCCGGTCGATCTGCGCGAAATGATGCTGCGCCTGATCGGCCATGACGATCCGCCGGAACGGTCGGAGCTGCACCGTGCCTACGGCAAGCTCGAAATGCGGCGCTGGTCGGAGCGTTACGGCCTGCCACTCTCGGAAAAGCCGAAATACTATCCGGTTTCGCAGAAGCGCGCCGCCTGCATGGTCGCGGCCGCCGACCGCCTGGGCGCAGATCCCGGAGCGCTGGTCTTCGCGCTCGCCCGCGCTTGCTGGGCCGAGGACCGCGACATCAACGACTGGAAGACGCTCGCGGCGATCGCCGAGGATTGCGGCTTGCCGGGCGATGTCCTGACCAACGCCGCCCAGGACCAGGCGGTCCTGGAGGAATTCGAGGACAACACCAATCGCGCGCTCGACCGCGGCGTCTTCGGCATCCCGAGCTATGTGGTCAACGGCGAAATCTTCTGGGGCCAGGACCGATTGGAGTTCCTGGAACATCGTCTCCAATCGGCCTGACCGGATCAAACCAATCTTGGGCGACATCGCCCAAGATTGGATAATTCAATCTGGATCATAGATTGATCGCATGGTGATAGAGGCTCGATCAGCCTCCATGCGAGCTGGATTCAGACTCGGCCTCGCCGCTGTCGCTCGGACCATCCACATCGCCGCCGAAGGAGGCGGCGGCAATCGCCGGGATCGAAACGGTTTGCGATACAGACACCGATGCGCCCGACGTCGAGCCGGTCGAGCCCGCGCCGACGCCGCCGCTGTCGCCGCTGCCGGAGGTCATCTCGACTTCGCCAGAAATCACCGAGACCGTTGTCGAACCGTCCTCGGCGACTGCCACGACAAAGTCCGTGCCGCGCACGCCAAGCGTCGCGGTCGGCGTCCGCACCTTGTAGCTTTGGCTCGCCATCCTGCCGGACACAAAGCGCATCAAGCCCTTGCTGACATTCAACGCGACATCGCCCGAACTCTTGCTGGGATCGAAGACGAAGCGATCGACTTTCACCTTGGACGAAGAGCCGACGATGAGTTGCGTGTTATCCACGAACTTCACATCCAGACGACCGTCGATCACGGTCTCGAGCTCCGTATTCGTGACGACATCGTCGCGCAGGAAGATAGGCTCGCGCGCGCCTTGCGGCGGCGTCTCGTAGCCGTAAACCTGCACATAAGCTACCTGGCCGACGGTTTCGGCTGTCGCGTAAAGCGGCGACAGAACCAACGCGCCCCAGATCGCGGCGCTTGCAAAGCCAAAACCTTTATGCATCGAACGCCCCTAAATTTTGCGGGTAGATAGCAGCAGAGCTATCATTCATGAATCGCGTCCCGCAAGGTACTCCAATGGCGCTGCGACGCCAGTTGACAGCCGTCACATAAATCCCGCTCCAGCGACGCATTATCCCGAAAAAAGAGGTTGCGCGCCCGAATGGCTTCGTTCATAAAGTCGCTCTCGTTCGGAGCCGCAAGGTTCCGGCGGCGGAGCGCGGGAGTAGCTCAGGGGTAGAGCATCACGTTGCCAACGTGAGGGTCGAGGGTTCGAATCCCTTCTCCCGCTCCAAATGCAGGTTGGATCGGGTCGCTTCGAAGCCGAACTGCGTCAGACCTAATTAAATGCACTCGAACGAGATCCACAAGCCGCGCCGCGCCTGAATGCGTCAAGCGCTTTGGTCTGTTGCCGCCGCATCCGCCCGTCCATATACAACCTTCGTATTGTCTGTCGATGCGAATCTTGCTGGCTTGGCGTTCGCCTGGATGCAGCTCGCGCATATGGCCATAGGCCCAAAATGCCAGCCAACCGGACATCTTGTGGATACTTACGATTACTCAATTTTCCACTGTATCGATTGCCTCCGTGCCGCCGGGTCGATTTGTCGAGCGGCGAGGCTGTAATAGAAAGTCAATGAATGCCTACGCCGCATGTAGCCATTCCAATGGTTGACTAAAAATCGCCCGTTCGCCGATTTGTAATTAAATTATCATAATCGGATCGTAGATAGTTGTTCGACCCATTCGGTTCCGTAAAGACATGCCAAACTTGCGGAATTGTTTTGGCGAATTAATCTTTCAGTTTCCGTTTCTTGCTTAGCTGCGGCAAGCGTTGCAAGGTAATGGAGCGGCCCAGATGCGAGACAGTGTGGAGATCCCGATGATCAACGGAGCAGAAGGAGCGGACGCAGCGGCGGCGATCGTTGCAGAAAGCGTCAATGCGTCCGAGCGCGATGCGGCGGCTGCATTCGTCCGATTGTTCTATCAGCATGTGCCGGCAGCCGATCTTCGCGCGTTCGATCCTGGAACGCTCGCCGCCGAGGCGCTCTCCGCTTTCGGGTTCGCGCGGCGCTGGGCGCCCGGCGGCGCGCAGGTCAGGGCCTTCAACCCAACGCTGGCCGACGATGGCTGGCGCGCCGACCACACGATTATCGAAATTGTCCAGTCGGACATGCCGTTCCTGGTCGATTCGGTCACGGCCGAACTGGACCGGCGCGGGTTGACCGTTCATCTGATCATCCATCCCGTCATCAGCCTGACGCACAAGGACGGCCAGATCGTCGCCGCCGGCGAGCGGCAGCGGCAGCCATCCGATATTTCCGTCATGCAAATTCATGTTGACGAGCGGACGGACCCGGCTGACCTGGCGGATATCGAAGCTGGCATTCGTTCGGTCTTCGGCAGCGTCACGGTCGCCGTCGCGGACTGGCGTGAAATGCGCCGCCGGTTGGCCGCCGCCATTGAAGACCTCGCCCTCCATGCGCCGAACGACGTCGATCCGGCGGAAGTCAGCGAAAGCGCGGATTTCCTCGCCTGGCTCGACGACGACCACTTCACCTTCCTTGGCTACCGCGACTATGCGACATCGGGCGAAGGCGCCGAATTCAGAAGCACGCCGATCCTGGAGTCCGGCCTTGGCCTCCTCCGCGCCGATCAGCCGACGTCAGTGACGATCGGCGCGCGGATCGACAGCGTGCCCGCCCAGGCCTCGGGCCGGCAGCAGCGCCGCAATGTCGTGACCGTGCTGAAATCTTCCAGCCGCTCGCCGGTCCATCGTCCGTCTCAGATGGATTATGTCGCGATCCAGCGCTTCGACGAAGCTGGCGTGGTGATCGGCGAACGCCGGTTTGTCGGCCTCTTTACGTCCAATGTCTACACGACGTCGCCGAAGCGCATCCCCCTCCTCCGGCGCAAGGTCGCCGCGATTGTCGAGCGTGCGAGCGCCGGGCGCGGCAGCCATGACGAGAAGGCGCTGACCCACATCCTCGAAACCTACCCGCGGGACGAACTGCTGCAGGTCGAAGCCGATGCCCTCAGCGAGATCGCCCGCGGCGTCCTGAATTTGCAGGAACGCCGCCGGACGGCGTTGTTCGAGCGCCGCGACGCCTATAACCGGTTCGTGTCCGCCATGGTCTATGTGCCGCGCGACCGCTATGATACCAAACTCCGCCAGCGCTTCGCCGCGATCCTCTCGGAAGCCTATGGCGGCGAGATCGTCTCCTTCTCGACCCATATCGCCGAGGACCCGTTGGCGCGGGTGCATTTCATCGTCGACACGCCCGATCCCGGTGCGGCGACCCTCGACGCGGGCGTGCTTGAAAAGCGCCTGCGGGATGCAAGTCGTTCCTGGTCGGACAAGCTCGAGACAGCGCTGGTCGCCGCGCTTGGCGAGGAAGCCGGCCTGGCGCTGTTCCGGCGCTATGGCGACGCCTTCCCCCAGAGCTATCAGGACGCGACGACGGCCGAGATGGCCGCCCACGATATCGGCCTGATGGAAGCCCGGTCGACGGAAACGGCGCTGGCGCTCGATATGATCCGCCCCATGCATGCCCGACCGACGGAAGTGCACTTCAAGCTTTTCCATGGCGGCGCCCCGGCTCCGCTCTCCGACGTGCTGCCGATGCTGGAGGCCATGGGCCTGCGCATCTTGACCGAGACCCCAAACCGCATCGCCCCGGCCAAAGGCGCGCCGGTTTATCTGCATTACTTTGAGGCCGAGATTGCGGGCGGGCAGACGCTGGACCTGCGCGCCCTCCGCCCGGCATTTCTGGAAGGCTTCAGCGCCGCGTGGCATGGCGAAACGGAAAGCGACGAGCTGAATGCGCTGCTGCTGACGGCCGGCCTCAATTGGCGCCAGGTCGCCTTGCTGCGCGCCTTCAGCCGCTATCTGCGCCAGGCGGCGGCGCCCTTCAGCGTCGACTATATGGGCGAGGCGTTGACCCGGCACCCGTCGATCGCGGCGCTGATCATCAAGTATTTCGAGGCGCGCTTCGATCCGAACGCCGCCGATGCCGCCAAAGCCGACGCAGCGCGCGCCGCCGCCCTGGAGGCGCTCGACGCGGTGTCAAACCTGGATGAGGACCGCATTCTCCGCCGCTTCATCAACCTGGCCGATGCGGCGCTCAGGACCAATTTCTGGCAGCGCGACGCTGCCGGCGCTCATAAGCCCTATCTGGCGATCAAGTTCGACAGCGCCAAGATCGACGACCTGCCGCTGCCGCGCCCAATGGCGGAAATCTTCGTGTTCTCGCCGCGCATGGAGGGCATTCACCTTCGCGGCGGCAAGGTCGCGCGCGGCGGCATCCGCTGGTCGGACCGCCGGGAGGATTTCCGAACCGAAATCCTTGGCCTCATGAAAGCGCAGATGGTGAAGAACACTGTCATCGTGCCGGTGGGCGCCAAGGGCGGCTTCATCCTGAAGCAAGCGCCGACGACGGGCGGCCGCGACGCTTTCCTCGCGGAAGGTGTGGCCTGCTACAAGATCCTGATCCGCGGCATGCTGGACGTGACCGACAACCTGGTCGATGGCGCAATCCAGCCGCCGGCCGATGTCGTCCGGGCCGATGGCGACGATCCCTATATCGTGGCGGCCGCCGACAAGGGCACCGCGACGTTCTCGGATATCGCGAACGGGCTTTCCGCCGAATACGGGTACTGGCTGGGCGATGCCTTCGCTTCCGGCGGATCGGCTGGATACGACCACAAGAAGATGGGCATCACGGCGCGGGGCGCCTGGGAATCCGTAAAGCGGATGTTCCTGGAGCTCGGCACGGATATCCAGGCGGAGCCGTTCACCGTCGCCGGTTGCGGCGACATGTCGGGCGACGTCTTCGGCAACGGCATGCTGCTCTCGAAGCAGATCAAGCTGGTAGCAGCCTTCAATCACCAGCATATCTTCATCGACCCCGATCCCGATCCCGCGACGAGTTGGGCCGAGCGCAAGCGCATGTTCGACCTGCCGCGCTCCGGCTGGGCCGATTACGACGTCGCCGCCCTCTCGCATGGCGGCGCGATCTTCGATCGTTCGGCGAAATCGATCACGCTGTCGCCGGAAGCGCAGCGCGCGCTCGATGCGCCGAAAGCCACGCTGACGCCCCATGCGTTGATCAACATCATCCTGAAGGCGCCGGTCGATCTGCTCTGGTTCGGCGGCATCGGCAATTACCTGAAAGCCCAGACCGAAACCCATCAGGACGCCGGCGACCGGGCAAACGACGCCGTGCGCGTCGACGGGGCGGAAGTCCGGGCCAAGGTCATCGGCGAAGGCGCCAATCTCGGCGTCACCCAAAGCGGGCGCGTCGAGTTCGCCCAGGCCGGCGGCCGCATCAGCACGGACTTCATCGACAACTCCGCCGGCGTCGACGCCTCAGACCATGAGGTCAATCTGAAGATCCTGCTTGGCCGCATCGTCGCCGATGGCGACATGACGGGCAAACAGCGCGACAGCTTGCTGGCCGCGATGACCGAGGAAGTCGGCACGCTGATTCTCCGGAACAACTATCTGCAGGGTCAGGCGCTTTCGATCGCCGAACGGGACGCGCCCCAGCGCCTTGCCGACCATGAGCGGTTCATGCGCTCCCTGGAACGTCGCGGCCGCCTGAACCGTACGGTCGAATATCTGCCCGACGAGGACGAAATCGACGCCCGGGAATCCGTCGGCAAGGGCCTGACCCGGCCGGAACTGGCGGTGCTGCTCTCCTATGCCAAGCTCGTGCTGTATGACGACCTGGTCGCAAGCGAACTGCCTGACGACCCTGGCCTCCAAGACCGACTGCTGCGCTATTTCCCCAAGCAGATCCGGGACCAATTCGGGGAGCAAGCAGCCCGCCATCAGCTTGGCCGCGAGATAACAGCGACGATCATGACCAACGAGATCGTCGACCGCATGGGGCCAACATTCGCCACATACCTGACGGAAGAGAGCGGACGCCCAGTCAGCGATGTCGCTCGCGCTTTCGCCATCACGGTCGATACCTTCGGCTTGAAGGACCTGCTCGCCGGCGTCGAGGCGCTTGACGGGCCAGGCCGCATGCCCTTGCAGGCGGAGATGTTCGGCGAGATCGCGCGCCTGATCCGGCGCGCGACCCAATGGCTGCTGCGGAGGCGGAGCGACCTCGGCATCGAGGCCGCGACCCAGGCGCTCAGAGGGCCGATCCAGGCGCTGGCCGACGGTCTGGAGGACGCGATGGCCCCTACATCGGCCGCCAACGCAGCGGCGCGCACCCAACGCTGGATCGAGCTTGGCGCGAACGCCGACCTCGCCCGCGCCGTCGCTCATATGGACCCGATCGCGGCCGGCCTCGACATCGTGCATCTGTCGGAAGACGGCCACAACCTCGGCGCGGCGGCGGCGACCTATTACAGCGTCGGCGAACGGCTCCGTCTCGGCTGGTGCCGCCGCAACGCGCGCGGCATCCAGACCACGACGGGCTGGGATCGCCAGGCGGTCGATGCGCTGCTGGAGGATTTCTACGGCCATCAGGCGGAAATCGCCCGGCGCGCCCTCACCGCAGGCGGCATCGAGCCGTGGCTGGCCGACCGCTCACGCAGCATCGAGCGCCTGGACCGCGCCTTGGACGACATGGCGTCCGGCGACGGCCTGACCCTCGCCATGGCGACGGTCGCCAACAGCTTCTACCGGGGCCTCAGCGCAAGCTGAGCCCCGGCGAAAGCCAGCGAAGCAGCTCAGGCGTCGTCTTCAAAGACCTTGAGGCCGACGCGGCCGGCGTTCACCGCGCACGGCCAGCCGGCATAGAACGCCACATGGGTGATCAGGCCGCGCAGTTCGTCCTGGGTGACGCCATTGTCGAGCGCCCGCTGCATGTGGCCTTCCAGTTCCGGCGTCCGGTAGAGGGCCGCCAGAATGGCGCAGGTGACGAGGCTGCGGTCGCGCTTCGACAGTTCCGGCTGTTCCCAGACGTCGCCGAACAGGACTTCGTCCCGAAGCTTCGCCAGTTGCGGCACCAGTTCATAAGCGGTTTTCGCCGTGGTCTTGGCCATTGGTCGTTTCCTTCATGGTTTTTGGGAATTGGTTCGGGTCAGTAGTTCGCCTTGTCGTCGACCGCGTGGCCGCGCATCGGCATCAGCATCGCGCGCTCATAGCTCATGAACACCGTGCCGCACTGCTTGTTCGCGGTCGTGCGGATCTTGACGATCCCCTGGGTCGGCCGGGATTTTGAGGCCCGCTTCTCCAGCACTTCGGACTCGGCATAGATCGTATCGCCGATGAAGACCGGGGCCGGCAGTTTGATATCGGTCCAGCCCAGGTTCGCGATGGCTTTCTGGGACGTGTCGGAAACGCTCATCCCCGCCACGACCGCCAGCGTGAAGGCGCTATTCACCAGGGGTTTGCCGAATTCGCTGTGCTTGGCGTATTCGGAGTCGAAATGCAGCGGGTGGGTGTTCATCGTCAGCAGCGTGAACCACGTATTGTCAGCTTCCGATATCGTGCGGCCCGGACGATGCTCGTAGATATGCCCGACCTCGAAGTCCTCGAAATAGCGGCCGATGGATTCCCGATATCGATTGGGGCCGACCTGCTTGGCGCCGTAGCTCATGCCTCATCCTTTGCTTCTGTCAGCGTTGCGCGATCCGGTCGATCGAGGCCCTTGGCCAGGAAAAACCAGGCGAAGGCAGCGATCTGGATCGAGATTGTCATGCCAAGCGCGATGCGATGGCCTTCCGCAGAATAGCCGCCATCCGCCGCGACCGGGAACTGGTCCAGAATAAGCCCGATGCCGCTTTGAAGAAAGAACCCGGCAAGGAAGCCCAGGAGATTGAGCGCCGTGTTGCTGCGCCCGGCGAGATCGGCGGGAAACCGGGTCGAGAGCACCGCAAACATCGCGATCGGTCCGCTGGCGCAAAACCCGGCCACGCACCAGAGCGGCAGGGAAAACGGCAATATGCCAAGCAGAATCAGGGATTGCGCGCCGATCATCGCCGCCATGATCGCAAGCGCGGCCTGCAACGTCGTGACGCCGTGCCGGGCCAACCGGGCGTTGACCGCGCCGAAGACGAAATTGCCGGTCATCATGGCAGCCATCATCGCGAACAAGCTCCAGGCCTGCACGTCGCGCCCCGCCCCCTCGATATCCCGGAGCCAGACGACGACCCATAAGCTTTGATAGGCTGAATAAGCTGCGATCACCGCGACCGTCAGCGGCGCATATCGAAGGAATGGCCCGGAAGCATAAATCCGGCCGATGGCGGCGATCTGCGCGCCAAGGCGCGGTTGGACGGCCGGGCGCGGCGCGCCTGGGATCAGCACGGCCGCGATCAACGCCACCAGGCAGCAATAGGCCGAAATCAGCAGCAGCGCCGACCGCCAGTCAATCACCTTCAGCAGCAGCATCAGCGGCCCGGTCGCCAGCATGCCGCCGACCCCGGTCATGCCGAACAGCAGCGCGTTGATCGCCGGGACCCGCGACCGATCGAACCAGATGTTCGCCGCCTTGAGGCCCGCCATGACGCTCCCCGCCATGCCGACGCCAATCAGAAACCGCCCCAGGAGCAATCCTGTCTGCCCATCCGCCAGCACAAACCACATGCCGCCGGTCGCGCCGATGATCTGCAGCGCCAGAACGACCGGACGAGGTCCGAACCGGTCCAGCAGGACGCCCATCGGCAATTGCGCCAGGCCGAAGCCGATGAAGTAGAGGCTTGTGACGAACCCCAGCTCCGCCGGCCCCAGGTTGAACTCGGCGATCAGGTCCGGGGCGATCGTCGCGTTGACCATCCGAAACAGAAAGGATGCGATCGGCGTCAACAGGAACGGCAGCAGGATTGCGAATCCGAAGGGGGTCATCCGGCGGCGGCTTCCGCGCGGGATGCGGCCGTCCTGCTTGACTGGACCGCGTTCGCGCGGACGCGCGCGCCATGCCCCAATAGTTTGATGGCGAGCAGCTTACCCGCCATTTTACAGGCCCGCCAAAAGGCGGGAACCGGAAGATCGATCGAATGCCACGTGATTTCCTAAGACCGTCGTTAAGCCAGAATCCGCATCATCCGGGCGGTTTAACGGGAGCATTGACCGATGTCGCTGAAGGCGCAACCAGCAGCAAGACGCACATTCCTCCGCTTCGTCGGAACGGCGCCGCTGGCGCTCGCCGGCGGCGGCGCTGTCTTGAGCGGATGCACGGAAGGGTCGGAGCCGCACGCATCAGATCAGGCCCATGTCGCCCGGCCCGAGGAAGAGCGCTACTGGCGCGCCTTGCGGGAAATGTCGGCGGCGGCCTATGCGACAAGCGTCCCCTTTCCGCCGGCGCTTGAAGCGATGGCGAACACGGAGCTGACCCTGACCGGCTTCATTCGGAGAACCCCAGGCTATGGCCGCCTGATCTTCACCCAACGCGCCGTCGGTTGTCCGAGTTGCGACCGGCAGAAACTCTGGCCGGTTATTGAAGTGATACCGGCGACGGCATTCGTCGACCCGCTGAACGGACCTGTGCGCCTCTCGGGCACGGTCGAACTCAGGCGCTTTGGCGACGGCCTGCCCGTCGCCCTGAAACGGGCGACCGTGGTCCAGGCCTGACGCGCCTCAAGCCGCCATATCGATCAGCAACTTGCCCCAGGTCTTGCGGGAATCCAGGGCGGTCAGCGCTTCCGGCAACGCCGCCATCGGATAGACGTTGAAGATTGCGGGCGCGATCTCCTTGCGGGCCATCATAGCAAAACAATCGTCGACGACGGTGACGGCATAGGCCGGGTCGCGGGCGA
Organism: uncultured Alphaproteobacteria bacterium; assembly: GCA_937891825.1. Taxonomy (GTDB): domain Bacteria; phylum Pseudomonadota; class Alphaproteobacteria; order Bin95; family Bin95; genus VMCJ01. The sequence goes on from CALAHN010000043.1 coordinate 18,185, forward strand.
GATAGCCGCCCCAGATCGCGCCGACCGCCGATGCGTTCTTCAGCAGCAGCCGATTGGCCGCGACCTTCTGGATTTCGCCGCCGGCAAAGCCAATGATAACCGCGCGCCCCTCGAAGGCGATGACCTTGAGCGCCGTATTGAAGATGTCGCCCCCGACGGGATCGTAGATCACATCGACTCCGCGGCCATCGGTCAGCGCCCGGACCGGCTCGACCCAGTCGGCGTCGGCTGCGTAGTCGAAGGCATGATCGGCGCCATTATCCAGGGCGACCTGGCATTTCTCCGGTCCGCCCGCGAGCGCGATGACCTTGGCGCCCCAGGCCTTGCCCAACTGCACCGCCGCGACGCCTACGCCGCCTGCGGCGGCCGTGACCAGCAACGTCTCCCCGGCCTGCAGGCCGGCGCGGCGGCGGAGGGCGACATGCGCCGTCGGGTAAATCACCGGCACGCAGGCGGCGGCCTTCAGGTCCACTTCATTCGGGACCGCCCGCAGCGCAGCGACCGGCATCACGCAATAATCAGCGAAGCCGCCCCAGTCCGGCTGGCCGCAAACCCGGGAGGCGAGCGGCAAATCCACGCCCTCGCCGACAGCGACGACCTCGCCGGCGATTTCGCATCCCGGCGTGAACGGCCGCGGCGGCTTCACCTGATATTTCCCGGCGATCATCAATGCATCGAAGAAGTTCAGCGCGGCATAGCGCACCTTCACCATGACCTCGCCAGGCCCTGGCGTCGGAATCGAGGTTGTCTCCAGAGCGATGCTGTCCGGCGCGCCCCAATCGGCGACGCGCCATGCGCGCATGGTCATCGGCTATATCCTTGACTAAGGTTTGGCTTGAATGCTGCGGTCCTCGAAGAAGCGCCAGATTTCCCATGGCGCAAAGATGGCGTCGTTCGCCGGCCCCGCGATCCGCGCCGGCAGGGGGCCGGCGCCCGTGCCCGGCCATTGCCGGCCGAGCCCGCTGACCCAGATCACGCGGAGCGCGCCCGGATCGACACAGCCGCTCCAATCCCAGCGGGTGACCGTCCCCCCGTCCGCGGGCGCGCCCTCTGGCGGCGGCGCAATGGCGCTTCGCCCGCATCCCAGCGCCGCCGACCATGCCGTCGCCTGATCCTGGAGCGACGAGCGCATGCCAGGGCCGGCCCAGGGCGTATAGACCGCGCCGCCATAGGCAGGGTTCGTCGGATCGGCCAAGCCTTGCATCAGCAAAAGCGGACGCGGCGTCTTGACCGTGTCGGGTACCTGGTAAAGCGGCCCGCCGACGCTGGCGATCGCGGCGAAGCGGCCTGGCGCCTCGATCAGGACCCGCTGCGCCATCGCGCCGCCTTCCCCGAAACCCACAAGATAAATCCGCGCCGGGTCGATCGGCTGCTTCGCGACGATATCCTTGGCGACAGCGGCCAGGAACGCCGCGTCGGCCCAAGCGGCTGCGCCCGGCGTTCCGGCGTTCCAGACCTTCGCATTGAAAAATCCGCCCTCGGCCCGGCCTTGCGCCTGGGGGCCGGCGGCGGGCGCGACCAGGGCGAAGTGCGCCTGACTGGCGGTCGCGATCCAGCCATGGCGGTAGACCGCCGCCAAGGGGTCGTCGCCAGCGTCATGGAGCAGCACGATGGCGGGAACGCGCTCTTCGGGCTTAAGATTGGGCGGCAGCAGCACCGCGTAGCCGCGCTCGGCCGTATCGCCCCAGGGCGCGGGTTGCGTCAGCTTGACCTCTTTCGGCGTCAACGAGCCATCGGCCCCCGCCGGTCCGGCGAGGGCCAGGGCCGCCAGAACCGCGGCGAACAGGATGCGGCTTGGTCCTATCACCAGACGCCTGAGTCCGTAACGACGAACGGCCGCACCAGCGCTTTCAGCGTGCCGTCGCCATTCCAATAGAGGATGCCGACCGTCCGGCCGCGCTTGTCCCATCCCGCATGACCGACCGCCCGACCGGCTTTGAGGCCTCTCTCCGTTTCGAAGGCGAAGGATTTATTCAGCACAACCAGCTTCTTGACCTCTTTCGGCTTGGGCGCGCCCGTCAAATTCAGGAGAAAAATCAGACGGTCGCCGTCGACCTTCACCAGCCCGACTTCGTCTTCGGGGGTGAAATCCTCCTTATCATAGCGATGCTCGGATAGATGGCCCACAAGCGGAACGGCCGAATAATCGATCCGCGCCTGATTGCGCCGGGCGATGCCGGGCTGCGTCTTCGCCACCCTGGCTTGCCCCTTGCCCACCACGAACAGGTCGACCGACGTGCTATGGCGGCCCTCGCGGTCCTCCAGCATAATTTGATAGACTGTCCGATTAGCTTCCTGGTCCGATTCTGCGCCGCCATCGCCGCCTGCGCCGATGATCCATACGGCGGCTGCAGCGATAGCAACGGACTTCGCGAATGCGCGAAACATGGTTATCCCTCCGACGGTGATCTGATGTCCGTCATTTGGCGCAGAAATGCGGCATTTTCATGGGGCGCGTCCTATGGCGAGACCGTCAGCACGTATTTGCCGATCGCCTTGCGGTCCATGACGGCGCGCATCGCCGTCGGCGCGTCCGCGAGCGGCATATCCGCCGCGATTCGCGGCCGGACGACGCCAGCCGCCGCCCAGGCCAGCAGCGTATCGGCCGACTGACGCAACAGCGCCGTATGGCGGCGACGGTAGTGCATCAGCGCAAATCCCAACGCCGCCCGGTTCTTGACCAGCAGCAGATTGGCCGGGATCTTCGGAATGGCGCCGCCGGCATAGCCGATGGTGAGATACCGTCCGCCCCAATCGAGCGCCCGAAACGACGGCTCATAATAGTCGCCCGCGACCGGATCGAAGACGACATCGACCCCGGCGCCAGAGAGATCGAGCGCGCGCTGGCGCAGATCCTCCGTTCGGTAATCGATGACGGCGTCGGCGCCGTGGGCTGTGGCGACCGCGGTCTTCTCCGCGCCGCCAGCGGCCGCGATCACTGTGGCGCCAAGCGCCTTGCCGACCTCTACGGCGGCGAGGCCGACGCCCCCGGCCGCGCCCAGAACCAGCAAAGTCTCGCCCGGCTGCAGCCGCGCCTCGAACGCCAGCGCGCAATGGGCCGTCAGATAGACCGAGCAGAGCGCCGCCGCCGCCGCGTCGCTGACGCCTTCCGGCAAGGGAAAGGTTTCGGTCGCAGCGGCTTTCGCCTGAGTTGCATAGCCGCCGTCGTAAACCAGCGCCATCACCCGGTCGCCCGGCTTGAAGTCCGTGACGCCCGCGCCGGTCGCAGCAATCCGGCCAGCGACTTCCATCCCGGGCGCAAAGGGCAAGGGATGCTTGTTCTGGTGCATGTCGCGGATCATCAGGGTATCAGCGAACGAGACCCCGGCCGCCGTGACGTCGATCAAGACCTCCCCCGCCCCCGCCGCTGGGGCTGGAAGGTCGCCGACAGTCAGCGTCTCAGGCTCGCCGAAGGCGGCGCAAACAATGGCTCGCATCAAGCAGCCCCTCTATGACTTGCCGGGATTGACGTGGCCGCAGGCCTTGCAGGTCCGCAGCTTTTCGTCGGCATGATATTCACGGAAGACCGGCGGCAGGTCCTTCTCGATATCCGCCAGTTCGAATTCGCGGCGGTGATGGCATTCGCCGCAGGCCTCGCAATACCACTCGAACGCATCCAGTTCGCCGGGCAGCCGGATCCGCTCGACCACCAGGCCGACGCTGCCGGCGGGGCGTTGCGGCGAATGGCGGACATGGGGCGGCAGCAGCAGCATCTCGCCTGCGCGGATCGGGACGTCGACCGGCTCGCCGTCCTCGATCACCCGCAGGACCATCTCGCCTTCGACCTGATAGAACAATTCCTCGCCGGGATCGTCGTGATAGTCGGTGCGCTCGTTCGGGCCGCCGATCACCATGATGATGAAGTTCTTGTAGGTCGTCTTATAAAGCTGCGCGTTGCCGACCGGCGGCTTCAGCAGAGACCGATTGTCGGCGATCCATTGTTGCAGATTAAACGCCGCCAATTTCGCCATGATGTGCTCCTGTTGGTCATCCAGGTGTACTGTATCGATCTAGCCGCGCCGCTCCAGCCGCCAATCCCCGCCGTCGAAACTCCAGTATGCCAGCGATCGCCCCTCGGCGCTCCAATCGCGCCAGCGGGCGCGGGCCACATCCCGCGCCGCCCCGTCCCGGGCGTCGAAGAGATACATGCGCGCTGCATAGGCCGCCCAATCCGCGGGCGCCGCGTCATCGACGACGACGATGCGGCCAGCCGCAGCATCCGGCGCTTCCGCTGCGATCCAGACCGGATGCTCTGCCGGGTCGCCGTCGCCGGGGCCGCCATGGGGAAGGAAGCTGGCGGGGTCGAAAGTCCAAAGGCCGGCATTCAACGCCGACGCGCGCTCGCCCTCCGCCGTCAACACCAGGGTCCGGACGGCGGTCGCGGGACCGTCGCGCTCAAGCCAGCGGCCGAGCGCGGCTTCGAGCGGCCGACCGTCGGCGTTCAGGAAATCGATCCAGGCGTCAGGCGCCGCCGCGGCATCGTCCGCCGGCATCGGTCAGCTCTCGAATCGGTCCGCGACTAGCCGGTCCAGGAGGCGCACGCCGAACCCGGCGCCGCCTTTCGGCACGGTCGGCTTAGCCTTGGTCGTCCATGCGACGCCTGCGATATCGAGATGCGCCCAGGGCGTCTTGTCGACGATGAAGCGCTTCAGGAACTGCGCCGCCGTCACGCTGCCGGCCTCGCGGCCGCCGACATTCTTCATGTCGGCGATGGGGGACGCGATCTGCGGATCGTAGTCATCGTGCAGCGGCATGCGCCACATCAACTCGCCCGTCGCCTCGCCCGCGGCGACGATGTTCGCCGCCAGCGCGTCGTCATTGGCGTACATGCCGCCGTAGACGCCGCCGAGCGCGACCACGATGGCGCCGGTCAATGTGGCGAGATCGATCACGGCGGCGGGCTTGTACTTCTTCTGCACGTGCCAGAGCACGTCCGCCAGCACGAGCCGGCCCTCGGCGTCGGTATTGATCACCTCAATGGTCTGGCCGGACATCGACGTCACGACGTCGCCAGGGCGCTGCGCCGACGAGGACGGCATGTTCTCGACCAGGCCGACAATGGCGACGACGTTCGCCTTGGCCTTGCGGCCAGCGATCGCCTGCATGGCCCCAACGACGGCGGCTGCGCCGCCCATGTCGTACTTCATGTCCTCCATGCCGGCGGCGGGCTTCAAGGAAATGCCGCCGGTGTCGAAGGTGACGCCCTTGCCGACCAGGGCGAGCGGACCCTTGCCGCCTTTGCGGCCCTGCCAATGCATGATGACCACACGGGCCGGACGAGCACTACCCTGAGCAACGCCTAAAAGCGCCCCCATGCCGAGCCTTGCGAGCGCTTTCTCATCCAGAACTTCAACTACGACGCCAAGCGTCTTCAGGTTCTCGCAGCGCGCGGCGAAGCTTTCCGGATAGAGTTGGTTCGGCGGTTCTTCCAGGAGATCGCGCGCCAGATAGACGCCGTCGGCAATGGCGTCGAGGGCGCCGAAGCGCTTGCGGCAAAGCGCCGTCGCAGCCGAAAGGATGCGCAAGCTGGTCAGTTCCGGCGGCGTCGCTTCGGGCCCTTTCGTCCGGTACTTGGCGAAGCGGTAGGCCCCGAGCTTCATGCCGTAGGCGATTTCCGCGCCCAGGTCTTCCGGGGCGAGCGCCTCGCCCTTCGGCGCATCGGCCGCGACCGCTACCTGCCGTTCCCCGCCCTTGGCGAGCAGGCCGTAAAGCTTGCCGCCGATTGTCTGGGCGCCGAGAGCATCCAGCTTGGCGGGGTCGCCGACGCTGATCGCCACCAACCGGCTATAGCCGACGCCATCCGGCATCGGCACGTCGATGATTTCGCCAAGTTTTCCCTTGAGGCCCAGGGTCGCGACGGCGCGCTTGATCGCGCCGCCTGCCGCCTTATCCGCCTGGGCCGCCGTCTCGCCCATCGCGCCGCCCTCCCCGACAAGGACTGCGAAGACGCCGCTTTTGGGCGTCGATAAATCGGCAAAAGCAATCCGCATCGGGCAGACATCCTTTCATTCTAGAACGGCGAAGCGTATGTCACGCGAGTCTTCGCGCGCTTCCGCGCAAGCGTCAATGTTTACGAAAGCGGGCCGGTTGCGGAAACCCTCGCCGCCCCGCTACAAAGCATCAGGCAATCTGGACCGAACACCAGGAGACTATAGGCACCATGCGGATGCGGCAAAGCGCAATCCTGTCAATCGCGGCCCTGATCTTCCTGGGCGCGCTGGCGGCGTTTGCCGGCCCGTCGGCCGCCCAGCAATCGGTCGGGCGCATCATCGCGTCCGTCAATGACGCCGCGATCACGGACTACGATCTCGACGCCCGCATGAAGCTTCTGGCCCCGAACGCCCTGACGACCATGTCGCTGCCGGAGCAGAAGCAACTTGCCCGGCGCGCGTTGAACGACCTGATCGATGACCGGCTGAAGGCCCAGGAGGCGGAACGCCTCAGCCTCAAGGTCAGCGATGCCGAAATCCAGGCCGGGCTCGCCACGATCGAGCGCAACAACGACATGCAGCCGGGCGGTCTGTTCGCCCAGATGACGGCGAGCGGCATTCCCGTCTCCGCGATCATCGATATGACCAAAGCCAATCTGCTCTGGCGGAAGGTGGTGCTGCGCCGGGTTATCCCGCAGATCTCCGTCGCTGCCGACGAGGTAAACAGCGCCCTCTCCCTGATCCGCGACGCTGGCGGCAGCGCCATCGTCCGCGCCGCCGAGATCTTCCTGCCTGCCAGCGAAGGCGATCCGCAGGCCCTGGCGGCGGAAATCGCAGCCCAATTGGCGGATGGCGGATCGTTCGCGCAATTGGCCCAGCGCCATTCACGGTCGACGACGGCGGCGGTCGGCGGCGACCTTGGCCAGATCAGGGCCGATCAACTGGACCCGGCCCTGCAAGCCGCGCTCGCCCAACTGCAGCCCGGCGAGGTCAGTCCGCCGGTCACGACCAACCGCGGCGTGTATCTGCTGCGACTGATCGAACGCACCGAGGTGAGCACGGGCGACGCGGCCCAGGCAGTCGTGACATTGGCGCGGGCGACATTGCGCGTCGCCAATGCCGACGCCATCCCGGCGGCCCGCCAACAACTGGCCGACGCGCTCCAGGGCATCGATGGTTGCGATGACTTCGAACGGGCGGCGCGCACGCTGCAATCCGATCAACCCGCCCGCGTCGTCGACGCCCGGATCGGCGACTTGCCGGACGAACTTCGCGGGCCGGTCGGAGCCTTGCGCCCCGGCGAGCAGACCGAAACCTTTCTGCTGCAGGACCGGGTCGCCGTGCTGATGGTCTGCCGCCGCGCCGAAGTCGGCGACGGGCTGCCGTCGGCCGAGCGGGTGGCGGAGAGCATCCAGCGCCAGCGGGCCGAACGCCGGGCGGAACGCTATCTGCGCGACCTGCGCCGGGTCGCGTTCATCGATATCCGCGGCTGATTGCGTTGATCGAGGGACTTCCGCTCGCGGTCACCATGGGCACCCCTGCCGGAATCGGCGGGGAGTTGACGCTCGCCGCGTGGCTGGCGCGCCGGGCCTCGGGCCCTGTGTTCTTCGCGATCGACGACCCGGCCCGCCTCGTCCGGCTTGCGGCGCGCCTCGGCCTCGATACGCCGATCGTCGAAGCGACGCCCGAAACCGCGGCCAAGGTTTTTGGCCGCGCGCTGCCGGTTCTGCCCATGGCGCTTGCAGGCGAGGTCCATCCGGGGGCGCCCGATCCTGCCCATGCGAAGCCGGCGATAGCCTCCATCGAAACCGCGACCCAACTTGCGATGGCCGGCCGCATCGGCGGCTTTGTCACCAACCCGGTCTACAAGCGCAGCTTGTATGATGCCGGGTTCGCCTATCCTGGCCAGACGGAATTTGTCGGCGCGTTGAGCGACCCGGCCGCCCAGCCGATCATGCTGCTGGCCGGGCCGCAATTGCGCGTCGTGCCGCTGACGACGCATATGCCGCTCCGCCAGGCGATCGACGCGGTTTCGACCGAGGCGATCGTCCGCCTCGCCACGGCGCTCGCGGCTGCATTGACCCGGGATTTCGGCTTCGATCCGGCCCGGATCGCCGTTGCGGGCCTGAACCCTCATGCCGGCGAAGAAGGCAAGATGGGCCGTGAGGACATCGACCTGATTCAGCCTGCCGTCGAAGCGCTTCGCCAGGCGGGCATCATGGCGACGGGACCGTTCAGCCCGGACTCGATGTTCCACGAGGCCGCGCGCGCGGGCTATGACGCAGCCTTGTGCATGTATCACGACCAGGCGCTGATCCCCTTGAAGACGCTTGATTTTTATTCCGGCGTGAATGTGACCCTGGGCCTGCCCGTGGTGCGCACGTCCCCCGACCATGGCACGGCGTTCGATATCGCCGGCCGCGGCATCGCCGATCCGTCGAGTTTCCTGGCGGCGCTCGATCTGGCGGCCGCCATCGCCGCCCGGCGCCGTCGCGCCCGATGAACGCCGGGCTCGACGCCCTGCCGCCGCTTCGGGACGTCATTCGCGCGCACGATCTTCAGGCCGACAAGCGCTTCGGCCAGCATTTTCTGACCGACCCGAATATCCTCGGCCGCATCGCCAAGGCCCCTGGCCCCATCGATGCCGCCACGGTCATTGAGATCGGCCCCGGCCCCGGCGGCCTGACCCGAGCCTTGCTAGCCGCCGGGGCGGCGCGCATGGTCGCGATTGAGATCGACCCCCGGTGCGCCCGGATCGCAGAGGAAATCGCCGCCGCGGCGGACGGGCGCCTGACCGTCGTCATGGCCGACGCCCTGACCCTCGATCTGACGACGCTCGGGTCCGCGCCGCGTTGGATCGTCGCAAATCTGCCCTACAATATCGCGACGCCTTTGCTGGTGCGCTGGCTGAAAGCCGTCGCGACCGCGCCCAATGCGTTCGGCGGCATGGTCCTGATGTTCCAGAAGGAAGTGGCGGAGCGCCTCGCCGCGAAGCCCGGCTCCAAGGCCTATGGGCGGCTGTCCGTCCTGACCCAATGGCTGATGCGGGCGGAAAAGCTGTTCGATCTGCCGGGTGGCGCCTTCACGCCGCCGCCGAAGGTCGCGTCATCGGTAGTCCGGTTGACGCCGCTTGGCGCCCTTCCCGGCCCATTGCGCTTCGCCGCCATGGAGGCCGTCACGGGAGCCGCATTCGGCCAGCGCCGGAAGATGCTTCGGCAATCGCTGAAGGCGCTTGGCGGCTCGCCGGAAGCGCTGCTCGACGCGGCCGGCATCCTCGCGACCCGGCGGGCCGAGACGCTGACCATCGCCGAATTTGCAGCGCTGGCGTCGCTGCACGCGGACAGTCCGCACGGGCAAAATGTGCGTTAGGGCTTTTTCAGCAAGCCCTCGGCATCCATCCGATCGAGCGCGCGGGTGGCCGCCACTTCGCCCAAGCGCTCGCCGATCTCCCGTCCCTGGACCATTCCCGCATTCGCCAGCTTCGGCAATTCGAGCAAGGCTTTCTGGCCGGCGGAGGATTCGTAGAATGCCGCGAGCTCGCCCAATTCGGCGACCGTAAAGCGCTCCGCATACATGACGGCCGTCGCCAGGACCAGTTCATCGACCATCTGATCTTCGATCCGGTCGAATTCTTCTTCCAGGATCACGAAGGCGCGCCCTGGCAGGTCTGGCGCATTCTGCTGCAACTGGCCGATGACGCCAGCGACCTGGCTGCGGAAAATATTGCGCGCCAGATCGTCAGCCTGGCTGAGCGCGAGCACGCGTTGGGCTGCTGCCATCGCCTCCGCCGTCTGCGCTGGCGCCGCCGAGGCGGCGGCCGGCGCGTCCGTAGGTTGGGATTGGACAGGCGCCCAGCAGAGCGCTGCAGCCAGGGCGGTCGCGATTGAAATAGCCCGCATGAACTAGTCTCCGCAAATCAGTTGCAAGGGCGCCAGGGCGGCGCGGATCCTGTCAGGCATCGGCATCGGCCGGCCCGAGGCGCGTTCGACGAATACGTGCACGAAAAATCCAAGGGCCGCAGGCAAGGTCGCGTCGTCCACGAACATGCCGACCTCATATCTGACGCTGGACCGGCCGAGTTTCGCCACACGAACGCCGCAGTGGATCACGGCAGGAAACGCCACTGGCTCGAAATATGAGCAGCCGCTTTCGACGACAAGGCCGATGGCGGCGGCGATATCCTTGTCATGCCCAGCTTCGCGGACGAGGAAAGCCGTCACGGCCGTGTCGATATAGCTGTAGAAAACCATGTTGTTGACATGGCCGTAGCTATCCATGTCGGCCCAGCGGGTCTGAATGGGGAGGAAAGCGCCGAAGCGGTCCCGGGTCTCGTTGTCGCGCGCCACGCCGCCATGCTCCATCGCCGATCTTAGCGTGAGTTCTAGCAGAGGGAGCGCCAAAAAAAAGAGGGCCGCCTTCGAGGGGCGGCCCAGGTCAACAGGGAGGCGTCAAAGAGACGACGGATGCAGTCAACATCCGATAGATCGACGATTACGCCATAATGGTTAACGAATGGTAAATGCCGGGCGGTTACTGACCACTGGCGGGCAATTATGCAAGAACATTACTATTTCTCAGATTTTGAACAAGGATTCCGCTGCCGTCATCTTGCCCTTTTTTCTCTGCATATCAGCTTCAACGCGCGCCATCTCGGCGCGCAAAGATGCGATCAATTCCGCCAGATCCGCAACCGACCAGCGTTCCAAGTCGTCCCCAAGCTGATAGGCGACTTTCGGCTTTGACGTCTCTTCCTCGAACATTGTTCGCCTCTCCTCATCATGCGACAGTCCGACGATAGCAAAGGGATCGCCTGCGCCGAAAGGCCATTCGCGCCCATCGATTGTTTCGCCAGCCTTTCAGAAGGAGCCAAGCCATGGCCAATATTCCAGATGTGATGCATGCCATCGAAATCCCGCGGCCCGGCGGGCCGAACGCCCTGAAGATCGGCAAACGCCCAGTGCCGGAGCCAAAGGCCGGGGAAGTGCTGGTCAAGATCGCGTCCGCCGGCGTTAACCGCGCCGACACCCTGCAACGCCAGGGCCTCTACCCGATGCCGCCCGGCGCGACGGATATCCCGGGTCTCGAAGCCGCCGGCGAAGTCGTCGCCCTCGGCCCCGATGTCAGCCGCTTCAAGGTCGGCGATGCGGTCTGCGCCCTGCTCTCTGGCGGCGGCTATGCGGAGTTCGTCAACGTGCCGGAGCCCCAGTGCATGGCGCTCCCGCCAAAGGTCGATCTTGCAGCGGCAGGCGGCGTGCCGGAAACCTTCTGTACGGTCTGGACCAATGTCTTCGAGCGCGCCGCGCTCAAGCCCGGCGAGGTTTTCCTGGCACAGGGCGGCACAAGCGGCATCGGCTATACCGGCATTCAGTTGGCGAAAGCTTTCGGATCTCCGGTTCTGGCGACTGCGGGTTCGGACGAAAAAGCCCGCGCCTGCGAAGCGTTCGGCGCCGATCGCGGCATTAACTACAACACCGAGGACTTTGTGGCCGTCGGCAAGGAATTCACCAATGGCCGCGGCGTCGACGTCATCCTGGACATGGTCGGCGGCGATTACATTCCCCGCCAGCTCGAGCTCCTCGCCCGGGAAGGCCGGCTTTGCTTTGTGGCGCTGATGGGCGGCACGGTCGTCGAAGCTGATTTCGGCCTGATCCACCGCAAGCACCTGACCGTGACCGGATCGACGCTCCGCTCCCGGACCATCGAGCAGAAAGCGAGCATCTGCCGCGCGCTCGAAGCCAAGGTCTGGCCGCTGTTCGAAAGCGGCGCCTGCAGTCCGGTGATCTACAAGACCTTCCCGCTGGATCAGGCGGCGGAAGCCCACGCGCTGATGGAATCCAGCCAGCATATCGGCAAAATCATGCTGGAAACCTGACCGAGCCGCCGCCCCTCAGAGCAGCCGCCGCGCTTCGCCCTGCCGCTGGGTGAGGCCGGACTTGTCCATATATTCCAGCACTTCGATCGCGACGTTCCGGCCGATGCCGGCGCTATCCTTAAAGGCTTGCGCCGTGAACGCGCCGTCGGCGGACTCGGCCGCGACCGCGCGCGCGATCTCCAGAAGCTGCTCGATCGCTTCAGGCGGAAAGAAGCGGTTGCCTGCGACCGGCGCCAGCAAGCCCATGCGCGCAGCCCGTTTCAACAGCGCCAGCACCGGCACATGATCGACGCCGAGCTCTTCGGCGATTTCCCGGACCCGCGGCGGCCGGATGCCGCCATCGATCAACAGCGGCTCGATCCGTCGCCAGAGGCGCTCTTCAAAGTCGGAAAAGCGAACGATATGCCCAGGCAAAGCCAGGCGGCCGCCGGCGCGAGTCAGGCGCTTGCTCGCCGCCATCCGCTCAACGACGGCGTCGAAAAGCGGCGCCGGAGGACGCACGCTCAACCGTTGGCGGAGCGCGACCCCGGCGGCGCCAGGCTCTTCCGGCCGTTCGGCATGCCACGCGGTCAACGCCGATATAATCTCTGCCTCCAGCGCCTCGACCCGGTCTGGCGCCGCGAGCAGCATGCCGGCGCCTTCGCCAAGCTGCACCGGCCCCGCTCTCCGGAGAACAGCGGCCCTCGCGCCCTCGCCCAGGTTCCGGGCCAGCGCAAAGCCTGTCCAGGCGACGGTCGGCGCGACGTCCAGCAGCGCTGAGAGGGCCGCCGCCGCATCCCCGGTATCGAGCGCCTGAAAGCGCGCCGACTCCCGCCAGCGCCGGTTGGGAGGATCGGGGTCGAGGATGCGGCCGCCCGCCAGCGTCGCCTTGCCCTGCTGGTCACGCAGCACGAAGCGTTCCCAGGCAGCCGCCGCGACCGGGCGTTCCAGGGTGATGCGGGCATAACCGGTCTCGCCGGGCGCCAGCTTCCGCCCTTCCAGAAACAGGATGCGTCCCGGGATATCCGCCGCGCCGTGGTGCAGATGAATCGCCGCGCCGTCGGGAAGGCCAGGGCCGCCCAGCGCTTCCGCCGCCGCCGTGACGCGCACATCCAACTTGGTCGACTGGCTAAGGCCATCCTCCGCGACCAGCCAGTCGCCCCGGCTGACGGCCTCCGGGTCGATGCCGGCCAGATTGATGGCCAGGCGCTGCCCGTCCCGGCCGGCGTGGCTTTCCTTGTTCTGGGCATGCAGGCCGCGCGCCCGGGCGACGGCGCCGCCGGGCGCTGACCGCACGCGGTCGCCGGCCTTGATCGCGCCCGCATAGGCCGTGCCGGTCACGACAAGCCCGACGCCGCGCAACTGGAACACCCTGTCGATCGCGAGCCGGAACCGCCCATCCGCCGGCGGCCGGGCCGCCTGCCGGGCGGCGCGGACCAGATGCTGCTTGAGCGCCTCGACCCCTGCCCCGGTGACGCCCGAAACCGGAAAGATCGGCGCCCCGTCCAGCGCCCCGCCTTCCGTCAACGCCCGAATGTCCGCTTCGACGGCGGCGATCCGATCCGGTTCGACCATATCGGCCTTGCTGATGGCTATCGCCCCCGCCGGCGCTTCCAGCAAGTTCAGGATCGCCAGATGCTCGCGGGTTTGCGGCATGACGCCATCGTCGGCCGCGACCACCAGCAGCGCCAGATCGACGCCGGCGACGCCCGCCAGCATCGTCCGGACAAACTTCTCATGACCGGGCACGTCGATGAAGCCGATCCGGCCGTCGGCGCCGGCATCTAGATAGGCAAAGCCCAGGTCGATGGTCATGCCGCGGCGTTTTTCTTCCGGAAGCCGGTCGGCGTCGACGCCCGTCAACGCCGCGACGAGCGTCGTCTTGCCATGGTCGATATGTCCGGCGGTCGCGACGATCATGGCGCGTCCAGCAGACGCAATTGCGCGCCGAAGGCCGCCTCGTCTTCCAGACAGCGGCAATCCAGCCAGAACCGGTCTTCCGCGATCCGGCCGATGACGGGGACCGGCAATTGCCGGAGCGCTGCGCCAAGCGCCGCCAGGCGTCGGCCGGCGCCTTTCGGATCGGGACCGGCGGGCGCCGCCGTCAGCGCGTGACTGGGCAGGAGATCGACCGGCAGCGCCCCGGAGCCGATCTGACTGCTGCAGGCTTCGATCGCGACGGCCCAACCCGGCAGCGCCGCCGCCAGGGCCGGAAGCGCCCGCGTCGCCGCGGCGTGGATAGCAGCGGCCGGCCGGCTGAGGAGACGCAGCCCCGGCAGATGTGCGGCAAGGCTGTCGGGATCGTCGTAGAGCGCCAGCGTCGCCTCGAGCGCGGCAAGCGTCACCTTGTCGAGCCGGATCGCCCGTTTCAATGGATGCTTCGCGACCTTGGCGACCAGGTCCCGCTTGCCGACAATCAAGCCGGATTGCGGCCCGCCCAGCAGCTTGTCGCCCGAAAAGCTGACGATATCCGCCCCGCCCTTCAGCGCATCCTGCACGGTGCGCTCATAGGGCAGGCCCCAGCGGGTGAAATCGACCAGGGCGCCGGCGCCAAGTTCGTCATAAAAGATCAGGCCGCGCTCCCGCGCCAGCGCTGCCAACTCCGCCTCTGGCACGGACGACGTGAACCCGACGATGGCGTAATTCGACGGCCGAACCCGGACGATCATCGCCGTCGCATCGGTAATCGCATTCACATAGTCGGCCAGGTGGGTCCGATTGGTCGCGCCGACTTCGCGGAGCGTCACGCCGGCGGCGGCCATGACATCCGGCATGCGGAAGGCGCCGCCGATCTCGACCAGTTCGCCGCGCGAGATGATGGCTTCCCGGCCCTTGCCGAGCGCGCTCAGGACAGCGAGCACGGCGGCGGCATTGTTGTTGACGGCGATCGCCGCCTCCGCCCCGGTCAGGCGTTTGAGCCAGTTCGACACATGATCGTCGCGCTGGCCGCGCCGGCCCGATGCAAGATCGTATTCCAGATTGACGAAGCCGCCCGCCGTCTGCATCGCGGCAAGGGCGGCGCTCGCCAACGGCGCACGGCCGAGATTGGTGTGGAGCACCGAGCCCGTCAGATTGAACACTGGCTGGATCGAACGGCGGCGGCGCGCGATCAAGCGCAAGGCCGCATCGCTGAGCAAGGCATCTGGCGTCATGCCGCCCGAGGCGCGCGCGCCGACGATCGCGTCACGCAGCGCCGCTGTCGTCGCCTGCCGCCCGTAGTCGGCGATGAGGTCGACGCCGGCCGCGGCGCTCAACAACGCATCCATCGACGGCGGCCGCCAATTCGCCTCGCGAGAAGTGTCCATGCCTTGATCCTGCCGCAAGCGCTCGCCCAGGCAGGACGTTACCTGTTCGCCTGCCGGAAAGGAACCGACCCCGGCGCGCGGCGACGCAAATCAATGCGGATCAGTGCAAATGCGATCGAACCGTCTGGAGGAGGTCGTCGCGAAGCGACTGCGCCTCCGGGCTATCAGGATCTTCCAGGCGGTTCTGGATGATCGTCCGCGCGGCCCGCACATTCGCGAGCATCGCCTCCAGCTCCGCCTGCGTCGCCGTGAGCCGGTGGTCGGTGAGGTTGCAGAGGGCGCCGCCGATATCCGAGATCATGGCATAGCCGAAGGTCGCGCCTTGGCCCTTCATGTCGTGGGCCAGCCTGAAGATCGCATCCAGTTGCTCGGGCGCCTGTTCGGGACTTGACCGGGCGATAAGGATGGCCCGTTCCAGTTCGTCGATCGCGGCCGGCGCCCACTCGGTCACATAGGCGCGCTTAAGCTTGTCGATCGCCGAACGCGCGCGGCGCAGCGCGGCATCATCGATGCCGGACGGCTCCGCTCCGGGTTCGAAAAACGAAAAAGCTGGGCGCGACGACTTCGACATGGCAGCTCCCGGTGGGAAGGGGGTCGTGATGTCGAAGACAGTACAAAGCGGGCTCTAAGGGGTGCTTAAATCGATCCCGCATAATTCAATGTAATTTTGAGACAATCTGCCGGACGGATCAGTCCAGGATCTCGCACGCCGTCAGACTGCGGCCGTTGATCAGGTCCCGATACCGATCGCGCACGGCCACGAGGCGGGCGGATTCCCGGTGCAGCTCGAACGCCGCCTCGTCGCGGTAGACCTCATAAAGATGCACGATCGGCCCGCCGTCCCTGGACGTCAGCACATCGAAGCGCTCGCACCCAGCTTCCTCTTCCAGGGTCTTGACCGCATGCTCGCGGAGGATGGCGAGAAAGGCCGGGAGCGCCGCCGGCTTCACATCGAACGCTACAATCAACGCCTGTTTCGCCATGCCTGTTCCCTTCCCTGCGCGTCGCCTCTTTCAGCCGATCGAATCCCGGACGCGATAATACGCGGCGACGATCGACAGGAACCATGGATTGCCCTTGTAGAACGGCATGGTCGGAAAATTCCTGCCATCGAACGCCGTCGCGCCCGCCGGATCGCCGAGCATGCGCAGCCCCAGCTTGTGGCCGAGATACGTGCTCATCGCCACGCCCGACCCCAGATAGCCGCAGGCATAATGCACGCCGTCGAATTCGCCGATATGGGGGAGCTTGTCGAACGTGAAGCCCAGCTTGCCGCCCCAGGCATGGGTGATCCTGACGTCTTCAAGCTCAGGCCAGACGTCGACCATGAATTTCCGGAGATACGGCGCCGCCTCCTCCGCCTCGGAGTTCCGCAGCAGCGGCCGGCCGCCCATCAGGATGCGCCGCCCGTCATGGCTGGCGCGGTAATAGTGCACGGTGCGCTTCGTATCGATGATCATGTTGCCGCGCGGCACGAGGCGCTTGACCCGCTCGGCCGGCAGTTCCTCGGTGGCGATGATCTGACTCGCGACCGGGATCACCCGCTGTTTCAAGCTGGGCAGGACGCCGTCGGTATAGCCGTTGGCGCCGATGGCGACCTGGCCGGCGCGGGTCTGGCCGCGCGCCGTCTCGACGATCAGCGCCGCCCCGTCGCAGCGGACGCCGGTCACCCGCGTGCCGTCGACGATAACGCCGCCCGCCGCCCTGACCCGCTCCAGCAAGCCCGCATGCAGCTTCGCCGGATGCACGACGCCGTCCCGGACATTGAACCGCCCGCCATGATAAAAATCGGAGCCGATGTGCGATTGCTGCTCGCCCGGCTCGACGATCTCGACGTCGGCGTCCAACTTGTCCTGCAGGATCGCGACATCCCGGCGGAGGCCCGCCATCGCGCCGGGCTTGTGCGCGCCGAGATAGCGGCCGGAGCGGACGAAATGCGCCTGGATCTGCTCGCGCTCGACCAGTTCCTCCAGATAGTCGACGCTCGCCCGGCCCTCATGCCAAAGCTGCTTGGCGTTCGCTTCGCCCAGCATCGTTTCGGTCTGGGAGTAGGAGAGCTTGAACGGGAAATTCCCGACCCCGCCGCCATTCCTGGAACTGGCGCCATGCCCTGCCTGCTCCGCCTCGAAGACGACCACGGACTTGCCGCCCCGGAGCGCCGTCAGCGCCGCCGACAAGCCGGTATAGCCGGACCCGACGATTGCGACATCCGCTTCCTTCGGCACGTCCGGCCGGGCGATCGGATCGCGCGGCGCCTGATCCCACCAGAACGGCTGCAGCGTCACGCCTGCAAGCGGCTTCGCCATCGCGTCAGCCCTCCCGGCTCTTCATCAGCCGCAGCGGCGTGTATTCCAGCACGCAATCGCCGTTCTGCGTGATGACGCGATTCAATGTCCGCACCAGGCCGCGGCCGCCCTTGCTGGCGGCGCGGCTCTCGGTCACTTCCATGTCGACATGAATGGTGTCGCCGACGCAGGTCGCGCCCTTGATATCCATGCTCATGCCGAGAAAGGCGAAACCGGTCTTCTGCAAGGTCGACTGCATGACCAGGCCTTCAGCGACCGACAGGACCAATGCCCCCGGCACGATGCGCTTCCCGGTCGGCGATTCGTGCTCGATATATTCGAGATTATTGAACAGCACTTCCTGCATGCCGGTGACGCCGATGAACGAAATCAGATCGCTCTCGAACAGCGTCCGGCCGATGGTGCGGAATTTCCGGCCGACCGTCAGGTCCTGCCAATAAAAGCCGCGTCCTAGTTCCTCGAACCCGTCGCTGGACATATCCGCTCCTCTGGCATGGTTTTCCTGGGGAAGCTTAGCGCGTATATCTCCGCCACGAAAAGGAGCTTTGTCGAACGATGTCCCAAGCGCTGCCGCGGATCAAAAGCCCGTGCGTCAATGTCTGTCTGGTCGATCCGGCGACACGGCATTGCGAGGGCTGCGCCCGGACCCTGCGCGAGATTGCGCAATGGTCCAGGCTCGACGACGCCGAGCGCACGGCCATCATGGCCGACCTGCCCAACCGGAAGCTCGCGCTTGCCGCCGGCGCCCGGCCGCAATAGCGCTGGACGCCCGACCGCTGGCTCAGTTGGGATCGGGGCTGACGCGAACCAGCAGTTTCCCGAAGTTTTCGCCCTGGAACAGCTTCATGAACGCCGTCGGGGCGTTCTCCAGGCCGTCGACCCAGTCTTCCCGGTATTGCAGCTTGCCGTCCTTGATCCATTGGGCCATGCGCGGCAGCGCTTCGGGCCAAAGGTGATGGAAATCGTAGACCAGGAAGCCCTGCATGCGGGCGCGCATCGGGATGAAATAGCGGGTATTGCGCGGGACGCGCTCCGGCGCCGCCAGATTGTATTCCGCGATGCCGCCGCAGACGGCGACGCGGGCGCCGATCGCCAGGTGCCGCGTGATCGCGTCATAGATCGCGCCGCCGACATTCTCGAAATAGACGTTGACGCCGCCCGGGCAGTGCCGGTCGAGCGCCGCATCGAGATCGTCGGTCTTGTAGTTGATGCAGGCGTCGAACCCGAGGTCATTCACCACGTAAGCGCATTTCGCCGGCGAGCCAGCGATGCCGACCACCCGACAGCCCATGATCTTGGCGATCTGACCAACGACCGCGCCGACCGCGCCGGACGCGGCTGAAACGACGACGGTTTCCCCGGGCTTCGGCTCGCCCACATGCAGCAAGCCGAAATAGGCGGTCATGCCGGGCATGCCCAGCACGCCGTTCGCGGTAGAAATCGGCGCCAGTTTCGGTTCGATCTTGCGCAGCCGTTGCAGCGGCGGGACGGAATAGTCCTGCCAGCCAAGCGTGCCCTCGACGATGTCCCCAACGGCGAAATCCGGATGCAGGGACTGCACGACCTCGCCGACGCCGCCGCCGATCATGACCGCGTCGATCTCGACATTCGGCGCATAGCCCGCGACCGCGTTCATCCGCCCGCGCATATAGGGATCGAGCGACATGACGATCTGCCGGACCAGAACCTGACCGGGGTTCGGCCGCGGCGTCGGCGCGGTCTCAAGCCGGAAATTGTCCGGCGAGACCATGCCTTCGGGCCGGCTCGCCAGAACGATGCGGCGGTGCGTATCGGGAATGGCCATGGCGATCAGCCTTTCATGCCGACGAGCTTCGCGAACTTCTGCAATTCCTCGATATGCGCCTTGGGCGACGGCAGATCGGAATCGATCGTCCGGAAGCTGACATGGCTCATGCCAAGCTCTTCCCACGCCTTGACGTCGGCCGCCCAGACAGCTTCGCCGCGGTTCCAGTGATGCAGCGTCGCGTTCATGCCATATGTGGCGGGGTCGCGCTTGAACTCGCCCTGCCATTGGGCGATGCGCGCCAGCAAGCGGCGCGTGTCGTCATTCGGCTCGGCGCGCGGGTTGAGGGAATAGCCGTCGCCCAGGCGAACGGCGCGGCGGATGGCGTTCTCCTCGAAGGCGCCGATGAAAATCGGGATCGGCTGCTGAACGGGCTTCGGGTTGATGCCCATGTCCTCGATATCGTGGAAGTCGCCTTTGTAGGTGATCGCCTCCTCGGTCCAGAGGCGGCGCATGACGTCGATCTGTTCCTCAAAGCGCCGGGCGCGGGTTTTGTAGTGCATACCGAGGCCCTGATATTCCTCCGGGCTCCAGCCGATGCCGCAGCCAAGGCGCAAGCGTCCACCTGACAGGATATCGACTTCGGCCGCCTGCTTCGCGACCAGCGGCGCCTGCCGTTGCGGCAGGACCATGACAGCGGAAGCGAAGGTAATTTTCGTCGTCAGCGCGCTCGCATAGGCGAACAAGGTCAACGGTTCGTGGAACGTGCGGTCGACGGTGTAATAATGCGCCCAGGGCGAGCCCTTGGCTTCCCGGTTCAGCAGAATGTGGTCGATGCACAGCACGTGATCGTAGCCAAGCCCTTCCGCCGTCTGGAAGAAGTCCTTGACCATCGACATGTCGTCGCCGATTTCGGAATGGGGGAAAACGCAACCGATTTTCATGGTTCGGGAGTTCCTTGTCATTCAGCCGCGACGGCCGGGTGTTCGGCGGCATAGGTCATGAGCGCATCGTCCGCGACCGGCTCGATCGGCGTGAAATCCCGGTGCGCGATCCATTCCGCGCGCTGGAACTTCGTGATGTGGTTCGAGACGGCGCAAAGCGTCAGGTAGACGATCTTGCGCTGATAGGGGGTGATGTTCGGCGGGCTCGCATGGACGAGATTGCCATGGAACATGATGACGGATCCGGCAGGCCCGGTCGGCGCGACGATGCCGCCCTCCTTCGCGAGATCCGTCACCGTCGCCTTATCGAGCGTCCAGAGCGGATAGGATGTAGTCTGCAGGTCATGGCCAGCTTCGAGCACGCCGCGCTTGTGGCTCCGGGGAATGAACATCAGGGCGCCGTTGATCGGCAGCACCTCATCGAGGAAGACCGCGATATTCATGGCGCGCGGCTCGGGCATGCCGTCGTCCCGCGCCCAGGTGCCGTAGTCCTGATGCCACTGCCAGACATCGCCGTCGAACGCAGCTTTCGCGTTGATCTTGAACTGATGCATGTAGACGGCTTCGCCAAGCAATTCGGTCACGGGGCCGATCAGGCGGGGATGCGCGCCAAGCCGGCGGTAGGCCTCGTTGTAGGTGTGGGCGGCGAAGGCGGTGCGCGGCGCGCCGGTCTTCTCGCGCCAGACTTCTTCGCGGTCCTGGCCGTAGATCGTCTCCGCCTCGACGCGGAGCGCCTGCATCTCCCGGTCCGAGAAGCAGCTTGGCAGGAACAGATAACCTTCGCGGTCGAAATCTTCCCGTTGCTGGGCGGTGAGAAACATGGGCGCGCACTCCTCTTTAGCTCAACCGGGACGGTGCTATAGACTGGCCCCAGACGCAAGGGAGGGAGGCAGCGATGGCCCGGGAGATTGAGTTCGTATTCGATGTAGGCAGCCCCACCGCCTATCTGGCATGGACGCAGTTGCCGGCCCTCAAGCTGAAGACCGGGTCCGAGATCAAGTTGACGCCGGTGCTGCTTGGCGGCCTGTTCAAGGCCAGCGGCAACGCCTCGCCCACGGATTCGGCCGCGAAGACCGCTTATATCGCGAAGGATTGCGCCCGCATCGCCCGCCGCCTTGGCGTCATCTTCAAGCTCAACCCGCACTTTCCCGTCAACACGATGATCATCATGCGCGCCATTGTCGGCGCCCAGCGGGCCGGCCAACTCGATCCGTTGCTGACGGCCGCATTCCACGCCATGTGGGTCGGCGGGCAGAAGCTCGACGATCCGGTGATCCTGGAACATATCTCGGAACAGGCCGATATCCGCGTCGCGAAGCTGGCAAGCTGGATCGGCGACGACAGCGTCAAGGCGCAGCTTCGTACGAACACCGATCATGCCGCCAAACGCGGCGCGTTCGGCGCGCCGACATTCTTCGTCGGCGACGAGATGTTTTTCGGCCAGGACCGCATGGACTGGGTCGCGGACGCCGCGACCGCCAGATAGCCGCCGGTAAATGACGGCGGTTTGACCTAAGGCCGCGTGTCGCGCCAATCCTCGACCCAGAGCGTCGTCGGATATTGATGGCCGGTCGGCGCCACACCTTTCAGCCAACGGGGCATGACGAATGGCTGCGCCCGGAAATACAGCGGCAGGACCGGCAGGTCGGCGGCATAGAGCGCCTGAAGCTCCGCCCAAAGCGCCAACCGCTTTTCCCGGTCCAATTCGACCTCAATCCGGTCGATCAAGCTGTCCATGTCCGGGTTCGCATAGCCCGGATAATTCTGGCCGGCCCAATTGTTGGCTTCATTCGGGATCATCGTCGAATGCAGCGTCGTGCGCGGCGGGTTTTCGGGCGCGGAGAGCCATGCATACATCGCCAGTCCGTCGAACGCCCGCTTGGTGACGGTGTCGCCAAAGAATACCCGCGCCGGCTGATTGCGGATCGACGCCTGGATCCCAAGCTTCGCCCAATCGCTTTGCAGCGCCTGCTGGGCAAGACCGCGCAGGCGGTCGCCCGCGGTCGTCATGAAATCGAACGCAAGCGCGTCGCCTGCCGCATTCCGGCGAACGCCTGCCCCATCCAGCCGCCACCCAGCTTCGTCCAGCAAGGCCGCGGCCTGCGCCGGGTCGTAGGGGAAAGTCATGATGGACCGGGAATAGGCGGGATCGACGGGCGCGACCGGGCCATGGGCCGTCGGCTGGCGCCCCTGAAACAGCGTCGCCGTCAAGCCGTCGCGATTGGCGCCGAACAAAAGCGCCTGACGGACCCGGAGATCGCGCAGCGCCGGATGCTCCAGATTGACGTCCATATGCTCGTAAATCAGGCCCGGTCGATACTGGAATTCGTACTGGCCGCGCGCCCGCCGCTCCAGCGCCAGCGCCTGATCGATCGAAAGCCCGAGCTCGCCGGCGATATAGTCGATCGCGCCCGAGCGAAGATTGGCTTCAAGCGCCGCCGTGTTCTCGATCGTGCGGATGACGATGCGCTCGAACGCGGGGGCTTTGCCTTGCCAGTGGGCGTTCGGCTCCAGGGTCAGGGAGGCGCCGGGATCGACCGCGGTCACGCGGTAGGGGCCATGGTAGAGGCCGGGCGTCTCGGGCGCCGTCACATAGCGGGTGCGGTTCCGATACGTCGCGGGATCGGCCTCGAACACCGACCGCTCCAGATGCGCCGGCAAGGGCGTCAGGGCCAGAATGTTATAGCGATGCTCGACCCGATCGTTGATCAGGGTAAAGCGCCGGTCGTCGATGCGACGGACCTCAAGAATGCGCCGGTAGCCCTCGGCGTCGGGGACGCCGGTATCCGGATGCTTGCCGATCTCCCAGGCGAAGATCACGTCATCGACGGTCACGGGCGCGCCGTCGCCCCAGGTCAATCCCTCCGCAATCGCGTAAGTGACGGCCATGCCTTTGCCGGAGCCGTCCCCGACATCGGTCGGAACATCGACGAGGCTCGCCCCGCCGGTCTCCAGCGACGGCAATTCGACGCACGCCCGGCAGACTGGCGTCCAGTCCTTGTCGAACACGACGAAGGGCCGGAGCGCGAGGCCCAGCACATAGCTTTTCGCCAGCATCGAATCGATCGCCGGATGCAGCGTCGAGGGATATTGCGTGACGCCGATCACCAGCGGACGGGCATGGGCCAGGCTGGCGCTCGCGACCATGGCGAGCGCGACGAGCAGCGCCCTGAGGCTCATCCGGTTCAGGGTCATGCCTGCGCGGCCGCCCAACCATCGGGATCGCCCAGGAACGCCCGGACCTCGGCCGCGACGTTCGGCGGGAAATAGCCCTCGCTCTCCGCGACGCGGATGATATCCGCCCAGGTCGCGAGTTCATGCAGGGCGACGCCCATTTCTTCCAGGTTGGCGCGGCTCGCGGGGAAGATGCCGTAGTGGAAGACGACGAAGGTGTGCTCCACCCGAGCGCCGGCTTTCCGGAGCGCGTTGATGAAGTTGATCTTGCTGCCGCCGTCGGTCGCAAGGTCTTCGACCAGGATGACGTTCTGGCCTTCCCTGAATTCGCCCTCAATCTGCGCATTCCGCCCGAAGCCCTTGGGTTGCTTGCGAACATACAGCATCGGCAAGCCCATCCGCTCCGCGATCCATGCCGCGAACGGAATGCCGGCGGTCTCGCCGCCAGCGACCGCGTCGAGCGTCTCGTAGCCCGCGGCGCGTTCGATCGTCTGGACGGCCATATCCATCAGCCGGGACCGGGCGCGCGGATAGGAAATCAGTTTCCGGATATCGACATAGACCGGGCTTTTCCGGCCGGACGTGAATACAAACGGCTCCTTGCCGTCATAGGCATAGGCGGCCTTGATCTCAAGCAGGATGCGGGCGGCTTCATCGGCGGCGGCAGTCATGGGAATAGCATGTCCTTCCAGGCGAGAACGATCAGGCGAAAGCAATTACCCTATCTGCGCCTTGCCGATATCGTCAGGGCGCGGGTTGATCTATGCTGCAAATCCTTATCAGCCCCGCCGCCCGCGCGCCAGCAAGCAGTCATGTATGACCGACCCAATCCTGACCGAACTGGCGACAGGCTCGCTGATCTACATCGCCGTCTGCGCATTCCTGAGCGCGATCTTCCATAGCGTCAGCGGCTATGCCGGCGGCTTGCTGCTCGCGATCTGTCTCGCACCTGTTATCGGCATCAAGGCGACCGTTCCGGTGCTGGCGATGTCGCTGCTGATCTCCCACACCAGCCGCGCCTGGGCGTTTCGGCGGGGGTTTCAATGGCCGATCTACCGCGACGTCATGCTGACCGGGCTGCCGGGAATCGTTATCGGCGCCTCGGTCTACAGCGTGCTGCCGATCCACTGGGTCGCAGTCGTGCTTGGCGTATTCCTCCTGTCGTCGGCGCCGCTGCGGCGGTTGATGCAGAAGATGAACGTCGCCGTCGGCCGGAAGGCCCTGATGGCGGCCGGCGCGCCGTTCGGCCTGCTGTCCGGCGCGGCGATCGGGGCGGGCATGATCCTGGCGCCGTTCTTTCTGGCGGCCGGCTTGGCGGGCGAAGCGCTCCTGGGGACCATGGCGGCGGTCGCATTCACCGTCAACGTCTTGAAGACGCTGGTCTTTAGCGGATTTTCCGTGCTGAATGCCGACCTCGCGCTGCTGGGCGCCGCCGTCGGCCTCTGCGCCGTGCCAGGGAACCTAGTCGGCCGCTGGATCATCACCCAAACCCCGATCAGGGTCCATATCGCATTGGTCGAGACCGTTGTGGCGCTTGGCGGGATCTACTTCCTCTGGACCGCCGCGAAGGGATTTGGACTGCTGGACTGACCTTGCCGGACGATGGCAGACTCCAGGCGCATCCCTTTCCCACGCAACTGGAGTTTCCCATGCCAAACGCCCCCTCGCCTCAACCGGTCGATTTCGATGCGGTCGTCGTCGGCGCCGGGTTCGCCGGCATGTACATGCTGCATGCCCTTCGCCGCCTCGGCTTTACCGCACGGGTCTATGAGACCGGCGACGACGTCGGCGGCACCTGGTACTGGAACCGCTATCCGGGCGCGCGCTGCGACATCGAAAGCCTGCAATATTCCTACTCGTTTTCCGAGGAGCTGGATCAGGAGTGGACCTGGTCGGAGAAATACGCGCCGCAGCCGGAAATCCTGGCCTATGCCCGCCATGTCGCCGACCGGTTCGACCTCCGCCGCGACATCCAGTTCGAAACCGCGGTCACGGCCGCCGCCTATGACGAGGCGGGCGTGTGCTGGCGGATCGAAACGAGCAAGGGCGACGCCGTCTCCGCGCGCTTCTGCATCATGGCGGTCGGTTGCCTGTCCGCCGCGAACGTGCCCGATATCCCTGGCCTCCAGGAATTTCCGGGGCCGGTTTATCACACGGGCCAATGGCCGAAGGCAGGCGTCGATTTCACTGGGCTGAAGGTCGCCGTGATCGGCACCGGCTCGTCCGCGATCCAGTCGATCCCATTGATCGCCGATCAGGCGGCCGCGCTGACGGTCTTCCAGCGGACCGCCAATTATTCGATCCCCGCCTGGAACGAAACGCTGGACCCCGCCCGCCTGGCCGCGGTCAAGGCGGACTATCCGGCGCTCCGGGCCAAGGCCAGGGCGCGGCCGACCGGGTTCTATTTTCCCTTCAACGCCAAGCCGGCCCTATCCGCGAGCCCGGAGGAACGCGAGCGCCAGTATCAGGAATTCTGGGACCGGGGCGGCTTGCCGTTCCTCGGCGCGTTCGGCGATCTGCTGTTCGACCGGGACGCGAACGAAACCGGGGCGGAATTCGTCCGAGCCAAGATCCGCGCGGTCGTCGACGATCCCGCCGTCGCCGATCTCCTGACGCCCAAGGATATCCTTGGCTGCAAGCGGCTCTGCGTCGATACCGGCTATTACCAGACATTCAATCGCCCGCACGTCAAGCTGGTCGACGTCTCCAAACGTCCGATCGAGCGCGTCTCGGCGACCGGCGTCGTCGCGAACGGGGTCGAATATGCCGCCGACGCGATTGTGTGCGCGACCGGGTTCGCCGCGATGACAGGCTCTTTCGACCGCATCCCGATCACCGGCCGCGACGGCCTGCCGCTCGCCAAGAAATGGGAGGCCGGGCCGCGGACATACCTCGGCCTGACGACCGTGGGCTTCCCGAATTTCTTCACGATCACCGGCCCCGGCAGCCCATCGGTGCTGGCGAGCATGGTGCAGGCGATTGAGCAGCATGTGGACTGGATCGCGGATTGCATGGCGCATATGCGGGATATCGGCGCGGCCGCCATCGAGCCGACCCTGCCGGTCGAGGACGATTGGGTCGAGCATGTGAACACGGTCGCGGCGATCTCGCTCCGCTCGACCTGCTCATCCTGGTATGTCGGCGCGAACATGCCCGGGCGGCCGCGGGTCTTCATGCCCTATATCGGCGGCTTCCCGGTCTATGTGCAGAAATGCAATGAGGTGATGACCGACGGGTTCATCGGGTTCCTGTTCGACGGCGCGCCGGCCAGCCAGACGCCGGAAGTCCGCCTGACCGAGCGCTGGCGCGTGCCGCTCGATATCGATGTGATCTCGCCGGCGATGATCGCAGCGGGGCGCGTGCCGATCGTCTGATCGGGCGCGCGCCGCCTCGCGAAATCATATGTGCTAGTTGAAGCTGATCGTCTTGACAGCCCGGTCGATCTTTTCCTGCGGCCAGGCATGCGGCGCGGAGGGGCCGTGCATGGGATGCATGATCATCGTCGCCTCGCCGGCTTTCAGGGTGACGGCGCCGCCAGCCGTCGAGACCACGACTTCGCCGTCCAGCACGAGAATGCCATAGCCATCGTCGATCGTGCCGCCCCAGACGGTGGTGCCGCGGACGCCGAGCGTGCCGATCGGGGTGGTGATATCGACATTGCCGCCCGTCTTGCCTTCGATTGCGCCGCCGACGAACAAGAACGCGCCCTGAACGACTTCAAACGCCAGTTTCCCGCCTTCCCTGGCCGGGTCGTAGGCAAATTCGTCGACGACGAGGCTGGCGTTCTCGCCGAGCGTCAATTTCGTGCCGTCCTTCAGGGTTGATTGCAGCCGCGCCTTCTTGCCGGTCTGCAGGCGGTCCTCGAAGATCACTGGCGCGCCGTCAGCCAGTCGCCGCGCATCGCCGCCATAGATCGCTTCGGCGCGAAGCTGAACCTTGTCGATGGCGCCGACGGCCGGCCGTTCGGCCACGGCGGATGCTGCGGGGATCAAAGCTGCGGCGAACAGAGCTGCGGCCAGGGTGTGCTTGATGTTTGACATGGTCATCCTTCTTTATCAGGTTGGATCGTTCTGGCGGGATCGGAGGGCGGCTGTCAGACCGCCTGCTTCTGGGCTTCGACGCCGATGGTCTTTCCCCAGGCGCCAAGGAGGCCAGCCGCATCGGCGCGCGGCATCGGGCGGGCAAAGTAGTAGCCCTGGCCGTACTCGCAGCCGAGGTCGCGGAGGCAGTCCGCATCCCGTTTCGTCTCGATGCCTTCGGCGACGACGGGGATTTGCAGCTCCTTGGCCATGCTGAGGATCGAGCGGATAATCTTCATGCTGCGATCGTCGTCATGCATCGCCATCACGAAGCTGCGGTCGATCTTCAAAGTGTCGATCGGGAATTTGTGCAGATAGCCCAGGCTGGAATAGCCGGCGCCGAAATCGTCGATCGCGATGCTGAGGCCCTTGATCTTGCATTCGCGCAGGGCCTCGGCGGCGCGCTCCGGCTGCTGCATCAGCATGGTTTCGGTGATTTCGAGTTTTAGGCGGCGCGGATCGGCGCCCGTCTTCAGCAACGTCCGCATGATGTTCGAGACAAAGTTCCGGTCGTCGAAATCGCGGCCCGAAACATTGACGCTGACGAACATATCGTCCCGAACATGATCCTCGGGCCTGCGCAGCCCTTCGAATTCCATGAACCCGGTGCAGGCCTGCTCCAGGCAAAGCCGGCCAAGCGGCACGATCAGGCCGCTCGCCTCGGCAGTCGGAATGAAGACCATCGGCGAAATCAGGCCGCGGGTCTTGTGACGCCAGCGGACAAGCGATTCGAAGCCAGCGATCGCCGTATCCCGAAGATCGACGATGGGCTGAAAGTGCAGCTCGAAATCCTGATGCTCGATCGCCTGCTCCAGCTCGCGCTCAAGCCGGATTTCCTGGATCGCGACATGCTCACGTTCGTCGTCGATAGCCGTAAGGCTGTTCAGGGGCGCGTCGCCCAGATTGACGCCCTGGAGTTGATCCATGGTCGAACGAAACCGCTCCATCAGCACGGTCAGGAGCATGCGAAGGATCGGGTCGCTTTCCTCGATCCGCCGGTTCAATTGCTCGCGCGTGATCAACAGGAGTTCGCAGTTCGAAGCGGCGGTCACCGTCGCCGTCCGCGGCTTGTTGTCAATGATCGCCATTTCGCCGAAAATCTCGCCGGCGCCGCGCCGCGCCAGCACAACCTTCTCGGCGCCGCGCTGGATGCTGATCTCGACCTGGCCGCGCTCAACGAAATAGGCGCATTCGCCAGCATCGCCAGCCTGGAAAATATTGGCGCCTTTCGCGACCAGGAGCCCGTCGAACATCGAACTGTGTTCGCTCATGCTGACGTCCATCATACAGGTCCGCAAGCATTGATACTCGCTCAGGTTTCCTTAAGACGCCGCTAATAGGATGCGACGCATTCGCAATGCCTTCCTGGAAGGACGACCGAAATGCCCTTCAGCTTGCGCCGCGTCACAGCCCGCCATGGCTTCGCCATCGCGCTTGGCCTGGCCACGCTCGCCGGCGCCGCGACCCTGCGCGTCTGGGACCCGGAACCGGTCGTTCGCAGCCGCCTTGCGGCGTTCGATTTCTATCAGCGCGTCTGGACGCGGCCGGCGCGGGCGGCGCCGGTCAGCGTCGTCGATATCGATGAAGCCAGCCTCAGCCGGATCGGCCAGTGGCCCTGGCCGCGCCGGCAGATCGCCGCTCTGGTCGACCGACTGACCGAGGCCGGCGCCGCCGTCGTCGCCCTTGACATGATCCTCGCGGAGCCGGATCGCTCCTCCCCGTCCCTGCTGCGGCCCATCCTCAAGGCCGAGGGCCTGATCGGGACCGACGCCAGCCAAGCCTGGCCCGACTATGACGCCGAGCTGGCCGCCGCATTCCGGCGCGGCCGCGTCGTCGCGAGCTTCGGGATGCACGGGATAGCGAACGACGCCCGGCCGGCCCTGAAAACCGGGTTCGCCATTCTGGGCGACGACCCAAGCGCTGGCCTAAGCCGCTATGCCGGCGCTGTCACATCTATTCCAGCGCTTGAGGCTGCAGCGCTTGGCAATGGCGGCATTAGCGTCGTCTCCGCCACCGACCAGACAATTCGGCGCACGCCGCTCCTCGCCGCGCTCGACGGCCAAGTCTATCCATCGCTCGTCCTTGAGGCGCTGCGCGTCGCCCAGGGCCGGGACAGCATCGCCGTCAAATCAAGCGACGGCCACGGCCTGAGCGCCGTCCGCGTCGGCAGAGTCGAGATACCGCTGGAGCGGGACGGCCAGATGTGGCTCCGCTATGCAGAGACGCCGCCTGGCCGAACGC
Organism: uncultured Alphaproteobacteria bacterium; assembly: GCA_937891825.1. Taxonomy (GTDB): domain Bacteria; phylum Pseudomonadota; class Alphaproteobacteria; order Bin95; family Bin95; genus VMCJ01. Next base: position 47,759 of record CALAHN010000043.1, read on the forward strand.
TCCCCGCATGGTCAGTGCTGGACCAAAGCGCAGCCGACCTCCGCGCCAGGGTCGGGGGGCGCATCGTGCTGGTCGGGTTCAGCGCCGTCGGCCTTTCCGACCTCCGCGCGACGCCCCTCAACCCATTTGAGCCAGGGGTCAACATTCACGCCGAGGCGATCAGCCAAATCATCGCGGCCGATTGGCTTGGCCGCCCCAGTTGGACGGTCGCCACGGAGCTTGCCGCTGTCATCGTCATGGCATTGGCGGTCATCCTGGCGCTTGCCGGCTTCGGCGCCCGCGCCGGCGGACTGGCGGCCGCGGTCGGGATCGTCGCTGCGGCCGGCGGCTCCGCCTATGCATTCCAGCATGCCGGGCTGCTGCTGGACCCGGTCTTCCCGGCAGCGACGCTGCTCGCGGTCTATGTCGTCGTGGCGGCCGCGGTGACGCTCCGGACGGAAAAGGAACGCGGGCAGATCCGGACTGCATTAGGGCAGTTCCTTTCGCCCGGCCTCGTCGCCCAGATCGCAGAGAACCCGGAAGCCCTGGCGCTCGGCGGCGAAGCGCGCGACATGACCTTCCTGTTCACCGACCTGGAAGGCTTCACGGCCATGACCGAGCGGCTGGCCCCGGACGCGCTCGTGCGCATCCTGAACCAGTATCTCGACGGACTGTGCGCCATCGTGCTCGACCATGGCGGGGCGGTCGACAAGATCGTCGGGGACGCCGTCCATGCCATGTTCAACGCGCCGGTCGCCATGGCGGACCACCCGGCGCGCGCCGTCCGTTGCGCCCTGGCGATGGACGCCTTCGCCATGGCGTTTCAAGCGCGCCTGAAGCAGGAGGGCTACAAGATCGGCGTGACGCGCATCGGGGTGAACACCGGGACCGCGATCGTCGGCAACTTCGGCGGGCAGCGCCGGTTCGACTACACCGCCCACGGCGACGCCATCAACACGGCCGCGCGCCTGGAAGCAGCCAACAAGCATCTCGGCACCCGGATCTGCGTCGCCAAGAGCACGGCCGATCGATGCCCGGACATCGCCTTCCGCCCGACCGGCGCGTTGATGCTGCGTGGCAAGAGCGAAGGCGTGGAAACCCTGGAGCCGACCCGCGACGGCGTCTTCGCAGCATCCGACCTGGCCTCGCATCATGCTGTCCATGCCCGGCTCCAGAACCGCGAGGATACGGCGCAGGCGCAAGCCGACCTCGCCCGCCTCGCAGCGGAGCATCCCGACGATGCGCTGCTGCGCTTCCAGGCTGGCCACATCGCGAGCGGCGCGGCCGGTCTTCGGATAACGGTCGGCTAGCGCAAGGACCGCGTCAGCCCGCCAGCAGCACGACCGCGAGCGCCAGGTGGGTCAGGGCATGCAATTGCTGATCCGCCCCGAACAACCACCAGAACCGGGCGTTGGCGGGCGTCAGTCCGGTCGCCAGGCCGATCCGCGCCTTCATGAAGTCGATCAGGGCATGGACGAAGAAGTCGACAAACGCCAGCCAGACGAAGGCGGGATTGACCGCGAGCGCGACCAGGGCCGTCCCAAAGCCGTGCATGCCGGCGTGGACGAACAGCGGCGGCGCCCACCCGGCGCGGCGCTGCTTGCCCTGCGCCATCCAATCGGTCTGGAGGATGTAATCCGCCAGCAAATGCTTGATTTCAAACAGGACAAACACGACGATGACGGCCCCAAGCGTCACCTGTGTCGTCCCCAACGCCCCGATGCCCATCCCGCCCCTACTCATTTACCGGCGACGCGCGCCAGGGAAGTCCAACGATCCGGCGGCTCTGATACCTGCTGGGGCGCCAGGCGCCTAGAGCATTGAATTCCCTTAGAGCCTAAAATCAAAAGATCAAGAAGGATAGCAATGCCTTGCGATCCTTCGCGTTATGATTCGGATGCTGGCGATGAAGGCCCATACTGTGGCGCTTTCTGTCGTGCGCTCCCAATCCTTCGCGAGCCTGCGGCAGCGTCCGAGTCAGGCGAAGGCGCGTTCGACGACGCAGCGTCTCGGCACGACCTTTTAGCCCTTAGCGGCGCCAGAACGCTTGATGATCTCCAAGGTCCAGCCGCCCTGGCTTTTGAGCGCCATACACAGTTTCTCGCCGCCAAAGCCGCCGTCGGCAATGACGTGACGCAGCCAGGGGAACCGATGGCGAACCGCCTTCAAAAGGTCCGGGGCGCCGTCCCGGTCCTGAATGTCGGCCGCGTGGACGATCACGAACAGCATCATCCCGAGCGTGTCGGTCAGGATATGCCGCTTGCGGCCTTTGATTTTCTCGCCCGCGTCATACCCGCGAGGCCCGCCGAATTCCGTGGTTTTCACGCTCTGGCTGTCGATCACGCCGGCCGTCGGGCTCGCCTCGCGCCACTCCAACGCCCGCGCGCACATCGCCAGAACATGGTTGATCGCCGTGAACAGTCCCAAGTCCCGCCAGGCGTAGAGATAGCCCGGCGCCGTGGTCATCGGCGGAAAGTCCTTCGGCAGCGCGCGCCCCGCTTCGCCGCCGGAAACAGTCCGGATATCAAATCCCATTCCCGATCCAGCAAGTCGCTTGGATAGCGGGACGTCGAACGCCTATGATCCCGACGAGCGATATCTGTCCAGGCCATATGATCCTCCATCTCTTCGCAAAGACGGTGAATCACAACCTACTGATATCGCTCAACTCCTTTTCGGTCAGGCTCTCAGAGGCGAACAAGGGAAACCCGGGCCGCTTCGGTTAAGCGCAATGAATTTAACCGCGCCCTGTCTTCGCCCGACAATGAGTTAACGCTTACGGGTAAGAGCGCAAACCTCATCAAGCATTGGGGATGGGGTTGGGAACCGCCATTCTTATTGCGCGAATGGCTTGAACGTCAGTAACCCATTCCGGGCCGATTCAAGCGACCTGACCACAGCCGCTGCTATTCCGCGCCCTGCGGCGTCGCCATAAAAATTACAAGAACCGTAAGCTAGTAATGAATCGTCCGGGTTCTTCAAAATGAGCTTTGCAAACCCGTCGGACAGCGTGTCATAGATCACAACCCCGCCCTCTTCAATTATCACCTGAGAGCCTGAATCAAAAGATCATGAAGGCTTGCAATGGGTTGCGATCCTTC
>CALAHN010000044.1 GCA_937891825.1 uncultured Alphaproteobacteria bacterium
TTAGGGAATGAAGATCGTCGAGCCGGTGGTCTTGCGGCCTTCCAGGTCCCGGTGGGCCTGGGGCGCTTCCTTCAAGGGATAGGTCTGGTTGATCTCGATCTTTATCGCGCCGCTCGTAACCATCTTGAAGAGCGCGCGGGCGGACTTCTCAAGCTCGTCGCGCGTCGACGTGTAGGTCACGAGCGAGGGCCGCGTGACATAGAGCGAGCCGCGGCTCGCGAGTTCGCCGAGGCTGAACGCATCGATCGGGCCGGAAGCATTGCCGAAGCTGACCATCAGGCCGCGCGCCTTCAGGCTGTTCAGCGACTGGGTCCAGGTATCCTTGCCGACAGCGTCAAACACGACCGGCACGCCTTCGCCTTTGGTCAGCTTGCGCACCCGATCGGCGATGTTCTGGGTCTTCTTGTAGTCGATGACGTGCTCATAGCCGTGCTCTTTCGCGAGCTTCACCTTCTTCGGTCCGCCGGCCGTGCCGATGCCGTGCGCGCCGATCGCAGCCAGCCACTGGCCCGCGATCAGGCCGACGCCGCCAGCGGCCGCCTGGAACAGCACCCATTCGTCCGGCTTGACCTTGTAGGTGCGGTTGAACAGATACTCGACCGTCATGCCCTTCAGCATCATCGCCGCCGCCTGATCGTCTTCAATGCCCTTGGGCAGCTTGATCAGGACATGCGCCGGCATCACCCGGGCTTCGGCATAAGCGCCGAGCGGGCCGCTGCCGTAGGCGACGCGGTCGCCCTTGCGGACATGGGTAACATTCTTGCCGACAGCTTCGACGACGCCTGCAGCTTCAAGGCCGAGACCGCTTGGGAATTCCAGCGGGTAAAGGCCAGAACGGTGATAAGTATCGATATAATTGAGGCCGACGGCCGTGTGACGCACCAGCGCTTCATTCGGGCCCGGATCCGGCAGGTCCAGGATCCGCCATTTCATGACGGTCGGCGGTCCTGCCTTCTCGAAAACGAAACCGTGCACCTTCATTGCGCATCCCCCTAGCGGATCATGGCCAAATCTTGCACGATCTGGCTGATTAAGCGACACTTTGCGCGCCGTCGAGTTACAATATGACGCAAAAGCACTTTGCGCAATGAATACGGCTGCCCGTTCCGTGCAATGGCGGTATGTGTGAAACGCAACCCAGCCCAACGATTTTTACAGGGGAGTTCACTTTGGCGAGATTGTCCGACATGCCCGAGACGCTGCAGAAGCACATGCGCGCGCTGCCGTTGCCTGCCTATGACGCGACGCCTTTCGTTCAGGGGCGGCCGCTCGCGGAGCGTCGGGTCGCGCTTGTATCGACGGCCGGACTCGCCATGCGGGGCGAAGCGCCCTTCGGCATGGGCGCGGCCGACTACCGTGTGATTCCAGGCGACGCCGGGCCGGGCGATATCGTGATGAGCCACATCTCGGTCAACTACGACCGGACGGGCTATCAACGCGATTGGAACGTCGTGCTGCCGCTCGATCGGCTCCGCGAGATGGCGCGGGACGGCGCGATCGGCTCGGTCGCGGCGCATCACTACAGTTTCATGGGCGCGACCGACCCGGCGGCGATGGCGCCGGCGGCGGCCGAGATCGCGCGGCATATGATGGCGGACGGCGTCGACGCCGTCCTACTGCTGCCAGTCTGACCGAACTGTACGCGCGCCGTGTGCGCGCTTGCCCATAGTTTCGAGCAAGCCGGAATTCCGACAGTCGCGATCGCGCTCGTCCGGGAGCATGCCGCGGCGATGCAGCCGCCGCGCGCGCTTTGGGTGCCGTTCGAACTTGGCCGCCCGGTCGGGGCGCCGGAGGATGCCGGGTTCCAGCGCCGGGTCGTGACGGCCGCCCTGGGCTTGCTCGATGCGGCTTTCGGCCCGGTTCTGACCGACTATCCGGAAGACGCGCCGCCCGACGGCGGCGACGGCGCCATGGACGAAGGTTGGACCTGCCCAGTCAGTTTCGCGGCGCCCGAGGCCAATGCGCCGGATACGTTCGCCGCCAAAGTTTCGGCGGAAGCGGCGCAGTTGAAGCCCTGGCATGAGGCCTGGAAGCGCCGCAAGGGCGCATCCGGCATCGGCGCGGCCGGCGCGGAGGTCGAGGCGCTCGCGGCATTCATCGGCGCCCTGGCGGACGGCGGCGACCCGCCGTCGCCGGTCCCTGGGGCCGATATGGCGCAATCCCTGAAGCTCGCGGTCAATGACCTGATGACCTACTATCAGGAGGGGGCGAACGCCCAGCCGGGCGCGACCGGCGGCTCCAAGGCGATCAACGACTGGTTCTGGGGGCAGACGGTTTTGGGCAAGGCGCTGCTGCGCATTCGCGTACAAGCCAGCCAAAGCGACGACCCGAAGCTGGCCGCGGTCGCCGGCCGTCTGGTTCTGCCGCATGTCGCCGCGGCTTATGCTGGCGAATGACGTTAATGGGAACGGGGGACTGAAGGCGATGACAGGACGGATCGCGGTGATCACGGGCGGGGGCAGCGGCATCGGCCGGGCGACCGCCCTGGCGCTCGGCGGGCAGGGCGACCATGTGATCGCGGCCGACATGAATGCGGCGGGCGCGGCCGAGACCGTCCGCCTTGTCACGGCCGCTGGCGGCGCCGCGTCGGCGCTCACGGTCGATGTCGCGGATGAGGCCTCGGTCACGGCCATGGCGGCGGCGGCCGAGGCGATCGGGCCGGTCGCCGTGCTGGTGAACTGCGCCGGCATTCTCCAGAACGCCTCCCGGGTCGAGGACATGGACCTGGCCGAGCATGACCGGGTGTGGGCGGTCAATTATCGCGGCACCTACTTGTGTTGCCGGGCGCTTGGTCCCGTCATGGCGGGGCGGGGCGCCGGGGCCATCGTCAATATCGGCTCGATCGCCGGCTTCGAGATGTTTCCGCTGCCGGCCTACGGCCCATCGAAGGCCGCAATCCATCAATTGACGAAAGTGCTTGCGGGCGACCTCGGCGCGCGGGGCGTGCGCGTCAATGCGGTCGCGCCCGGCTTCGTCCTGACCGAGGCCTTGCGGGCCAGGGTCGCGGCGGGGGAGCGGGATACGTCCGTCATGGAAAGCCAGAACGCGATCCCGCAGATCGTGACGCCGGAGGATATCGCCAACGCGATCCAGTTCCTCTGCAGCGATGGCGCGCGGGCGGTGACCGGCGTTACCCTGCCGGTCGACAACGGCTGGCTTGCAGGCCTTGCCTACAACACCTATGCCGGCAACAAGAAAAACTGAACGACCTGAGAGACGCCATGCCAAAGACGATCAAAGCCGCGATCCTGCGCGAGACCGGCAAGCCGCTAACTGTCGAAGCCATCGAGATCGACGAACCCGGCCCCCGCGAAGTCCGCATCCGCACTCGAGCATGCGGCGTCTGCCATTCCGATCTGCACATGGCGGACGGCAAATATCCCTGGAAATACCCGACCGTGCTTGGCCATGAAGCCGCCGGCATCGTCGATGCGGTCGGCGAGCAGGTGACCTATGTAAAGCCGGGGGACACGGTCATCACCTGCCTCTCCGCCTTTTGCGGCGAGTGCGAATATTGCCTGTCCGGCAAGATGTCGCTTTGCGAGAACCCCATGTTGATGCGGGCGCCCGGCCAGCCGACGCGCTTGCGCCAGGGCGGGGCCGAAATCCATCAGTTCGCCCATCTCTCGGCCTTCGCCGAAATGATGCTGGTGCATGAGCATGCGCTCGTGAAGGTCCGGCCCGATGTCCCGATGGATCGGGCCGCGTTGATCGGCTGCGGCGTCACGACAGGCGTCGGCGCGGTGCAGAATACGGCGCGGATCGAGGCGGGCTCGACGGTCGCGGTCATTGGCTGCGGCGGCGTCGGCCTTTCCGCGATCAACGGCGCGGCGATCGCGGGCGCGAGCCGCGTCATCGCCATCGATCTTTCCGCGACGAAGCTCAATCTGGCGAAACAATTCGGCGCGACCGACGTCGTCAACCCGGCCGATGGCGATAGCGTCAAGCAGGTCCGCAATCTGGTCGGCGGCGGCGGCGTTCACTATGCCTTCGAAGCCATCGGCCTGAAGCAAACGGCGGAGGACGCTTTCCGCATGATCCGTCCCGGCGGCACGGCGACGATCATCGGCATGATCCCGGTCGGCACCAAGATCGAGTTGCATGGGCCGGAGTTCTTGCGCGAGAAGAAGATTCAAGGCTCGACTATGGGCTCGAATCGCTTCCGCACCGACATGCCGCGCTACATCGATTTCTACATGCAGGGCCGGCTCAAGCTCGACGAGCTCGTTTCTGCGCATATCGGCCTCGGCGATATCAATGAAGCCTTCGAGGAAATGAAGAAGGGCGAGATCGCCCGTTCGGTCATCATGTTCGATTAATCCGCCAGGAAGGCGCACACACGGAGCTTGCCGCATGCGCAAAATTGCGAACCCTGCCGCCTTCAAGGACCTTGTCGGCCAGGAGCTTGGCGTCAGCGATTGGGCCGACATCACCCAGGAACGCATCAACACATTCGCCGAAGCGACGGGCGATTTTCAGTGGATCCATATTGATGCCGCGCGGGCGGCCGCGGCGCTGCCGACAAAATCGACGATCGCCCACGGGTTTCTGACCCTGTCCATGGCGGCCGGACTGCCAGTGTTCGAGGTCGAGAGCCTGTCGAACGCGATCAACTACGGCTGCAATAAAGTGCGCTTCACCAATATGGTTCCGGTCGGCTCGCGGGTGCGCCTGCGTCAGACATTGAAAGAGGCCGAGGACGTAAAGGGCGGCGGCATTCGGACGATCGTCGAAAGCACAGTGGAAATCGAAGGCGCGGAGCGTCCGGCAATGGTCGCCGAACAGATTGTAATCTACTACGCTTAAATCAACCTGTTCTTATACTGCCGGAAAGGGACCAGCTTGCTTTTGCCTGCCTCCTTGATTTGAGCGGCGACGGCCGGTTCGTAACACTGTGTTCACCACTTCCTGCGATAAAAGGACCTGAAGCGTCATATGTGCGGGGGCGCCAGGACGGCGGCCCGCTATCGAGGGTGAAGCGGCTTATGAGCTACAGGCAGTCGAGCGACAAGGCAGCTATGATCGCGGATCAAGCGCTGAAGCAGATGCAGCAGCTGATCATCCCCCCATATCCCGACAATTTCGAGATATGGTATGCATTCCACGCCGGTCTCGATGCTGAATTATCGAAGAGCCTTACCGATTTACTTGAAAGCGTCGATTACTTCGACCCAAGCGCCTATCAATCGATCAAGCAGGCGTTTCTCGGCGAGGAAACGTCGCAATTGCTGCGGTCGGCGAGCGATAATGTCGAAGCCCTGATCGCCAGCGCCCTGACGACGATCGGCAGCGCCGCGGATAGCGCCAAGGACTATGGTGATGCCCTGGAAGACTTTACCGGCAATGTCGCCAGCGCCGAACCCGACGAAGTGCGGGCGCTGATCGCCCAGGTTCTGCAGGAAACGCAGGCGGTGATGGCGCGCAACAGGCAGCTTGAAGCCGAATTGAACGAAGCCGGCGAGCGGATGGAGACCCTGCGGGACAGTCTCGACGACGCCCGGCGCGCGAGCGAGACCGACGGTCTGACGAGCTTGCCGAACCGCCGCGCCTTCGATCTTGGCCTGGACGCGGAAATCGATCGCGCCCGCGAAGACGGCACCTCCCTGACGTTGCTGGTCACGGATGTCGATCACTTCAAGAAATTCAATGACACATTCGGCCACCGCGTCGGCGACGAAGTCCTGAAGCTGGTGGGCCGCGTGCTGAAATCGCTCCTCAAGGGCCGGGATACGCCGGCCCGCTATGGCGGCGAGGAATTCTGCGTGATCCTGCCGACGACCGATGTTCAAGGCGGCTTTGCGGTCGCGGAACACATCCGCAAGGCGATCAGCGCTAAGGCGTTGAAAAGCGCGCGCACCGGCCAGAGCTATGGCCAGATCACCCTGTCGATCGGTTGCGCCGAATTACGGAGCGACGACAATGCCGGCTCGTTGATTGAACGCGCCGACGCCGCATTGTATGTGGCCAAGCAAACCGGCCGGAACCGGACCTGCACGGAATCCGATATCGCGGCGGCGGCTGACGGCGCGGACCGCGCCGCCTCCTGATCCGGCGGGCGGCCTGTCCGTTCAGATCGATTGACGGATGCGAATACGAAAGCTGGCGCGCTCGGGCGAGCGCGCCAGCTTTCGGCTTTCTGGCAAAGGGCGTTCAGGAGCCCGTGTAATTGCCCGTGCGCTTTTCGCGCCAGGCGGTGATCGCCTCGACGTGATCCTCCGACATGCGCGCCAGGGTCATGTGCGAGGAGACCATGTCCAAGCTCGAGCGGAGGTCCATGGTCTGGTTCTGATAGACCAGCCGCTTGATCAGCCGGACTGAAATCGGCGCGCCGGCTGCAATCTTCGACGCGGTCTCCAGCGTCTTTTCCATCAACTGATCGTCCGGATACACGTCCATCACCAGCCCGATCGCTTTGGCTTCCTCGGCGTCGACGAATTTCGACGTCCACAGCAATTCCAGCGCTTTCTGCACGCCGACGATGCGCGGCAGGAACCAGCAAGCGCCATTGCCCGGGACCAGGCCCATGCGCACATAGGTTTCCGCGAACCGCGCGCTCGCCCCCGCATAGCGAATGTCAGCGTGCAGCGCCATGTCCATGCCGGCCCCGACCGCAACGCCGTTGACGGCCGCGAGCACCGGCTTGTCGAGTTGCTGCACCGCCTGGGATATCTTCTGAATACGGTCCCAAAGGCCCGATTTTACGGCGGTGACGGTCGTCGGCGCGCCGCCCATGCCGCCTGTGTCGCCGCCGGAGCAGAAACCGCGGCCGGCGCCGGTGACGACGACGCAGCGCACGTCATCGCGTTCGCCACATTCCGCCAGACGGGCCAGATAGGCGTCCAGCATTTCATTCGAAAAGGCGTTCAGTTTTTCGGGATTGTTGAAGGTGATGACCGCGACATTGTCGGGGCGGACATTGAACAGCAGTTTATCGGTCAAGAGGCAGGTCCTTCCAATTAGACGCCCGACCATTCGGGCGCGCGTTTTTCGTTGAATGCGGCGATGCCTTCCTGGGCGTCCTCGGACGTACCCATCAGGCCGCCATTACTTTCGGCCAGGACCAGGGCCTGATGCATGGTCATGTCCTGCATGGCCCGGTAGACGTAAAGTCCGCGCCGGATGGCGGCGGGAGAGCTTTTCAGAATCCGGTCCGTCAGCCAGTCCACCTTGGCGTCGAGTTCGGCCGAGGGCACGACATGGTTCAGCAGCCCGCAGGCTAGGCCCTCGGCGGCCGTGATCGGCTCGCCCGTCACCATCAATTCCAGCAATTTTCGCTTGGGGATGACGCGCATCAGGTGGGTCATGATCATCATCGGCCAGACGCCGATCCGGGTTTCGGGCGCGCCGAGCTTCGCGTGCTCGACCGCGACCGCCATGTCGCACATGGCGACCAGGCCTAGGCCGCCAGCGACCGCGTGGCCGTTGACCCGCGCGATCAGCGGCAGCGGGCACCGCTCCACCAGGCGGAACAGGTCGCCGAGCTTCGCGGCGGGATCGGTATGATCGATCTGGAACGGGCGGTCGTCGCCGGTGCGTTTCAGGTCGGCGCCGGCGCAGAAGGCGCGGTCGCCCTTGCCCGTCAGCACGATGACGCGAACATCGGGAACCGCCGCCATCGCCTGGCGGATGCCGTCCATGAGGCCATCGATGACCGCGTCGTTGATGGCGTTCCGACGGTCTTCGCGATTGATGGTCAGGCGCATGACGGCGCCGTCGCGTTCGATCAACAGTTCGCTCATACGGTTTTCCATTCCCTTGGGAATTGACCTTCGGCGAAGGCGTACAGGCGTGTATGCTGCCTTGAATTCGAGAAGGCCGCAAAGGGGGCGTCGTCATGATGCGATTTCTCATCGCCGCAGTCTGTCTTGCTGGCTGGGGCTTCGGGGCGGCGGCAGAGCCGGCCACATGGGCGGTCGACCATGGCAAGAGCCGCCTCGGCTTCGTCACCTACTGGCAGAATGCGCCCGTCAAGGGTGCCTTCAAGGAATGGCGCGCCGACATCCGCTTCGATCCGGACGATCTGGCCGCCAGCCGCGCGCTGGTGACGATCGCGACCGGCAGCGCCGACACCGCCTACGCCGACCGGGATCAGGAGATCAAGAAGAAGGACTGGTTCGCCATCGACGTCTTCCCCGAGGCGACCTTCCAGGCGGAGGCCTTCCGGCACACTGGCGGCGATGCTTATGTGGCCGACGGCAAGCTCTCGATCAAAGGGGTGGAAGCGCCGCTCATGCTGCCGTTCACGCTGACGATCGCGGGCGACCGGGCGGTCATGACCGCCTCGGTCCCGGTATCGCGGCTGACCTTCGGCGTCGGCGACGGCCAGTGGCGGAACACGGATTTCATCAAGGCTGACGTCACGGTCGAGATCAAGCTCGAGGCAGAGCGCGCGCCGAAGGCGGCGAGCGCTCCGGCGCCTGAAGCCGCGCCGCCGGAGCCTGAGAACGCCAGCGCCCGCGCGAAGACCCGGCCCGCCGCGACCGGCCAGTTGCATATGGCGGCGACCGCCAACAATCACGCGACGGAAGCGGCCTATCTCATGCTGCGCGCTGGCGGTTCGGCGGCGGACGCGGCGATTGCAGCGCAACTGGTCCTGAACGTCGTCGAGCCGCAGTCCTCGGGCATCGGCGGCGGCGCGTTGTTGTTGTACTGGGATCAGTCGAGCCGGAAGCTGACCGCGCTCGACGGCCGGGAGACCGCGCCCGCCGCAGCCGGCCCAGACTATTTCCTGAAGCCGGACGGCAAGCCCATGAAATTCTGGGACGCGGTCATCGGCGGACGCGCGGTCGGCGCGCCGGGAACGCTGGCATTACTGGCTGAAATGCATCGCCGGCACGGCAAGCTGGAATGGCGCGCGCTCTTCCAGCCGGCGATCCGGCTGGCGGACATTGGCTTCGCGATCTCGCCACGGCTCGCGGAAGCGATTGCCGACGCGCAGGCCGACGGCCTGGACCGCTTCCCCGCGGCGCGCGCCTATTTCTTCGAAGCATCGGGCGCGCCGAAGCCGCAGGGCACGCGCCTCCGCAACCCCGCCTTCGCCGCGACGCTGCGCCAGATCGCCGATGGCGGCGCCGATGTTTTCTACAAGGGCGCGATCGCCGATGCGATCGTCGCCGCCGTCCAGACGCCGACGAACCCCGGGCTGCTGGCGAAGTCCGATCTTGCCGGTTACGCGGTGGTCGAGCGCTCGCCGGTTTGCGGGCCGTATCGGGAATATGTCGTCTGCGGGTTTCCGCCGCCGACGTCAGGCGGCATCGGCGTTCTGCAGACCTTGCAGATGTTGGCGCGCTTCGACCTGGCCCGCCTGGGGCGCGGGCCGGAAAGCGCGCACCTTTTCGCCGAGGCCCTGAAGCGCGCCTACGCCGACCGGGACCGCTATCTCGCCGATCCCGATTTTATTTCCGTGCCGACCGCGGGATTGCTGAATGCCAACTATCTTGCTGGACGCGCGAAAACAATCGATCCAGGGAAGGCGGCGTCGGATGTGGAGGCGGGCGAGCCGCCCGGCGCCAGTTTACGTCTCGCTCCGCCCGTATTGCCCCACGAGAAGGGGACAAGCCACGTCGTCGTCCGCGACCGTTGGGGCAGCGCCCTTTCCTTGACCACGACCATCGAAACCGGTTTCGGCAGTCGGGTGATGGCTGGCGGGTTCCTGTTGAACAACGAGCTGACCGACTTCTCGCGCGCGCCAACGGTCGACGGCGTCGAGGTCGCGAACCGGGTCGAGGGGGGCAAGCGCCCGCGCTCGACGATGGCCCCGACAATCCTGTTTCAGAACGAGCAGCCGGCGCTGTTGATCGGCTCGCCGGGCGGCTCCAGGATCATCGGCTATGTGGCGGGCGCGATCGTCAATATCGTGGATTTCGGCATGCCGCTCGCTGATGCGCTGGCGGCCGGGCATGTCTCCAACCGGAAAGGGCCGACCGACCTTGAGACAGGCACGGACGCGGCGGATTTGGCAGGCCCGCTGGCGGCGCTTGGCCACACGGTGCGGGCGCAGGACCTGACGAGCGGCCTCGCCGCCATCCGGATTTCGGCGGACGGCGGGCTGCTCGGCGCCGCCGACCCGCGCCGCGAGGGCTTTGCGCTCGGCGAGTGACGCAGGCGGACCCGCTTAGCCCGACTTCGCGGCCAGCCGGGCGGCTTTCTGCATCAAGCTTGGCAAACCGTGCGCCGCTGGGTCGCCCAGGCGTTCGAAGTAACAGCCATCGGGCGCAGGCTTGCCGTTCGCTTCGCCGAGCTTCAGCGTGAGCTCCAGGCGGAAGTGGGTGAAGACATGGCCGACCGTGGCCCCAGCGTCCCGCCAGATCGGCGCTGCCTGGCGGACGGCTTCCGGCGCGTCGTCGTCGGACCAGCCGAAGGACGGCAATTCGACCATGCCGCCAAGCAGGCCTTTGGGCGCCCGGCGGCGCAGCAACACGGCGCCGTCCGGCCGCGTCGCCCAGTAGACCGTGCCCTGACGCAGGGGCTTTTCCGGCTTCGGCGCTTTCAGCGGCAGGTCGGCCGCGACGCCTGCGGCCAGGGCGGCGCAGAAATGGGCGAGCGGGCAGACCAGGCAACGGGGCCGGCGCGGCAGGCAGACGGTCGCGCCAAGATCCATCATCGCCTGGGCAAAGTCGCCGGGCCGGTCTTCCGGGGTCATGCTGACGGAGGCGGCTTTGATCGCCGGCTTGGCTTGCGGCAGCGGCGTTTCGATCCGGAAGACACGGGCCGTCACGCGCTCAATATTGCCGTCGACGGGCGTGGCGATGCGGTTGAACGCGATCGCCGCAATCGCCGCCGATGTATAGGCGCCGACACCCGGCAGCGCCGCCAGGGCTGCTTCGTCGGCCGGGAAGGCGCCGTCATGGCGCTCCGTGACGGTCCGGGCGCATTTCAGGAGATTGCGCGCGCGGGCGTAGTAACCGAGGCCCGCCCATTCCGCCATCACTGCGTCGTCCGGTGCAGCCGCCAGATCGCGGACGGTCGGCCAACGCGCGAGGAAGCGCTGGAAGCGCGGACCGACCGCGGCGACAGTGGTTTGCTGGAGCATGACCTCGCTCAACCAGACGCGGTAGGGATCGGCGATCTCGCCTGGCTTGGCGCGCCAGGGCAGGTCCCGGCGGGCGCGGTCGTACCACGCGAGCAGGGCGTCGGCGATTTCGGATGGCGCTTGCGTGGATGGCATGTCTGCCTGGATACTGGCGGGCATGAGCGATGAGGACAAGCGCAAACCGAAGTTCCGGCCCCAGCCCATCGCGCGGATGCTCGACGCCTATCTGAGCGGCCATCCGGGCGCTCGCAAGGCGCGGGGGCTGGCGGCGCTGCGTCGCGACTGGGCGGATATCGTCGGCCCGGATTTCAAGGACATCGCCTGGCCCGAGCGCATCGACCCGCCCCGCGGCCGCAGACCGGCGGAGCTGTGCGTCCGGGCGACCGCGGGCACGGCGGTGCTGTTGCAGCACGATGGGCCGAGGCTGGTCGCCAGGGTGAACGATTATCTGGGCGCGGCCGCGATCGGCGGCATCAGGATCGTGCCGGGCGCGCCGCCAAGGCCGGCAGCGCGGCCGGACCGCGCGCCGCCGCCGCTCGCCGAGGATGACCCGCGCGCCCTGGCGCTTGCCGCCAGGGCCGAGCGCATCGGCTCGGACCCATTGGCGGCGGCATTGGTGCGCCTTGGCCGCGCGGTCGCCGGCGCGCGGGAGACGCCGGACCGGTGAGGCGGCGGGTCTTGGCGTCAGTTCTTGAGTTCGGCCTCGATCGCCGCCTGGATGCGGCGCGACGACGGCCCGGTCGCAGTTGAGAACCAGTCGATCAGCCGGCCGTCTTTCGCGACCAGATATTTGTGGAAATTCCAACGCGGCTTCGCGGTCGATCCAAGTTCCTCGGCGGCCCAGGCATAGAACGGGTGGGCGGTCGGGCCGGAGACGCTGGTTTTTTCCGTCAGCGGAAAATCGATGGCGAAGTTCGTTGTACAAAAGCTCTTGATCTCATCGGCGCTCTCCAGTTCCTGGCCGCCGAAATCCCCTGACGGCACGCCGAGCACCACAAGGCCCTCTGCCCGATACCGGTCCCAAAGGCTTTGCAGACCTTCATACTGCGGGGTGAAACCGCAGAGCGAGGCTGTGTTCACGACCAGAACCGCTTTCCCCTGATACTGGCGGAGCGGCAGGGGCTCGCCTTCGATGGAGGTGAACGTGAAGTCGTGGGCGGTCGGGCCGCCGGCGGCTTGGGCAGCGACGGGGGCTGCCAGCATCAGCAGCAGCAAGGCGGCGATGCGCCGGGACATCATGCAATCTCCTTCAGGCCGGGATCGCCTGGAGATTGGCGCGCATTATCCGTCAGGCAAGCCGAGCGGCTTCAGCCGCCAGCGTTTCGATGCGCCGCCAGTCCCGCGCGCGGATCGCCGCCGCCGGCGCCAGCCACGAGCCGCCGACCGCGAAGACATTGTCGAGCGCCAGATATGCCGCCGCATTGTCAGCGCCGACGCCGCCGGTCGGGCAGAAGGCGAGATCGGGCAAGGGGCCGCCGAGGCCTTTCAGGCCGGCAATGCCGCCGGCGGCGTCGGCCGGAAAGAATTTCATCCGGCGGAAGCCGACCTCCCTGAGCGCCATGGCTTCGCTCGCCGTGGCGACGCCCGGCAGGAACGGCAACTGCGAGGCGATGCCGCAATTGATCAGTGACTGCGTCGCGCCGGGACTGACGAGAAACTGCGCGCCGGCGGCGGCGGCCTGCGCCATGTCTTCCGGACTGAGCAACGTTCCGGCGCCGACAAACATATCCGGCACGTCGGTCGCGATGGCTTTGATCGCGGCGAGCGCCGCCGTTGAGCGCAACGTCACCTCGATCACGCGAATTCCGCCCGCCAGCAAGGCCCGCGCCAGCGGGGCGGCGTCGGCGGCGTCTTCGATCACGACGACGGGGATTGCAGGCGGCGCGCCATCGGGCAAGGCGAGTGCGATAGGCATGGGCTCAAAATCCGTTACAAGTTGACGACCGCGCGTTTCGGATTTCAGAGTGCGAGGTCCGATTCCGGGGGACAGTAAACAGAAGGATAACGCCATTGCGCTTGGCTTGCATCGGCGAATGCATGATTGAGTTGTCGGATGCCGAAGCCGGACTAACGCGGAGCTTTGGCGGCGACACTTTAAATACAGCCATATATGCGGCTCGCACTGGTCGGTTGCAGGGATTGTCAGTCGATTACGTCACGGCGCTCGGCGACGATCCCTATTCTGCCGCAATGCTGGCGGCATGGGCCGATGAAGGCGTCGGAACCGAAACAGTGCGCCGGATGCCCGGCCGGATGCCCGGCCTCTACATGATCCGGACGGCCGGGGAGGGCGAGCGCAGCTTTTACTATTGGCGGAGCGCCGCCGCGGCGAAGGAGATGTTCGACGGCGCCGACGGCGCCAAGCTGGCGGCGCGGCTGCGGGACTATGATTGGATCTACTTCAGCGGCATTACGCTTGGCGTGCTGACGCTCGACGGCGCGCTCGTGCTCTTCGAGGCGCTGCGGCAGGCCAGCGCGGCTGGCGCGCGCATCGTTTACGACAGCAATTATCGTCCGCGCCTCTGGGAAGATGCGGAGGCCGCCAAAGCCGCGAACGAAGTCGCCCTGGGCTGGGCCGATATCGTGTTGCCGAGCTTCGATGACGAGCGGGCGCTCTATGGCGACCGGACGCCAGCCGCGACGGCGGCGCGCATCGCCCGGCGCGGGCCTGAGGAGATCGTGGTCAAGGATGGATCGGGCGACGTGCTGGTGCTGGCCGATGCGGCGACGTCGATATTGAAGGGCAATCCGCACCCGCGGCCCGTCGATACGACGGCTGCGGGCGATTCTTTCAATGCGGCCTATATTGCGGCGCGGGCGGCAGGGCAGTCGCCCATGGACGCAGCCCGCGCCGGGGCCAATCTCGCCTATCGGGTCATCGGCGTGCGCGGGGCGATCATGCCAGACGAGGGGAATGCTTGATGAACATATGGACCGATCCAGCCTGCCATGAGGGCATTTGGATCGCCAGCCGGACGGCAATTCGGGATCGATGGGTCGAGGCCCATTCAGCTTCGTGAGGCCGCCCGCGCTTGTCGTCGGCCACAAGGCGGCGGTCTTCTTTTCCGGCGACGGCGAATTGCAGAAGACCTCGCTGAAGGCGGCGGCCGCCCGTGTCGCGGCGGAGGCGCCGATCGTCGTGCATATGCCAAGCGTCGCGCGCCGGCTTGGCATGGGGCCGTTCCGCGCCTTCGACCTGCTGTCGCTGTTCGCCTTTGTCCGGCCCGCGCAGTTCTGCGTGCCGACGCCGGCTGGGATGGCGAAGGCGTTGGGCCTGCCCGCGACCCATGACCTTGCCGATGCGGCCGCAGCCTTGCCGGAAGCGGCGCGGCTGTTGCTGGCGGAACTGGCGGCCGGCAAGGCGGATGCCGATGTCGCCGATCTGGCCGGCGTTCTGGCGGAAGCAGCCTGGCCTTGGGCGCCGGCCGCGATCGCCGCCGTCGGGCGAACCGGGGCGTCGACTGCGACCGTTACCGGCCGGGGCTTCGAGGTCTGGCGGCGCTTGCCGATCTGGCGGGAAGAAGCGCCGGAAGGCGAGCCGGGATCGGTTCCCGTCGAGGAACAGGCGACGCGGCAGCGCCTGTCGGACATGCTGGGCCGCGACGCGGAAGCTCGGCCGCAACAAGCCGACTATGCCAGCGCCTGCGCCACGGCGTTTCAGCCGCGCGCGGCGGATGGCGCGCCCGATGTCGTACTGGCGGAAGCTGGCACGGGCGTCGGCAAGACCCTGGGCTATCTGGCGCCAGCCAGCGTTTGGGCGGAGAAGAACGAGGCGCCGGTCTGGATTGCGACCTATACCCGGAACTTGCAGCGGCAGATCGACGATGAACTCAATCGGCTCTATCCGGTCGCGGCCGACAAGGCGGCGCGGGTCGTGGTGCGGAAGGGGCGGGAAAACTATCTCTGCCTGTTGAATTTCGAGGAAGCGACGCGCGCGGCCCGGCGCCGGCCGGAAGACGCCATCGGCCTGGCGCTGATGGCGCGCTGGGCGTCCGCCACCCGCGACGGCGACCTGATTGGCGGCGATATGCCGGGCTGGATGGTCGATCTCGCCGGACCGGGCAACGCCTATGGCCTGGCGGACCGGCGCGGCGAATGCGTCTATGCTGCCTGCGCCCACTATCAGAAATGCTTCATCGAACGCAGCGTCCGCCGGGCGCGCCGGGCGCATATCGTCGTCGCCAATCATGCGCTGGTGATGGCCCAGGCGGCGCTTGGCGGGCTGGACGACGGCCATACCCCGACTCGCTATGTTTTCGATGAAGGCCACCATGTGTTCGACGCTGCCGACAGCGCCTTTTCCGCGGCGCTGACGGGGCTGGAAGCGCGCGAGTTTCGGCGCTGGCTGATCGGCGCCGAGCGCGGAACCGGCCGCGCCCGCGGCTTGAAAGCCAGGGTCGAGGAAATTCTGCCCGCCGATCCGCCAAAGGCCGCGGAAGAGGCTGAAGAAGCCCTCCTAAGCATCCTGAATGGGGCGACAGCGCTGCCGGGCGACGCCTGGCTGCAGCGCGTGGCGGAGGGCGGGGCCGCCGGCGCCGCCGAAGCTTTCCTCGCCGGATGCTGCGGTCAGGTGCTGGCCCGCGCCGAGGACCGGGATACGCCCTTCAGCCTGGAGGCGGACGCGCGGCCCGCCCTGCCGGATCTGCTGAAGGCGGCGACGCAATTAGAGCGGGCCTTCCGCCAGATGATTCAGCCGATGCAGCGGCTCCGCGTCCTGATCCTGGCGCGCCTCGATGCGGAGGCGGATATCCTCGAAACCCAGACCCGCCAGCGCATCGAAGGCATCGCGCGGACGCTGCTCCGCCGGGGGACGCAGCTTTCCGCCTGGGCCGATATGCTGACGAGCTTGCACGAAGCTGCGCTCCCCGATTTCGTCGACTGGCTTGAGGTCGACAAGACCGAAGGCCGCTTGCGGGATGTCGGCATGCGCCGCCATTGGGTCGATCCTTCGAAGCCCTTCGCCCATGCGGTGCTCGAGAGCGCGCACGGCGCTGTCGTGACCTCGGCGACCCTGACCGACCGGGGCGAGGATGTGGAGGCCAACTGGCTCGCGGCCGAAACGAGGGTCGGCACGGTGCATCTGGCCCGGCCGGCGCTGCGCGCCAAAGTCGCGAGCCCCTATGACTATGCCAAGCAAACCCGTGTTTTCGTCGTGACCGATGTCAACCGCAACCGGCCGGAAGATGTGGCGGCGGCCTATCGGGCCTTGTTCCTGGCGTCGGGCGGCGGCGGCCTAGGCCTGTTCACCGCGATCAGCCGGCTCCGGGACGTCCACAGCCGGATCGCGGGCGCATTGGAGGAAGCTGGCCTCCCGCTCTATGCCCAGCATATCGACCGAATGGCCCTCGCCGATCTGGTTGAGATCTTCCGCTCCGAGGAGAACGCCTGCCTGCTCGGCACCGACGCGGCCCGGGACGGCGTCGATGTGCCGGGGCGGTCGCTGCGGCTGATCGTCTTCGACCGCGCGCCCTGGCCCCGGCCGGATATCCTGCACAAGGCGCGCCGCGCCCATTTTGGCGCTCGGGTTTACGATGACCGGATCGTGCGTCTCCGCCTCGCCCAGGCCTTCGGGCGCCTGGTGCGGCGGGCAGACGACCACGGCGTCTTTGTGATATTGGATGCGCGAACGCCGAGCCGTCTGCTGGCGGGCTTGCCGGAGGGCGCGACGCCCGTCCGCCTCGGCCTCAAGGACGCGGTTCAGGGCGTTCGGGAGTTTCTGGAAGGAGTGCGCGCGCCATGCGCCGATACCGATTTTTAACTGGACCCGACGACCGTAGCTTCTGCGACCGGGTCACCGAAGCGTTGAACGATGGCTGGGAGCTTTACGGCAGTCCGCAACTGACCTTCGATCCGATCAAGGGCCGGGTGATCTGCGGACAGGCGATCACGCGCGAAGGAGCGGCGGAATAGCGTTCAGCAAAGCGCGCTCTGGCTTCGATGCAGCCCCGCCACGATGGCTGCATAGTCGGGGCATGTATCGGGGTCGAGGACGCCGTGGCGGATCATGAAATCCAGTACGACCAGATTGACGTTGAACTTGTAGGTATCGGTCGTGCGGATGGCTTCGGCGATGTCTTCCAGCGCCAGCAGCTCGAACCGCTCCATCTCGCCGTCGGTATTGCGGGGCGTGAAATCGGCGGGCGTTTCAAGATCGTAGCAGAACAGCATGTCCGGCTTCAGGCCGACCTGGCCCGCCATGACATAGGCGATGGCGCCGACGGGCCGCGCCTGGGCCGCCAGGGCGGGCGGGACGTCGGCTTCCTCGGCGGCTTCTTTCGCCAGGTTCGCCATCAGGCCAAGGCCGAGTGGTTGCCCGCCGGCGACCATGTTGTCCCGCTTGCCGGGCTCGACAGCCTTGTCCCCGGCGCGGACGCCGATCCACATGGCGATGCCGCCATCGGGCCGTCGCCGCCAGCCGTTCACATGCACGCCGTAGGCGCGGCAGCCGAAAGCCTCGACCGCGCCCCGGTCGATCGCGGCCAGGGGCGGCCGGCCCCAGGCGTTGGTGACGCCGTAACGCTCCGTCCGGAGGCCGCGGATGACGCCAGCTTCGACCAGCGCGGCCGCGCCTGCCGTCAGCGCGGCGCTGCGGCCATCGAAGCTGGCATGCCGAGCCGCCACTCTGACGCCTGCGCCTGCCGCCTCAAACTCGCTGTGTATCCCCAGCAGCACGTCCCGGACCGCCGGGCGGATCCAGCCGACCTGCTCGGCCCCGATCGTGAACGGCAGGAACCGGCCGAGATCGTGAGCATTGCAGCGCTGGATATGCGCCAGATAGCTCACGCAGCGCGGCCGTCGTCCGACGCCAGACGCGACTTGGCGCTGGTCAGCACCGCTTCCACAACCGGCATGCGGCGCATGACGTCAGCGAAATAGTCGGCGCGCTCCGCGGAAAGCCCGGCCATCTGGATATCGATCACAAGCCGGTCGGCTTCGACCGTGCTGGTCCAGCGCGTCGGCGTCAGGCTTTCCTTGGCGAAAAGCTGCATTACCCGGGACATGGCGCCCGGATCGACATCGGCATAGACGGAGAAACACGCGACCCGGGAGTCGGCGGTAAAATTCAATACGGACATGGAATGTGTACCCTTGAGACGATCTATGGACGTGCGAACGGCGAAACCCCGGCGCTCAATGAGCTGCCGGGTTCGTAATTCGCAAGCTGATCGACATGGCGTACATAATGGAAAAATACGCCTGTTTCGGCGGCGCGTCAACGAATTTTGCGGGCTCGCGCGAATCGCTGGCGCGCCAGGGCGCAATCGGGCATAGGGGACGGATGAGCGTTTCCCTGTTTGGCCATGTCGTGCGTTTCGGCTTCGATCGCGTCGGCGTGGTTGTCGACCCCCTCCTGATCCGAATGTTGCGGCGGCATCATTTTCCCGCCGCCCGTCTGCTTGCGGCGGCTGAGGCCAGCTATGGCGACGCCGATCTGTTCCGGTCAGGGTTGCCGCCGGCCCAGGCGCGCCGCTTCGATCGGCTGCTCGGCCGAAAGGCCTATCAGGCGGCGCGCGATGCTTGCGTCGCGTCCGAAGCCGCGACGGAAGCGTGGCGGGACATCATGGTCAGCGGCGTCGCGGGCGATCCGGCGCAGGCGGAAATGGAGCGACGGCGCGCCGCAACCAGGCGCCTCGCGACAGCCACAGCGTTGCTGACGGCGCTTGGCCGCCGCGATCTGCCGCTGGTGCAATGGGGCATGCAGCCCCCGGCCGAGCACTGGCCGCCGGGGGCCGCCGATTTCAGCGCGCCCGACGATTTCATGACTGTCGACGCCGGGCCGGTCTACCGGGAGGGCGTCCTTTACCGACAGTGGCTTTATGCGCCAGCGGAGACTGGCCTGCTCGGCGACCGTGCCTGGGCGCGCGCCAGTTGGCCGGCCGAAGGCCCGGTGATCGGCGCGTGCGTCGTCGGTTCCGGCGTCGGCGTCGAGTGGGATATCTATGTGCGCCCACGGTCGGACTACGATTTTTCGGCCACATTCGCGGGGCATGGGATCGCGGCGATCGAACTTGTCTCGCCAGGTCATGGCTTGCGCCGTGCGGTCGGACGGTACGGCGGCGAGAGCTTCTTTGAGGGCGCGCCGGTTTCTGTCGGCGCATTGCTCGCGGCCCAGGTGCGGGAGAGCGCCCGCTGGATCGCCTGGGCGCGACGCCGCTTCGAGCGCCCGGTCGGCATTTTCGGGGTTTCGATGTCAAGCTTCGCGGCGCAGCTCGCGCTTACCCATGCCATATCCTGGCCGGCGACGGCGCGGCCCGACGCCGGCTTTCTCCTCGCCCATTCCGGCGACTTGCCCGGCGTCGTCAGCGGCCCGCTCGCTCGTGCGCTTGGCATCCCGGCAGCCTTCGAGGCGCACGGCTGGGACGATGCGGCTCTTGCGCCGTGGCGTTCGGCGTTGGGGCCAGGACGCGCCGCCGCTGTGCCGGGCGCGCGCATCCTCTCCGTCATCGGCCGCCATGACGCCGTGACGCCCTACAGGGATGGTCTGGCGATCGCCGAATTGTGGGGGCTGCCGCCGGAGAACTGCTTCCGCTGGCCCCATGGTCATTTCGGACTGCCGATGCGGCTCGGACTCGACGATCGGCCATTCGCGCGCTTTGCAAAGGTGTTGGCGGGCGCATGAATTCGCCTGGCGACAACAGGGCGTTAACCTCAATGCTATATCAAATTAATGCAGAAGAGCATTCGAGCCTCAGTTTATGGTTTCGGGAGACCTCCATGGCATTGGGGAAGGCGGCGACGGTTCCGCGACCATTCGGAACCGGGACAGGGAAAAAGGCGACAGGCGGCGGCGTCCTTTCATCGACGCGCTGGCCGCAGGCCAGAATAGAACTCGCCCAGTCGGTTTGGGGCGAGAACCAGCTTTGCCCGGAAACGGCGGCGCTGATGCGTTCGTGGACGACGGTGCTTGGGCTCGATCCGGCCATGAACGTCATTGAGATCGGCGCCGGGCTCGGCGGGCTGTCGCGCTACATGCATCTGCAAAGCGGCGTGTATACGCTTGGCTTCGAGTCCGATCCGGCGCTGCGCGAAGCGGCGGAAACGTCCGCGTCGCAATGGGGCCTCCGCCGCAAGACGCGCTTTGCATCCTTCGACGCCCAGAATCCGGAATTCAAGGGCGTGCGCCCTGGAACGATCGACCGGGCGCTGCTGCATTCGACGCTGCCGAAAGTCCGCAATCCCCTGAAACTGGTCGCGGAACTGGCGGGCATCATGCGGAATGGCGGCCAGATCCTGATCGGCGAAGTCTTCCTGAAGTCCGGCGCGATCAACGACCCGCTACTGTCCGCCTGGCAGGACGCCCAGACCCATCGCGGCGTGATGGCCACGGTCGACGATTTCGAGGCCGAATTGGAGAATCAGGGCTTCGAGGTCCACGTCAACGCCGATATGACGCCGGAATATTGCAGTGCGATCAGCCAGGCCTGGACAACCTATCTGGCGAAGATTTTCGGCAAGGAGACGTCGGTCAAATCCCTGAGCGCCGCGCTTGCGGAAAGCGAATGCTGGATGCTGACCCGGCGCGCCATGAAGAACAATGTGATCGAGTTTCGCCGGATTACAGCGACGCTGCGCCAGTAGGGCGAGCTTGCCTGTCGGCGTTTCCATGAGCGCGCCCTGCTCCGGAGTTCAGGCGTCGTCCTTGCGTCGGGGTTCGCGTTCCGTCGGATGCACCAGCGTGTCTTCCCGGTCGGCGATCCGGTTTTGAATGTTGCGGATGTGGTCGAAGTCATAGGACCGCTGGCGCAGCTCGTCCGCCCGGTCCGCGACCCAATCTTCCTTGATGTCGTGGGCGCTGGCGAAGAAGAAATGGATCGCGAGGCCGACGGACCAGGCTGCGAATGGCCAGAAGATCGGCAAGCGCGCGCCGAACCCCCAATTCACCGCAAGGCCCAGTATGAGCGCGCCGGCGAAGGCCGCGACATGGCGCCGGAAGCCGAACGCGCCGGGCAGCAGCGTCGGCTCGGCAGGCTCCGGTCGCGGCGCGGGCGTCATTTGAACAGCGTGCGCCGCGGCGGCGGAGCGACGCCGGCCGGCATGCTTTCATAGGCGCGCGCGATGCTGATAATTCTCGGCGCGTACAGCGTCAGCATGAGCACGATGCCGCTGGCGATAAGGCTGTCGACGCGAAGCCGCGCGCCATCGAACCCGTAGAAGACGACATAGGCCAGGCAGGCGAGCGGCGACGCCGCCAGATAGATCGCCGGGATCAAGAGCTTCGTGTAATTGAACACGATCGCCGACGCCGTCACGCTGAAGGCATAGAGGCCAAGCGGCGGCGACCGTCCGAACATGGATTTATCGGTCAGGGCGCCGAGCGCGACGACGCTGAACAGCACGCCCATGAAGATAGAGAACGCCAGCACCTCGAAATCCGCCTGGACCCGGGTCAACCTGGAGACAGGCGTGAAATAGGGCGTCCGTTCGGTATCCCAAACGTAGCGCTTGAACATCGTCTCCCAGTCCATCACGGCGGCGGCGCTCCCCTTTGGAACTGGAACGGACCCAAGGTCATTCCTGAACTTGGGTCCGTCGAATGATTGGTCAATCGCTTGACGGTCGCGGTAGGCAATCAGGACATGGCGCGTTCGGGCCAGGCGCCGGATTCGGACTGCCGCTCGTGTTGTCCGAACCCTGGCGGCCCGCCAAGACCCGGGTCGATCTAGGCGTCGCCATTGTCCAGCCCCTGGCGTTGGCGTTCCCGCACGCGCAGTTCAAGCTGATCCGGGGTCTCGTCCAGATCGAGCCGCTGCTTGCCCTCGATCGTCGCGCCTTCTTCTTCCGGCCATTCCAGGGTCGAAAGCGGGAAGCGCCAGTTCTGCGGCAGGAACAGCACGGCATACATCTCAAGCCAGACCGTGATGCCGGCGACGATGATCATGAGGAAGCCAAACGCCATGATCAACTTGATCACCCAGCGATGGCTCATCCCGACCAGCGAGGCGGAGACTTCGCCGCATTCGTACCAGGCGCATGCGGCATCCCGGTTCGCCGCCCAGGAATCGAGGGCGTAGCCGAAGGCGTAGTAGGTGATCACGACCGCAAACGGGATCATGAAGATGTTGAGGCCGATGAACTCGATCCAGGCCTTGCGCCGGAACTTCAAGGTTTCCCGCACGAGGTCGACGCGCACCTGCGTATTCCAGATGTAGCCGAACGCCAGCACCATCGTGAACAGGATCGTGTGGGAATGCCATTCAAGTTCCTGGAGGAGCGTCGAGCCGAAATAGGGGCTGATATTCTCAACCAGCCAAAGCTGGATGACGCCCGTCTTTCGGATCAGGAGGTCGAACGCCGTGATCAGGATCAGGGGCATGGCGAACCACGACCCGCCGCGTCCGACCAGATCGATGAATGCCCGAAGCCGCTTCGCGACGCGCAGACAGGTCGGAAGCTGCGTATCGGTCAGATGGACAATGTTGGCGGCGTTGGGATCGACAGCGCCATCCGCCATTGCTGATGCAGAGTGATTCATTGTGTTCTCTCCCGCCCGATCAGTAGTCGTAAACCGATTTCATCAGCCACAGCGAGATATTCGGCTGCCACATGACAAGCAGAAGGCCGAAAAGCTGGATCATGACGAAGGGGATGATCCCCTTGTAAATCGATTGGATTTTCACTTCTTTCGGCGCGATGCCCTTCATGTAGAAGAGCGCGAAACCGAATGGCGGGGTGAGGAACGAGGTTTGCAGATTGATCGCCATCAGGATCAGGAACCAGATCGTCACGTCCTTCGGGTCGACGTGGCCGCCGAAATCAAGGCCAGCGACCAGCGGCGCGAAGACGGGCAGGACGATCAGGGTGATCTCGATCCAGTCGAGGAAGAAGCCCAGGACGAACGTGATGCCCATGAGCAGGAAGAGCAACTCCCAGGACCCCAGGCCTGCGGACTGGATCATGTGCTCGACGATATCGTCGCCGCCGAGGGAGCGGTAGACATAGGCAAAGCAGGTTGCGCTGATGATGATGAAGAAGATCATCGAAATGGTGCGCGCCGCCGTGTGGCAGACGCCCTGCAGCAGATCGAAGGTCAGGCGGCCGTTGAAGATTGCGAGCAGCAAGGTGCCGAAGGCCCCGACAGCGCCTGCCTCGCTCGGCGTCGCGACGCCAAACAGGATCGAGCCCTTGATCATGCCGATCAGCAGGACCGGCGGCAGGAAGCTTTTGAAAATCATCTTCGGATATTCGCGAGCCGGCACGGCAAGCAAGGCCGGGTCCAGCGGCGGCGCGGCCGAGGGGCGGAGCGCGGAATATGTGGCGACAAACACCAGATAGAGGGCGGCGAGCATCAGGCCCGGCAGAATCGCGGCCATGAACATGTTGCCGACCGAAACGGCCATCAGGTCGGCCATGATGATCAGCATGATGCTGGGCGGAATAAGAATGCCGAGCGTTCCGGAAGCAGCGATGCAGCCCGTCGCCAGCGCATGGCTGTAGCCTTGCCGGATCATCGTTGGAAGCGCGAGCGCAGTCATCATCGTGACCGAGGCGCCGATGATGCCGGTCATGGCGGCGAGCACGGTGCCCATCACGACGACGGCGAGGGCGAGGGAGCCCGGAACTTTCTTCAACAGCACCTGGACGCAGTAGAGCAGGTCGTTCGCAACGCCGCTCCGCTCCATCATGATGCCCATGAAGACAAAGGCCGGGACCGATACCAGCACCAGGTTCTCGGCGCCGCCGAACCAGATCCGCGGCATGAAATTGAAAAACTCGACCAGGGAGAAAATCCCGAAGAAGTAGCCGATCAATCCGTAGAGAAATGCCAGCCCGCCAAGAATGAACGCCACGGGAAACCCGGAAAACAGCAGCATGGCGAGCGAGGCGAACATCACGATCGGCAGATAATCGTGCAACAGATATAGCAGGTCTTCCTGCTCATCCGGCGAGAGCCCGAGAACATAGACATACGCCATGCCGACGATGGCGAGCGCGACAAGAACGATAGCTAACCCGGTATTACGGCGAATGCCGGCGGTGAGCGCTTCCATCGATACAATACCTTCCCTTGTTGGCGGCGCTATTTTTTAAGTTTTTTGCGCCTTGGATCGCAGAGGAGGCGCCCGGACCGAACCGGCCAGGGCGCCTCCTCGCAGCGGATGCGGCTGATGTGCTCAGCCGCTGGCCGTCCTACTGGAGGTAGGTCGACTTGATCGCCTGAGCGGCGCCCCACTTCGCATATTTCACACGGAAGTCGGCGTAGCTATCGGCGACGCGCTTGAACAGCGGGTCGGTCTTCGCATCTTCTTCAAGGACCTCGTTCCAGGTCTTTTCAAAGACGCCGAGCGTCTCGTCGTCCCAACGTTTGGTGATCACGCCGTACTTTTCGCCCATTTCAACCATGGCGCCCGGATTGACCGCTTCGGTTTCGGCATAGGTGTTGTGAATGCTGTCGCCGCAAGCGACTTCCAGCATGGCCTGTTGAGATTCCGACAGGCCCTTCCACTTGTCCATGTTGACGAGCATCTGGCTGACCGAGGTCTGCTGATGCCAGCCAGGGAAGTAGTTGTACTTCGCGATCTGATAGAAGCCGTACTTGATGTCCATGGCGGGCATCGAGAATTCGGTCGCGTCGATGACGCCCTTCTCGAGAGCCGGGAAGATGTCGCCGCCGGCCAGGAGCTGGGTGGAGACGCCAAGCTTCTGCATGACGCGCGCGCCAAGACCGAAGAACCGCATCTTCAGGCCCTTGAGCTGATCGAGGCTGGTGATCTCATTCTTGAACCAGCCCGAAGTTTCCGGCCCGATGGCGAAGCAGTCCATCTGATGGATGTTGTTGGAGGCGTAGATTTCCTGCTGGATTTCGTTGCCGCCGCCGTAGATCTTCCAGGCAAAATATTCGCCGTAGCCAGGGCCGAAGGGGACCGAGGTGAAGAACGCCAGGGCGGGAACCTTGCCGACGTCATAGCCGGCCGTCGTCCAGGCCGCTTCGATCGAGCCTTTCGATGTGGCGTCGAAGCCTTCATTGCCCGGCACAAGCGCGCCCGGCTCGAAGAATTTTAACTGCATGTCGCCGCCGGAAGCGAGCTTTACCCGCTCCGCATAGCGGACGCCCGAAGTGCCGAGATGCGGCACGGAACTGCCCCAAGCGCTGTGCAGCTTCCAGCGCACGCGCTCTGCTTGCGCCGTGGTCGCCGCCATGGCGACTGCGGCGACGGCCGATACGAGGCCGATCTTTGTCGATAGTTTCATTTATTGCCCTCCCTGGAGCTTTGGTTAAGAGCGGGCACCATACTGTGACCGAATTTCTGTCACAAGGGGAATCAGGGCGGGCATTTGGAACTCTGGCGCCGTTTGTCCATGGGCATGCGTCAAATTGGCGAGGCGGCGCATTAGCGCATGGCGCGCTCAGGGGCGTGAGGCCATCCTCTGGCCTTGAGATAGTCATCGAGAAATCCAGCCTTGGGCGTCCCCCGCCCAAGGCTGGCGCGATTTACCGCGGCCCCATGCGAATCGCCCCGTCCAGGCGAATCACCTCGCCGTTCAGGTAGTCGTTGCGCACGATTTCCATCGCGAGGGATGCGTACTCTGTGGCGTCGCCCGTCCGTTTTGGGAACGGCACCTGGCTGCCCAGCAGGTCCAGCGTGTCCTGGGGCAGGCCCATCAACAGCGGCGTCAGCATGATGCCGGGCGCGATCGTGCAGACCCGGACGCCATGGGCCGAGAGATCGCGGGCGGACTGGATGGTGAGGCCGATGATGCCGCCCTTCGATGCAGTATAGGCGGCCTGGCCGATCTGCCCTTCGTAGCCAGCGACGCTCGCAGTGTTGACGATGACGCCCTTCAGGCCGTCGTCGTTGACGGGCTCGAGGCTGCTCATGTCCGCCGCCGCCAGGCGCAGCGTGTTGAACGTGCCGACTAGATTGACCTCGATGACCTTCCGGAAGTGATCCAGGTCCATCGGCTGGCCCTTGCGGTCGACGATCCGGACGGATCCGCCGATCCCGGCGCAATTGATGCAGACCCGCGCCGGTCCGTGGGCGTCGCGAGCCTTAGCGATGGCCGCGGCCGCTGAGGCGGCGTCGGATACGTCGCACTCCGCCGCCAGCGCCCCGATCGCGGCCGCCGTCGCCTCTGCGAGGGCGAAATTCCGGTCGAGCAAGGTCACCTTTGCGCCCGCCTTGACCAAGGCTTCGGCGGTCGCCCGCCCAAGTCCGGAGGCGCCGCCTGTGACGATCGCCGCTTTGCCGTTTACGTCCATGTTCTGGTTCTCCTGTGGGTCGGCGGGCGTTTCGGCCGGCCGGGATGCGATGGCCGGGAGAGGTAATAGGCCCAAAGCCCGATGCGCAAGGCAATTGGCGCTCCCCTTGTGCGTCGCGCGCAAAGGCGCCCGCCGTTTCGCCGCGCTTGCAGGCGCCGCGTGAGATCGGCAGAGTGCGCGCCATGCCGACGCCAACTGAAAATGAGACCGCAGCAGAGCCGCCTCTGGTCCCGAAATGGGGCCTGATCGGCGGCCTTGCGGTTTTGGTCGTGACGGCCGTCGCCGCGCCGTTCTACGGCCAGGTCCTAGGCGGCATGATGTGGGCTGGCGAGGTTTTGAAATCGCTGTGCGGCTGGTAGCCCTCAGGCAAGGATTTGGATTGCGACCATGGCGGAAGAATCAGTCGGCGGCTTGACCCCGATCCGGGTCTATCGTGCTGGCGCGGCGCCGGCCGCCTATGGCGAACCGGCGCGCGCAGCGCCGCCCGCGCAGGCGGCCGCGGCCCGGGCCGCCGCGCCAATCGATCCAGGCCCGACCTATGCGGACTACGAGGACGGCTTGCCCGAACCGCCGCCGATTCCGCCCGAAACCCGGAAATCCGGCCTGCCGATCGGGGTCATCGTCGTTTGCGGCGCCTTGATCGCGCTGATGTCGATGGGCATTCGCAACATCATTCCCCTTTGGCAGACGCCGATGCTGCAGGACCTTGGCTGGTCGAGCAGCCAGTTTTCGATCGCCCTGGCGACGCAGAACCTGATGTGGGGCCTCTGCTCGCCGTTTTTCGGGGCGCTCGCCGACAAGTTCGGCTCCTCCCGGGTGCTGATCTTCGGCGCGATGCTGCAGGCGAGCGGCCTTTGGTTGATGTCGCAAGCGAACGATCCGGCGCTGTTCTTCCTGTCCGCCGGCGTGCTGCTCGGTCTGGCCCAAAGCGCGGCCGGCATGGGCATCGTGCTGGGGGCGGTCGGGCGCTCCGTGCACCCGCGCCACCGCACGATGGCGTTCGGCCTGATCACGGCGTCCTCCTCGGCCGGCATGATCGTCATGACGCCGATCGGCCGGGCGCTGCTGGAGACCACAACCTGGTCCGATGCGTTCGTCAGCGTCGCGATCATCGCCCTGCCGATGATCCTGCTGGCGATCTTCGTGCGCAGCAATCAGAACGACGGCGATCCGTCGACGGCCGAGATCGCCAAGCTCTCGATCGGCGAAGCGCTGGGCGAGGCCTTCCGGCATCGTGGCTTTACCTTGCTGGTTCTGGGGTTCTTCGTCTGCGGCTTCCATGTCACGTTCATCGGCGTGCATCTGCCGAAATATCTGAACGATCTGGGCGTCGGCTGGCAGGCCGGCGCCAATGCCTTGATGATCATCGGGGTCTTCAACGTCGGGGCCTGCCTCGCGGTCGGCTTTGTCGCCTCGGTCGTCAGCAAGCGCGGCGTGCTGGCGATGATCTATCTGCTCCGGGCGGTGGTCATTCTGGCGTTCATTTCCTTCCCCGTGTCGACGACGAGCGTCTATATCTTCGCGGCCGCCATGGGGGTCCTGTGGCTGTCGACGGTGCCGCCGACCCAGGGCATCGTCGCCCAGGTCTTCGGCACGCAATACATGACCATGCTGTTCGGCGTCGTGTTCTTCAGCCACCAGATCGGCAGCTTCCTTGGCGTCTATCTCGGCGCGCAGGCGGTTGACCGGCTCGGCAGCTATGACATGGTCTGGTATGTGGCGATCGTGCTTGGGCTGCTGGCGGCAGTCTGTCATATCGTCATCGACGAACGGCCGGTCGCGCGGTTGAAGCAGCCGGCCGCGCCTGAGGCGGCATAAGCAACCAACAAGCTGACGCGCAGTGCGAACGGCGCTAGGATGGGAGAGGCCGTATGGTCGAAGCTGTGAACAGCGACTGGAAAGACCAACTCTACGACAGCATCAAGGCGCTGAAGATCAGGCAGGTCGTCTATGTTCCCGACGCGGGCCATGCGAAGCTGATCGACCGGTGTCTCGCGGACCCCGAGATCGACTGTTTCCCGCTGGTGAACGAGTTTGAAGCCGTCGGCATCTGCGTCGGCGCCTGGCTTGGCGGCAGGCGCGCGTGCGCCTTGATGCAGTCCAGCGGCATCGGCAACGCCATCAACGCGCTCGGGCTTGTGCATTCGACCGGCGCGCCCTTCTTCGCAATCGCGACCATGCGCGGCGAGTGGGGCGAATTCAACGGCTGGCAGACCCCGATGGGCCAGGGCATCCCGAAGGCGCTTGAGGCGGTCAACGTCGTGGTCAACCGCGCCGAGACCGCCGCCGATGTCATTCCAGTGACGGAGGCGAGCGGCCGCCTGGCGTTCAACTCCTATTTGCCGGTCTTTTCGCTGATTTCCCAGCGCGCCACCGGCGCCAAAGTCTTTTAAGGGAGGCCGCCATGACGACAGGATCGCAAAATCGCCTGGAACGCCGCGGCGCCGTCCATCGGCTGCTGCGCGACCGGGACCCCAATCTGCTGATAGTGGCCGGCCTCGGCTCCGCCATCTGGGATGCGGAGACGGCGGGGGAGACGCCGCTGAACTTCTATCTGCTGGGCGCGATGGGCAGCGCCACCCCGACCGCCCTTGGCCTCGCGACGGCGCAGCCCGACAAGCGCGTCATCGCATTGGTCGGAGACGCGGAACTGGCGATGGGCCTCTATGTGCTCGCGACGATCGGCTGGCGGAAGCCGGCCAATCTCTCGGTGATCTGCCTCGACAATGGCCGCTTCGGCGAAACCGGCGGGCAAGTCAGTCATACCGGCGTCAATCTGGACCTGGCCGGCGTCGCGGCCGCCAGCGGCATTCCGACGGTGCGGCGCGTGAACGACGACGCCGGCATCGATGAATTGCGCGATCTGGCGATGGCGGGGCCAGGGCCGGTCTTCGGACTGGTTGAAATCACCGCCGCCATGCCGCCCGTTCAAATGCCGATCCGCAATGGCGTGATCGGCATGGCGCGGTTCCGCGAGGCGCTTTTGGGGCCTCAGGCGTTGAAGGAATAAGGCTGGCGGACGGCGGGCGCCGACCGCCTCATTTAGCCGCTCGCAGGTCTGGATAGCGCGCGTCGATCCGGCGGGCGATATCCGTCGGCAGTTTCAGATTGCCGTCCTGACCGAGTTTCGCAGCCAGGCTGACCGCGTCGGCCAACTCCGCGACCAGGCGGGCGACCTGGCGCGCGTCGGCGCCCGCCATGACCCCATGTGCCGCAAGCGCGGCAAGCCGCCCGACGGCCCGCTTGAATGCGGCGCTCCGTAAGGCCACGGCGACTGCTGTCAGGGACTGGGCGCTGTCGCGCAAGGCGCGGAATGCGATGGGCGCTTGCGCTGCGCCCGCCTCAAGCGCGGCGCGGGCGGCGGCGGCTACCCGTTTCGCGGCGATTTCCAGGCGCAGACTTGTCAGTCGATCCTTCGCGGCCTTGAAGCCCGTTGGCGAAACGGACTGGATTTCGGCATCGCCCTTGGACAGAAACGCCAGCGCGTTCGGCGGATCGAACGCCCGCTGATCCGCGCCCTCGCGCGCCGTGAAGCCGCGCACCGGCCCGACATAATCCTCGGTTGCGATAAAGGGCTTCCGGCCGCTGCCCAGGCGGTGGATGCGGCGGGCGACCATGCTCGCCGTATAAGGCTTCGCCAACACATCGTCGGCGCCGGCGGCCAGGGCTGCATCGATGATCGCGCCTTGCGGATTACGGGTCGTCAGGATGATCGGCAGAAAGGGGTTCTGCCCGATTTCCCCGTAACGGACCCGCCGGACCAGGGCGGCCGCATCGCCATCGGCCATCGCCAGATCGATCAACGCGATGTCGATGCCGCCTTCATGCAGCGCCTTTTCGACCGCGGCGCAGGTCCGCCGCCAGATGATTTCGATCGCCCCTTCGCGCCAGAGGCTTGCCCGCGTCTGGGCCGCATACATGTCATGGGGGTCGCCGATCAGAATAGCGGCGCCGGCCAGAAGTCCGTTAGGAATATCTGTTCTTGCAGCGTTTTCTATTGGGCGGCGGCTGTTGGGCATGGCGCGAGTCTACGGCCAAAGATTTGCTGAGCGTTTAATGCGAAGGATGATTTCCAATATGGCGCGAAGTCCGTTACAAAATCCAGCGCGGCGGTTGGCCGTCAGTGGATCGGAACGGGCGGACGATGGGGCGTAGGCCGACGCAATATATCACCGGGCTCGTCGCGCTCGGCGTCCTGATCGCGGCTGGCTGGGTTCTGCGTGAGAAATTGGCGGGGCTGGAGTTCGGCCAGATTCTGGCGCGGCTGGAAGCGACCTCCTGGCAAAGCATCGGGATTTCGCTGGTCTGCACGGCGGGCGCCTATCTGGTGCTGACAGTCTACGACTCGACGGCCTTCGCCTATATCAAGCGGCCGATGCGCTTTGCCCGCATCATGTATGTCTCCTTCGTCGCCTATGCCTTCAGCCACAGCATCGGCTTCGGCGCGGTGTCGGGCGGCTCGGTCCGGTATCGCTTCTATTCCCGCTGGGGCGTCTCGACCTACGACATCGCGACCGTCATCATATTCGGCGGCATGG
Organism: uncultured Alphaproteobacteria bacterium; assembly: GCA_937891825.1. Classification (GTDB taxonomy): domain Bacteria; phylum Pseudomonadota; class Alphaproteobacteria; order Bin95; family Bin95; genus VMCJ01. The sequence goes on from CALAHN010000044.1 coordinate 30,770, forward strand.
CCTATGTGCTGGGCATCGTCGCTGTCGCCGGCCTGATCATCTTCGTGAACGCCGAAGCGCTGGCCGCGGCGACCGGCATGCCGCTTTGGGCGGCGCATGTCGCTGGCGCGGTCGCGACGATCAGCGGCAGCTTTTACCTGGTCTGGAGCATCGCCGGCCGGCCGTCGTTCGAATTGAAGGGCCGGCGCTTCCAGCCGCCCTCGATCAAGATCGGCCTGACCCAGGTCGCGACCGCCTGCCTGGAGTGGGGCTTCGCCTCCGCCGCGCTGTATTTTCTGCTGCCGGCCGACATCGGCCTCGACTACTGGCATTTCGTCGGCATCTACGTCATAGGCTATGTCGCGGGCATGATGAGCCAGGCGCCCGGCGGCATCGGCGTGTTCGAGGCGGCGGTGCTGGTGCTGCTGCCGGAGACGGCGCCGAGGGACGCGGTGCTGGCCGCGATCCTGGCCTATCGCGCGCTGTATTTCCTGCTGCCGTTCGTCATCGCGCTTGGCATGATGGGCGCATCGGAAGCCAGGGGCGCCGCCCGCGCTGCCCGGAAAAGCCGCATCCTTCGCATCCGCCGTCAACGGGACCCAACATAGTCCGGCGGCCCGACGCTTCTATCTGGGAGAGATCGACGCATGACTGACGCAGCAGCGGCCCTGCCCATGGCGGGCGTCCGGGTTCTGGATATCGCGACCTTCATCGCGGCCCCGATGGCGGCCTCGATCCTCGGCGAGTTCGGGGCGGACGTCATCAAGATCGAGCAGCCGGGCGGCGGCGACCCGTGGCGGCGCTATGGCACCCAGTCGAACCGCGCTGACTCGACCCTCGCCTGGCTGACGGAAGCTAGGAACAAGCGCTCGATCACCTTGAACCTGCGCGCGCCCGAAGGCGGCGAGCTCTTCAAGCGCCTCGTCGCGGAGGCCGACGTCGTCACCGAGAATTTCCGCCCTGGCACGCTGGAGAAATGGGGCCTGGGATACGACGTGCTGTCCGCGATCAACCCGAAGCTCGTGCTGCTGCGCGTCTCGGGCTACGGCCAGACCGGCCCCTACAAGGACCGCCCCGGTTTCGCCCGGATCGCCCATGCCTTCGGCGGCCTGACCCATCTGGCCGGCATGCCGGGCGGCCCGCCGGTGACGCCAGGCTCCACCAGCCTCGGCGACTACATGACCGGCATGTATGGCGCGATCGGCGTGCTGATGGCGCTCCGGGAACGGGAGCGTTCGGGTCTTGGCCAGGTCGTCGATCTGGCGCTCTACGAATCCGTCTTCCGGGCGCTCGATGAACTGGCGCCGGCTTATGCCGCGACAGGCTATGTGCGCGGCCGGGAAGGCATCGGCACTGCGAACGCCTGTCCCCACGGCCATTTCGAATGCGGCGACGGGCGCTGGGTCGCCATCGCCTGCACGTCCGACAAGATGTTCGAGCGTCTGGCGGCCGCGATGCAGCGCCCTGAACTCGCGACCCCGGAGATTTACGGCCACGTCGCCAAGCGCCTGCAGGAGCGCGGCACGGTCGACGGCCTCGTCTCCGCCTGGACCAAGTCGATGGACCGGGACGCGGTCGTCGCGGCCTGTGTGGCGTCCGAGGTGCCCATCGGCGCCGTCAACGCAATCGACGAGATTTTCGCCGACCCGCATTTCCAGGCGCGCGGCAATCTGGTGACGGTCGACGACCCCGAAACCGGCCCCGTCACCGTCCCCGCCGTCGCCCCCCGGCTCTCCCGCACGCCAGGCAAGATCACCAACCTCGGCCCAGCCCTGGCTTCCGCGAACGGGGATGTCTTTGGCGGCCTGCTCGGCCTGTCGGACGCAGAGGTGCAGGCGCTGCAGGCGAAGGGCGTGATTTGAGACAATCCAACTCGGAAGTGTTTACGCTAGATATAAAGCGCCCGTATTCAGTTGAATCGGATTGTTATGTCTAAGAGCCTGACCGAAAAGTGTTTGAGCGATATCAGCAGGTTGTGATTCACCG
>CALAHN010000045.1 GCA_937891825.1 uncultured Alphaproteobacteria bacterium
GCCGCCGACGCCGCCCGATCCCGCGGCCCCGAATGCGCCGACGCCGCCGGAAGCGCTGGCCCAGGCGCCGGCTGCGCCGCGGCCGCGCGCCAAGGGCACGCCTCTGCCGCCGAAGCGCCCCGATGATCTCAATCCGCCGGAACCGGCCGAACCGCCGCCCGTCGCGGCCTCCCCTCAGCCGTCGCCGCCGAAGCCGGGCACGGACTTCGCCGCCCTGATGAGCGGCGCCATCGGCGCCCGCACGTCCGACGCGCCGATGGCGGCGGTCGCGGAAGCGGTCGGCGTCGGCGTCGCTGCGGAATCGCTCTCGAAGACCAATCGCGACGCGCTGGCGTCCCGGATCGGCGGCTGCTGGCAAACGCCGCGCGGGCAAGCCAATGCCCATCAGCTCGTCGTCGAGCTGCTGGTCAAGCTGAAGCCGACGACGGAGGTTGAGGAGATTATCGTGCTCGCCAGCCCGCCGCCGAGCATGGGCGCGCCTGGCCGGATCGCCGTCGAGCGCGCGCGACAGGCGGTCCAGAAATGCAGCCCGATGAACAAGGCCGGCGCCCTGGCGCTGCCGCCGGGCGACTACAGAAACTGGCGTGAAATGCGCATCCGATTCGATCCGCAAGCCATGGCCGGATGAGGATGCCCATGACAAGCCAATTCGTGACAAACCCGCACGTGACGAACCCGCACGATCACACACGAAACATTGGGACAAACGGAATGACTTCAGCTTTGAAGTACGGCTGGCGCGCGGCGCTTGCGGCGGTCCTGTTCGCCTTCGGACTGCAGCCGGCGTCGGCGCAGATCAGCATCGACGTGACCCAGGGCCTGACCGCGCCCATGCCGATCGCCTTTATCCGGTTCGTCGGCCAGGAGCCGGCGAGCGACAAGGTCGGCCGGGAAATGGCTGATGTCGCTATCGCGGACCTGGAACGGTCGGGCCTGTTTCGGTCGATCGATGAGGCGGCCTTCCTGCAGACGCCCGAAGCGGCCGCATCGTCGCCGCGCTTCCCCGACTGGCGACAGATCAACGCCCAGGCGCTGGTCACGGGCCGGATTGCGAACCAGCCGGACGGGCGTATCCGGGTCGAGTTCCGGCTCTGGGACGTGCTCGGCGAAAGCCAGATGGTCGGCCAGGCCTATGTGACCGAGCGGGAAAACTGGCGCCGCGTATCGCACCTCGTGGCGGATGCGATCTACAAGCGGCTGACCGGCGAGGAGGGTTATTTCGATACCCGGATCGTCTATATCGCCGAATCGGGACGCCCCGACCAGCGGGTCAAGCGTCTCGCGATCATGGATCAGGACGGCGCCAACCATACCTATCTGACCGATGGCCGCGACCTTGTGCTGATGCCGCGATTCTCGCCGTCGCGTCAGGAGATCGCCTATCTCTCCTATGCCGACGGCTCGCCGCGGGTGCGCATCCTGAACGTCGACACCAAGCAGCAGGAGACGCTTGGCCCGATCGAAGGCATGACCTTCGCGCCGCGCTTTTCCCCCGACGGCGATCAGTTGCTGTATTCGACCGAACAGCGCGGCAATTCCGACATCTACACCATGGACCTGCGGTCCCGGAAAAGCCGACGCCTGACCGATCATCCGTCGATCGACACATCGCCCTCCTACTCGCCGGATCAAAGCGAGATCGTGTTCGAATCCGACCGCGGCGGCACGCAGCAACTGTATGTGATGAGCGCGAACGGCGGCAATGTCAGAAGAATTTCTTTCGGGGAAGGGCGTTATGCCGCTCCCGTATGGTCGCCGCGCGGCGACCTGATCGCGTTCACGAAACTGGCGAATGGCGAGTTCCAGACCGGCGTCATGCGGACGGACGGATCGGGGGAGAAAATTCTCTCCACGTCCTACCTGGAGGAGGGTCCGACATGGGCGCCAAATGGCCGAATTCTAATGTTTTATCGCCAGGCGCCGATGGACAGTCGCGGCCGCGGCGGCCGCACGCGACTTGCCATGGTCGACATCGCCGGCGGACCGATTCAGGACGTTCCGACGCCCGGCGATGCATCCGATCCGGCCTGGTCGCCGCTGGCGCCATGACGCAGTGCAGCGTGAAAAATGTCCCTCTTGTGATCGTCGCGCGGCTGACGTATTAGCTCGCAAATCCCACGTCGTATGGTAATTTCGCCAAGAATGTTTTGCGACGTGTAACCGTTGGGGGTACCGACATTATGTACTTTAAGACTATCGCCACGGTCGCCCTGGCGCTCGCGATCAGCGCTTGCACGAGCAGCAATGAAGACGCAACCGGCAGCGGCGCCAACGCCCCCGCCCAAGTGGACACCACCCGCCAGGTCGCGACTGCGCCCTCGACGGCTTCGCGCTATACGCCCGGCAGCCAGGAAGAACTGAACGCCACGATCGGCGACCGCGTGTTTTTCGATACAGATCGCTACGATCTGTCCTCGGAAGCGCGTTCGACGCTCGACGCCGTGGCCGCCTGGATGAAGACCAACAGCAGCGTCAACCTCACGGTCGAAGGCCATGCCGACGAACGCGGCACGCGCGCCTACAACCTCGCGCTCGGCGCCCGCCGCGCCAATGCGATGAAGGACTACGTCTCCGCGCTCGGCGTCGCCTCGTCGCGCCTGAACACGGTCTCCTACGGCAAGGAACGGCCGGCGGAGCTGGGCACGGGTCCGGCTGTCTGGGCGAAGAACCGCCGCGCGGTCGCGGTCGTTCGCTAAACGCACGGGAGCGATGCGGCGCGCCATGAATTCGACGTATTGTTGGGGCATTAGGCCTCGCATGCAAAAGATCATCGCCGCTGCCATCCTCATCTTGTCCCTCGGCGTCCCTGGGCTGGTTGCGGCTCAGCAGGCGTCGGGGGATCTCGATCTCCAGTACCGCCAGCGCATGGAAGAGCGCCTCTCGGCGCAGGACCGCCAGATGCGCAACCTGACCGGCCTGGTCGAGCAGCTTCAGAACACGATCAATCAGACGAACAAGCGCGTCGCGAAGCTCGAAGCGGACGTCGCCGCGTTGAAGCAGGCGGCCGCCGCTCCGCCCGCGGCCACGCTGGCCCCTCCCGCGGCCACATTGGCCCCTCCTGCGCCCGCGCCGACCGCCAGCGAGCCTGCGGCCGCGCCAGCGGCGAACTCCGGGACGATGTCGCTGCCCGCCGCGCAAGGCGATCCCCAGAAGGACTATGAAGCTGCGTTCGCGCTGTTGAGCGAAGGCAAATACGGTCCGGGCGAGACTGCATTCCGGGCGTTCGTCGAGCAGCACCCCGGTCATGCGCTCACCAGCAATGCCCGCTACTGGATTGGCGAAACTCTGTATGCGCGAGGCCGCTACCAGGATGCCGGCGCGGCTTTTCTGGCCGCCTGGCAAGGCGACGCCAGCGGACCGAAGGCGCCGGATAATCTCTTGAAGCTTGGCATGTCCCTGGCGCAACTCAACAAGAAGACTGAAGCTTGCGTCAGCTTTAACAAGCTCTTGTCGGACTATAGCGGCGCCGCCGCCCGGGTCCGCAGCGCCGCCCGCCGGGAGATCCAGTCCCTCGGCTGTAGCTGACCGGCGGGGCTGGCGCGATGCCGGCGCCTGAGACGTCGCCGCGTCCGAGCGACCGCGGCCTGCCTGACCTCCTTGCCGACCCGGGTCCCAATTCGGCGCTGCCAATTTCCGATGACGAATTTGCGCGCGCCATGGCGCCGCTCGGCCCCTATGAGCCCGCGCCCTTGCTCGCCGTCGCTGTCTCGGGCGGACCGGACAGCATGGCGCTCGCGCTGCTGGCGGGACGGTGGGCGGCGGCTCGCCGGGGGGCCGCGGTGGCGCTTCTGGTCGATCATCGCCTGCGCGCCGCCTCTGGCGGGGAGGCGGCGACTGCGGCGCGGGCCCTGGCGCCCTTCGCCATCGCCGCGAAACGGATGACGGTCACGGCGCCGCCGCCTGCGGCGGGCATTCCGGAATGGGCGCGGGATGAGCGCTATCGCCTGATTGACGCCGCCGCCCAGGGCATCGGCGCGCTGCATGTTCTGCTTGGCCACCATGCGGGCGATCAGGCGGAGACCGTCCAGATGCGGCAGGGGCGCGGCAGCGGCGTCAAGGGACTTGCCGGCATGCGTCCGGTCCGGCGCGGGCCGGCGGTCCGGTATCTGCGTCCCCTGCTGGCGTTCTCGAAACTGCGGCTCGGCGCGACGGCGGCGGCCGCTGGGCTGCCGGTCGCCGACGACCCGAGCAATCGCGACCCGGCCTATACGCGGACCCGAGTCCGGGCGGCGCTTGGATCGGGCGGCGGCGCCAGCCTCGCCGCCGTCGCTGCCCGCATGGCGGTCGAGGACGATGCGCTTGAAGCGGCGCTCGCTGGCCTCGTCGCGCGGAGCGTGGCGTTTTCGCCAACGGGCGCGGTCGCGATCGACCGGAGGGCGCTGCTCGCCGCGCCCGAGACCCTGGCGCTCCGGCTCCTCATGCGGGCGGCGCATGCGGCAGGCGGGCGGGCCGATCCGCCCCGGCAAGCGCGGGCGGCCGCGCTGTTGGCGGCGCTCCGAGAGGCGGCGGACTGCCGCCGGACTCTCGGGCGCGCCCGCGTCGTGGCGCGCGACGGCGTCATCCAGCTCTGGCGGGAGCCGGCGCCGCCGCCGCGGCCGGAAACGCTGCCAGCCGGGCTCTGGGATGGGCGCTTCCGCTATCGCGCCTCGCCGACGATGCCGCCGGGCGCAGTCGTCGACGCCATCGGCTATCTAGGGCTCCGTCAGGCGGAGGCGGCGGACTGGACGCCGGCATGGGTCGGTCAGGCGCCCCGGCAGGCGCTCGCCGCCTTGCCTGGCCTCTGGTTGGACGGCTGCCTGACGGCGTTGCCGAACCTTGCAGAAACGCGGGGAAATTCTGGACTCTCCGCCAGCGAGGCTGGTAGTCTCTGTCTTTGGGCGCGCTTTTGCCCGGAGAGGCCGCTTGCGCCTTGTTAACGGGCTGTGCTGACTTATTTGATATGGGTGACCGAGGCTCGGCGCTTCGGATTGCCAGACCAAAGGGATTGACGTGAACGGCATATCAAAAAACATGCTGATCTGGGCGGCCATCTTCCTGGCCCTCGTGCTGCTGTACCAGGCCTTTCAGGGCGGCAGCATGCAAAGCGGCAGCCCCAAGCTGAACTATTCCGAATTCGTCAATCAGGTGAAGGCGGGCAATGTTCAGGAAGCGACAATCCAGGGACGCAAAGTCAGCGGCCGCACGGCGGACGGCAACACGTTCCAAACCTACATCCCGGACGATCCGCAGCTTGTGCAGCGCCTGATCGACGCCGGCGTCAACGTCAAGGCCGCGCCCGAGGAAGAAAACCGTCTCCTCGGCGTGCTGATCTCGTGGTTCCCGATGCTGTTGCTGATCGGCGTCTGGATCTATTTCATGCGGCATATGCAAGGCGGCGGCGGGCGGGCCATGGGCTTCGGCAAGTCGAAAGCCCGGCTTCTGACCGAAAAGAGCGGCCGCGTGACCTTCGACGATGTCGCGGGCATCGAGGAAGCGAAAGGCGAGCTCGTCGAGATCGTCGAGTTTCTGCGCGATCCGCAGAAGTTCCAGCGTCTTGGCGGCAAGATCCCGAAGGGCTGCCTGCTCGTCGGACCGCCCGGCACCGGCAAGACCTTGCTGGCGCGGGCGATCGCCGGCGAAGCGAACGTGCCGTTCTTCACGATTTCAGGCTCGGACTTCGTCGAGATGTTCGTCGGCGTCGGCGCGAGCCGGGTGCGCGACATGTTCGAGCAGGGCAAGAAGAACGCGCCCTGCATCATCTTCATCGACGAAATCGACGCGGTCGGCCGCCATCGCGGCGCCGGCCTTGGCGGCGGCAACGACGAGCGCGAGCAGACGCTCAACCAGTTGCTGGTGGAAATGGATGGCTTCGAGGCGAACGAAGGCGTCATCCTGATCGCGGCGACGAACCGTCCCGACGTGCTCGATCCCGCGCTGCTGCGCCCCGGCCGCTTCGACCGTCAGGTCGTCGTGCCGAACCCGGATATCCGCGGGCGCGAGCGCATTCTGAAAGTCCATATGCGCAAGGTGCCGCTGGATTCGAACGTCGACGCCCGTGTCATCGCGCGCGGCACGCCGGGCTTCTCCGGCGCCGATCTCGCCAATCTCGTGAACGAAGCCGCCTTGCTCGCCGCACGGCGCAACAAGCGCACTGTCGGCATGGCCGAAATGGAAGACGCCAAGGACAAGGTCATGATGGGCGCCGAGCGGCGCTCCATGGTCATGTCCGACGACGAAAAGAAGCTGACGGCCTATCACGAAGCCGGCCATGCGGTGGTCATGCTGTACGTGAAGGGGCACGAACCGCTCCACAAGGTGACGATCATTCCGCGCGGCCGGGCGCTTGGCCTGGCGATGTATCTGCCGGAACGGGACCGGCTGTCCCAGTCGATCACGGAAATCCGCGCGCTGATCGCCAGCGCCTTCGGCGGCCGCGTCGCGGAGGAAATGATCTTCGGCGCGGAGAATATCACCACCGGCGCGTCCCAGGACATCAAGGTCGCGACCCAGTATGCCCGTCGCCTCGTGACGGAATTCGGGTTCTCGGAGAAGCTTGGGCCGCTCCGCTACGCGGACAATGAGGAAGAGGTGTTCCTCGGCCATTCGGTGACGCAGCGCAAGAATGTCTCCGACGCGACCGCGGCGCTGATCGATGAGGAAACCCGCCGCTTTGTCGAAGAAGGCGAATCCGAGGCCCGCCGCATCCTGACCGAGCACAAGGACCACCTCGAACTGATCGCGCAAGGCCTCCTGGAGCATGAAACCCTGGACCGCGCCGATATCGACGCGCTGCTGCGCGGCGAGACGATCGTCCGGCCCGAGCCGCCGGAAGGTCCGACAGGCGCGCCGACCGATTCAGGCCCGCGCTCTTCGATCCCGACGGGCAAGAAGCGGCGTCCCGATGCAGGGCCGGACGGCGCGCCGGAACCGCAGCCCGGCAGCTAAGCCGGTCCGGTTCTCGAGGCCTGGCGGCCAAAGCGCCGGAAATATTTTTCGGGGCTATAATCCCGCCGTGATTGGGTTTATCCTGCTATCGTGAAAGACTGGTGGGACGGCTTCGCCGCCCATGCGCCGCTGAGGGGGGAACCATGGCAGCCGACAATCGTCCGCTATCGCCGCATCTGCAGGTCTATCGTCCGCAATGGACGTCTGTCCTCTCGATCTTGCATCGGGCAACAGGCGTCGCGAGCGCCATTGGCCTCGTGTATGTCGCCTGGTGGCTCGTCGCCGCCGCGACGGGCGGGGGCTATTACGACAGCTTCGTCTGGTTTGCCGGGTCGATCGTCGGCAACCTGCTGTTCATGGGCTTCACGTTTGCGCTGTTCTATCATTTGTGCAACGGCGTCAGGCACTTGATCTGGGACACGGGGCGCAATCTGGAGCTTGAGGGCGCCTATAAATCCGGGATGTTCGTGCTCGCCGGCGCCGGCGCCCTGACAGCGCTCGCCTGGATCCTGGCGCTCGCGGCTTAAGGGGGGAACAGCCATGACGATGATCAATCCGCTGGCCCGCGTTCGCGGCCTCGGCTCCGCCAAGGAAGGCACGCATCACTGGATCGCGCAGCGCATGACCGCAGTCGCGCTGATCCCGTTGATGATCTGGTTCGTCTTCTCGCTCACCTGCATTCTGGGCAGCGACCTTGCCGCCGTGAAGGCCTGGATCGGCTCGCCCTTTAATGCGGTGCTGACCATCCTGATGCTGGTCGCGGGCTTCCATCATGCGCAACTCGGCCTGCAGGTTGTGATCGAGGACTATGTCCACGGCCATGGCTGCAAGATTGCCCTGCTGTGGTTCGTGAAAGGCGCTGCGATCTTCTTCGCCGTCGCCGCAGTCTTCTCTGTCGTCAAGCTCGCGATCGGAGTGTGATCGGATGACCCAGTCCTACAAGATTATTGACCATACCTATGATGTGGTCGTCGTCGGCGCTGGCGGCGCCGGCCTGCGGGCCACGTTCGGCTGCGTGCAGGCCGGTCTGAAGACCGCCTGCGTCACGAAGGTCTTCCCGACGCGCAGCCACACCGTCGCCGCCCAGGGCGGCATCGCGGCGAGCCTGGCCAACATGTCGGAAGACAATTGGAAGTGGCACATGTACGACACCGTCAAGGGGTCGGACTGGCTGGGCGACCAGGACGCCATTGAATATATGTGCCGGCAGGCCGTGCCCTCCGTGGTCGAGCTTGAGCATTACGGCCTGCCGTTCAGCCGCACGCCGGACGGCAAGATCTACCAGCGCCCCTTCGGCGGCCATATGCGGAACTACGGCGAGATCCCGGCCCAGCGCGTCGCGGCCGCGGCCGACCGAACCGGCCACGCCCTGCTCCACACGCTCTATCAGCAGAGCCTTCGCCACAACGCCGAATTCTTCATCGAGTATTTTGCGCTCGACCTGATCATGGACGCCGACGGCGCCTGCCGCGGCGTCGTCGCCTGGAACCTGGACGATGGCGCGATCCATCGCTTCCGGGCGCAGACCGTGATCCTTGCGACCGGCGGTTATGGCCGGGCCTATTTCTCCTGCACCTCGGCCCATACCTGCACCGGCGACGGCAATGGCATGGTCGCTCGCGCCGGCCTGCCGAACCAGGATATGGAATTCGTGCAGTTCCACCCGACCGGCATCTACGGCGCCGGCTGCCTGATCACCGAAGGCGTGCGGGGCGAGGGCGGCTACCTCACCAATTCCGAAGGCGAACGCTTCATGGAGCGTTATGCGCCGACGGCGAAGGACCTTGCGAGCCGGGACGTCGTCGCCCGCTCGATGACCGTTGAAATTCGCGAAGGCCGCGGCGTCGGCAGCGGCGCCGACCATATCCATCTGCATCTGGAGCATCTGGGCCGCGAGGTTCTGGACCAGCGCCTGCCGGGCATCACTGAAACGGCAAAGATCTTCGCGGGCGTCGACGCCGCGAAGGAGCCGATCCCGGTGCTGCCGACCGTCCACTACAACATGGGCGGCGTGCCGACCAACTACAAAGGCCAGGTGCTGCGCCCGACGGCGACCGACCCGGCGCAGGTCGTCCCCGGCCTTATGGCGGTCGGCGAATGCGCCAGCGTCTCGGTGCACGGCGCGAACCGTCTCGGCGCCAATTCGCTGCTCGATCTCGTGGTGTTCGGCCGCGCGGCCGGCCTGTTCTGCGGCGAGCATCTGACGCCGGGCGCGACGCAGCCCGAACTGCCGGCCGGCGGCGACGAACTGGCGCTCAGCCGCCTGGATCGTCTCCGTCATGCCGACGGCTCGACCGGCACCGCCGAAATCCGTGACCGCATGCAGCGCACCATGCAGAACAACGCCGCCGTCTTCCGGACGTCGGAAGTTCTGGAGGAAGGCTGCCGCCTGATGGACCAAGCCGCCGGCGCTCTGGCCGACATCAAGGTCACCGATCGCTCGATGATCTGGAATTCCGATCTGGTCGAAAGCCTCGAGCTGGAGAACCTGATGGACTGCGCGCTCGTCACCATCTTCGGCGCGGAAGCCCGGCATGAGAGCCGCGGCGCCCATGCCCACGAAAACTACTCGGCCCGCAATGACGAGGAGTGGATGAAACACACCCTCGCCTATGTCGACGCGGACCATAAGGTTCGGCTGGATTATCGCCCGGTTCACACCTACACGCTGACGGACGATATCGAATATATCGCGCCGAAAGAGCGCGTGTACTAAGGCAGGCATAGGAGAAGCGACAATGGCTGAATTCACCCTGCCGAAAAACAGCAAGGTCGGCGTCGGCAAGACGGTCAAGGCGCCCGCCGGGGCCGCCAAGGTCAAGAATTTCAAGGTTTATCGATGGTCGCCGGACGACGACAAGAACCCGACCCTCGACACCTTCGAAATCGATCTGAACGACTGCGGCCCGATGGTTCTGGATGCGCTGATCAAGATCAAGAACGAGATCGACGCGACCGTCACATTCCGACGCTCCTGCCGGGAAGGCATCTGCGGCTCCTGCGCCATGAACATCGACGGCACGAATACGCTCGCCTGCCTGAAGCCGATCGAGGATGTGAAGGGCGACGTCAAGGTCTATCCGTTGCCCCACATGCCGGTCGTGAAGGATCTCGTCCCGGACCTGAGCCAGGCCTACGCCCAATTGGCGTCGATTGAGCCATGGTTGAAAACCGTCACCCAGCCGCCGCCCGATAGCGAGCGCCTGCAAAGCCCGGACGATCGCGCCAAGCTCGATGGGCTTTGGGAATGCATCCTGTGCTTCTGCTGCACCACCTCCTGTCCGAGCTATTGGTGGAACGGCGACCGGTATCTGGGCCCCGCCGTGCTGTTACAGGCCTATCGCTGGCTTGCGGATAGCCGCGACGAAGGCAAGGGCGAGCGTCTCGACGCCCTGGAAGATCCCTTCCGCCTGTATCGCTGCCACACGATCATGAACTGCACCAAGACCTGCCCCAAGGGCCTCAACCCCGCCAAAGCCATCGCCGAAATCAAGAAGATGATGGTGGAGCGTCAGGGCTGACCGACGACCATGCCCATGACGCCGCCTTTGTCGCCACGGCGAAGGCGGCGTTGGCGGCCCGGCGGGACGATCTCCGCGCCCATGACCTGAGCGCGGCTGGCGCGCGGGCGCCGGTCGAGCTCGATCAGACGCGCGTCGGCCGGCTCTCCCGAATGGACGCCCTGCAAGGCCAGGCCATGGCGCAGGAGCAGCAGCGCCGCCGGGAAGCGGAAATCCTCCGTATCGGCGCCGCCCTGAAGCGGATCGACGACGGCGACTATGGCTGGTGCCTGAAATGCGGCGACGCTGTCGCCCGTGCGCGCCTGGAAAGCGACCCGGCCGCCCCATTATGCGTCGATTGCGCGGGGCAATTGGCCGGAAGGTGACCGCCGTCACAGGCGCAATCACGCAATCCTTACTATCTCCCATGCATGGGCGTAACGGGTTCGAGCCGATGACGGGGCCGGGCGGTTGCGCGGTCGATACTCTAGCTTTTCAATAGCGATCACTTATCTGGCTTATTGAGACCCCGCCAATCGATGGATCGATCGAACGGAAGTTGCGACGATGTATGACTTTGAGACCAAATCCCTGACGTGCGCCGATATCGCCCTGAGCCATATCGCGGCGGCTGCCCCGGCATTCGATGCCGCCGCCGACGCGGCCGCTTCGGCGAAGGCCAGCGCTTTCAGCGGCGAAGCCAGGGGCGATGGCGGCGCTCGCGACGGGGCTCCGTCGTCCCGCGTCGGCGGGGAGATCCCCGGCCGCCGCGTCGCCTGAGCGGAGGCGCGAGGCCTTAGCGCTTCAGGGCGGCGCGCAGGAGCGCCAGGTTCTTGGTGTTGGCTTTATGGGCCACATCGAACAGATCGCCGACCACCGGGATCGAGCCGACGACCAGGTCGATCAGGATGTTGGCGAGCATCTGCCCAATCACCCGCTTCTCGACGCCCGCATGAATGGCGGCGAGCACGAACAGGCCTGAGATCAAACTCGACGCCCCGTCGCCGATGCCGGGCATGAGGCCGATGATCGCATCGAGCCCGAAGCGGATATCGGTGCCGGGCACGCGGAACGCCCGGTCGAGCAGCCATTCCAACCGCGCAAGCGTCGCATCGCTAGGCCAGCGCCCCCCGGGCCGCCCCGCATCGCGCCTGGGCGGGTTCGCCGCGCTCGGTGATGATCGGGGTGTGGCCAAGGGGCGTTCGCGCCATGCTTCGCTAGTCGAACGGCTTGAACGGGCCGGGGAAGACGCCGCGCGGCTTGATGAAATCATACGGTCCGCGCGCCATGAAGCGGCCGCGGCCAGGCGCCGCCTTGAATGCGCCGTCCTGCCAGAGGACCTCGCCCCGCGAGATTGTCGTCGTCGGCCAGCCGGTCACTGCCATGCCTTCATAGGGCGTGTAGTTGACGTCATGGTGCAGGTTGGCCTGGCGGATCGTAGTCTTGACGTCCGGATCCCAGATCGCGATGTCGGCGTCCTTGCCGGGCGCGATGTCGCCCTTGTTCGCAAGCCCGAACAGGCGCGCCGGGTTGCGGGCCGAGATGGCGACGAAGGTCTCGAGATCGATCCGGCCCTCGACGACGCCCTTGGAGAACAGGATCGGTAGCCGCGTCTCCAGTCCGGGCACGCCGTTCGGCATGCGCGTGAACGGCGTCTTCGGGCCGTCCGGCAGCTTCTCGCCTTCAGCTTCGCCAAAATTCGAGGGCGCGTGGTCGGACGAGACGATGTCGAGCACGCCGGTCTTGATGTAGTTCCAGAGGTTCTCGTGCTCGGCGGCGTCCCTGGGGGCAGGCGAGCAGACCCATTTGGCGCCTTCGCCATTCGGCTTGTCCAGATCGTCCGCCGTCAGGGTCAGGTACTGGGCGCAGGTTTCGCCGAAAACCTTCAGGCCGCGAGACTGGGCGCGGCGAATTTCCTCGGCCGCCTCGCCGCAGGTCACGTGGAAGATCTGGACGGGCTGATCCAGCAGCTCCGACATGGCGACGACACGGTGGACCGCTTCACGCTCGACGACCGGCGGCTTCGACCAGCAGTGATGCTTGGCCTCGGTCAACCCGGCCGCCGTCATCGCGGCCATCATCCACATGATCATGTCGTGGTGTTCGGCGTGGATGACCATGAACGCCTGATTGCGCCGGGCGACCGCCATCAGGTTCAAGAGGCCGGCGTCATCGACCCGGTTCGAGGGATAGGTCATGAAGACCTTGATCGTCCGATGGCCCTGCGCGATCAGTCCCGGCAGCGCGTCCAGGGTTTCCTGGTCGGCGCGATTGACGATCAGGTGGAAGGAATAGTCGCACGTGGCGCCCCGTTCGGCGCGCTTGTGATAATCGGCGGTCGACTGCTCGATATGCATGGTCTTGAATTGCGGGGCGAAACAGATGACCGAGGTCGTGCCGCCGCAGACGGCCGCCCGCGTGCCGGAGAGGAACGTATCGGCGTTGACGCCCCCGGTGGAGCTTGGCTGCTCGATATGGCAATGGCTGTCGACGCCGCCCGGCATGACGATGCGGCCCTTGGCGTCGATCTCCTGCGCGCCTTTCGCAAGGTCCTTGCCGATCGCCGCGATGTGCTCGCCGACGATGCCGACATCGGCCGCATAGACGCCGCTCGCCGTCGCCACCGTGCCGCCGCGGATCACCAGATCGAAATTCGCCAAGGCTCATCTCCCTGTCAGGATTGCAATGCTGACAGAGAGATTAATCCACTGGCGGCTCAATAGAAAAGTTTCTTCGGGTCCATTCCGGCATAAAGGCCTGCGACTTCTTCGGCATAGCCGTTGTAGAGCAGCGTCGGCACGTCCGACGATGCGCCGAGCGGCCGCTCCTTCGCCTGGCTCCAGCGGGGGTGGTCGACTTCCGGATTGACGTTGGCGTAGAAGCCATACTCGTTGCCGATCAGTTGTTCCCAGTAGCTTTTCGGCTGCTGGTCGGTGAAGGTGAACTTCACGATCCCCTTGATCGACTTGAAGCCGTACTTCCAGGGCGCGGCGAGCCGCAGCGGCGCGCCCATCTGCTTCACGATCGGCTTGCCATAGACGCCGGTCGCCATGAAGGCGAGATCGTGGGTCGCTTCATCCATCCGGAGGCCTTCGATATACGGCCAGGGATACCAGCGTTGGCGCTGGCCGCGGGCGATGTCCGGCATCATGAACGTCTCCATGCGCAGGAACTTGGCCCCGGCTTGAGGCTCGGCCAGCTTCACAAGCTCCTTCAGGGCGAAGCCGGACCAGGGCACGGTCATCGACCATGCCTCGACGCAGCGATGGCGATAGAGCCGTTCCTCGATCGGCAGCTTGCGGATCAGGTCCTCGACATCCAGCTCCATCGGCTTGCCGACCATGCCGTCGATCTTGACCGTCCATGGGCGGAGCGGCAGATCCTGGGCGCGTTCCCAGATGTCCTTGTGGGAGCCGAATTCATAGTAATTGTTGTAGGTCGTCGCCAGCCGCTTCTCAGTAATCTCACGGTCGATCTTGTAGGCATCGTTGCGCTTGGCGGGGTAAAGCTCCGGCGCGATCGGGGCTTCGGGCTCGGTCCGCGCGAAGGCCGGCGTCGCGAGGCCCGCGGCCAGGAGGCCGCCGGCGCCGCCAAGCAACTGGCGGCGGTTCAGGAAAACCGTTTCCGGGGTCGCGTCGCGTTCGGGAATGGCCCAGCGGGCAGGGCGGCGGATCAACATGGAATGCTTGCTCCTAAAGCTTGCGCGTCTTTCATCAAACTAGGATGCTCCCTGCCGGAAGGCCAATCACCGCTGCGTCAACAGCGGGCCAGAGGAGAGACGCCATGAGCAGTTCCAAGGACAAGGTCGCGGTCGAGATCGACGGCGACGGCATCGCTTGGGTCACCTTGAACGAACCGGAAGTCCGGAACGCGCTGTCGCCGGAATTGCGGGCGCAGTTCTGCGAACGCATACCGCCGCTGGAGTTCAATCCGGCCGTCCGCTGCGTCGTCATTCAAGGTGCCGGGGACCACTTCATGGCGGGCGGCGATATCCGCATCATGAAGGAACGGCTGGCGATGGACGCGAACGAGCGCGCCCGCGGCATCGTCGCTGGCCTGCATGGGCTGCATCACGCGATCTTCGCGCTCCGCCGGATGCCGAAGCCGGTGGTCGCGAGCGTCCAGGGGGCCGCCGCCGGCTTCGGGCTCAGCCTCGTGGCGGCGACGGATCTGGCGATTGCGGCGGACGATGCGGTTTTTACCCTGGCCTATTGCCATATCGGCGCGAGCCCGGACGGCGGCTCCTCCTATTTCCTCGGCCGGACGCTTGGGATGAAGCAGCAGATGGAGCTGGCATTCCTCGGCGACCGGTTCGGCGCCGACAAGGCCAAGGAACTGGGCATCGTGAACTGGGTGACGCCAAAGGCCGAACTCGCGGCTGAAACCCTGAAGCTCGCGAAGCGCCTCGCCGCCGGGCCGACCAAGGCCTATGCGAACGCCAAGGCCCTCTTCAACGCCAGCAATCACCTGTCCATGGAAAGCCAATTGCAGATGGAGGCGATGCTGATCGCCGACAGCATGGCGACCGAAGACCATGCCGAGGGCGTGACGGCGTTTCTGGCGAAGCGGCAGCCGGCTTTCAAGGGCCGTTAGATGCGGCGCCGTTAGGCAGGTTGACGGAGATACAGGCTAGGCATGCTCCCAGGATTGAGGCATATGCTTCAGGCGTCGGGATCGTCCGCCAGGGGGCTGAACGGGAAGATCGCGTGCGGCGCGGGACTGCCAATCGACGGGGTCGGGGCAGGCGGCGCTTTGAGTTCTAGGCAGGCGGGGAGCCGTAAAAATGAAGACTTTCAGAGTGCGGGCGGCTGTCCTGGGGGCGGCGCTTCTGGCGGCGGCTTGCTCAAACGGCCGCGACGACAAGGGCGCGCGGATCGCCGCGCTCGAAACTCAATTGCAACAGACCGAAACGGCGCTCGCGCGGGAACGGGCCGAGAATGCGGGCGCGCCAGCGCCGCCGTCCGCCGACACGGCGACGAGCGGAAATGGCGATAGTTTGCCGCCGAACGCCGAGCCAGGGCATTGCTATGCGCGGGTCCTGGTCCCGGCGATCTATCGCACCGTCTCGGAGCGGGTGCTGATCGAGCCTGAAGGCCAGCGCGTCGAGACCACGCCCGCGACCTACGGCATCGAAACCCAGCGCGTTCTGGTGCAGGAAGCCTCGGAGCGGATCGAGGTGCGCCCGGCCGAATACCGGACGGTGACCGAGCAGATCCTGGTGGAGCCGGAGCGTCGCGAACTGGTCGCCGTGCCCGCGGTCTACGAGACCCGGACCGACCGGGTGCTGGCCCGCGCCGCCTATACGACCTGGAAGAAGGGCCGCGGACCGATCGAGCGGCTCGATGCGGCGACCGGCGAGATCATGTGCCTCGTCGAAGTGCCGGCGGAGTACCGCACGGTTCAGCGCCGGGTGGAAGTGAAGCCGGCGATGACGCGCGAGGTCGTGCATCCGGCGGTCTACCGGACGATCACGAAGCGCGTCGTCGAGCGCCCGGCGCAATCGCGGACCGTCACCATTCCACCGCGCTATGAAACTCTGGAAGTGCGCGCTGTCCGCACGCCGGCGCAGCAGCAGACAGTCGTGACCCCGGCACGCTATGCCGACGTCCCGAAGCGCGAGAAAGTCGCCGACGAGCGGCTGGCGTGGCGCGAGATCCTCTGCGAAACCAACACCACCGCGGATGTGGTGACGCGCCTGCAACAGGCGCTCAAGCGGAAGGGCTTCGACCCCGGGCCGATCGATGGCGTCTATGGCTCGCAGACGGCGGCCGCGGTCAATGCCTACCAGCGCCGCGCCGACATGCCGAGCGGCGGCCTGACCCTCGGGACGCTCGAAAGTCTGGGCATCCCGCTGGGCGGCGTCGAGTAGCTCGATGGCCTGCGCTTGCCGGACCCAAGACGAACGCGCTAACCGAAGGGAAGCAATCCCGATGCGCATTGCGCTCAGAACCCTGGCTGTCGCCGCATTGGCCTTGCTGGCCGGCGCCTGCTCGACCATGACCGAAGAGCAGATCGCGGTGAACCAGCTGCGGATCGAAACGCTGGAGCAGCAATTGGCGCAAAGCCAACTCCAGCAACAACAATATTCCGCGCAATACAACGCCGTCAGCACGGAGAATGCGCGGCTGCGCAGCCAGATGGCGACGCTGCAACGGGCGCCGACCCCGCCGCCGGCGACGCCGAGCGGCCCCTATGCCGGCGCCAACGGCCTGTTGCCGCCGAATGCGAAGCCAGGCGAATGCTATGCGCGCCTGTTGATCCCGGCGCAGTATGAGACCCGCCAGGAACGCATCCTGATCGAGCCGGAGGGCGAGCGCATCGAGACCATCCCGGCGCGCTATGAGACCGTGACCGAGCGCGTTGAGGTCCGCGAGGCGTCCGAGCGGCTGGAAGTCGTGCCGGCCGCTTATCGCACGGTGACCGAGCGCGTTATGGTCGAGCCGGAACAGGAAATCCTGGAGCCGATCCCGGCCACATACCGCACGGTGACCGAGCGCATTCTCGTCCGTGACGGCTACACGACCTGGAAAAAGGGCCGCGGCCCGATCGAGCGACTCGATGCGGCGACCGGCGAGATCATGTGCCTGGTCGAAGTGCCGCCCGAATATCGAACGGTGACCAAACGGGTTACGGACCAACCCGCCGGCGCGCGCAAGGTGGTGAAGCCCGCAGTCTACCGGACCGTGACCCGCCAGGTCGTCGAACGGCCGGCTGCGACCCGCCGCGTCGCCATCCCGCCGAAATACGAAAATGTCACTCTGCGCAAGATGGTCGAGCCGCCCGCCAACCGCCGCATCGTGACTCCAGCGCGCTATGAGACCGTGACGCGCAGGGAAAAGACTGCGGACGAGCGTCTCGAGTGGCGCTCGATCCTCTGCGAGACCAATACGACGCCGGGCGTCATCGCCAATCTGCAACGGGCGCTGCTTCAGGCCGGGTTCAATCCCGGCCCGATCGACGGACGCTACGGCCGGGCGACGCGAGGCGCGGTCGAGCGCTATCAACGCTCGAAGGGCCTGCCGCTCGGCGGCATCACGATGGATACTCTCAGGCAGCTTGGCGTGCAGCCGGGCCGCCAAACCTAAGCATAAGCGCCGCCGGCTTCGGCCGCGGCGCCCTCACTCCGGGGAGATTTGCGTTTTGAAGCCGACCCGCAGAGCTGCGCTCGCCTGGCTTGCGGCGAGCGTCACAGCGGTCAGCGGCCTGGGCGCCGGCGCAGCCGCGCCCGCCGCGCCGCCACCGCGCTTCCGGCCGCTAGGACGGACCGAGGTCTTCCCCGATGTGGCGTTCAAGGATCGCGCCGGACGGGAGATCGGCTTCGTCGAATTGCGCGGCCGGCCGGTCGTCGCGGTGTTCTGGGCGACCTGGTGCGGCGTCTGCCATGGCGAGATGCCGAAGCTGAACCGCCTGCAAGCCGCGCTCGCGGACAAGGCCTGGATCGTGCCGCTTTCGATCGACCGCGGCGGCATGCCGGTCGTCGACCGCTATTTTGCCCGGCGCAAGCTGAACGCGCTGACGCCCTATCTCGATCCGGAGCAGATGTTTGCCGCCATCATGGGGATACGCGGCGTGCCGACGGCATTTGTGCTGGATGCCGCGGGCCGGATGGCCGCGGTCGCGGAAGGTCCGGTCGATTGGGAGAGCGCCCAGGTCCGCCGCTATCTGCTGGCTTTGGCTTGACGCCCGCTCAGGCTAGGATGGCTCGATCCCTTCACCCGCCCAGATACCGGAGCCGCGCTGTCCCATGAAGCTCAAACTGCATCACATCAACATCGTCTCCCACGACGTGCCGGGGCTTGACGCCTTTTACCGCGATGTCCTCGACCTGAAGACCGAGCCCGGCATGGGCGCCAAGCGGAAGCTGGATGAAGGCTATCCCGGCGCTGTGTCGTTCATGACCGACGGCGCGATCCAGATGCATCTGGCGGAGAAAGACCTGGCGATCGGGTTTCGCACCGGTCAGGCGGTCAATCCCGTCGAACGCGGCCACATCGCCTTTCGGACCGACGATATGGACGGGTTCATCGCGCGGCTGAAGGCGAAGGGCATACCCTTCTCCGACTTTGGCGACTGGGCGATGGAAGGCTGGCGGCAGATCTTTTTCTATGATCCCGCAGGCACGGTTATCGAAGTCCATCAGGTCGAAGGCGAGTAACTCGGCGCCAAGCTGCTCAGCCTGCAAGATTGACGGGATGGCGCCCGCTTACTAAGGTTCCGCCGCGCATCGATTGGCGGGGGTTGGGCTGCGCCCCGCTCATGATCGCCGCACAAATCGAACGGGCAGTTTTTGCCCGGTTTTTCTTTGCTTGGAGGCAGATGTGGCCAAGGTTCGGATTTATCTCGACAACGTAGCGCAACCGGTGGAAATCGAAACCGACCGCAGGGCGGCCATGCAGCTCGTCAATCAGTTCGGACGAAAGCTGGAAGGCGTCGATGTCCGCAACCGCATCCGCGTAACCGACCTGACCGGCCACGAATCCTTCGGCGCGCTCGATCTCGACAAGGTCACGTTCGTCTATGCCGAGATGGGCGACGACCTGTAACGTCTGCCGCTTGGCTATGGCTTGAACCGGCGCGAGGCTTGGGTCTTGTGCGGTCGGCCCTGATCGGTCATAAAGCGCTGTCTGCGGCGGCTGGTTTTCCAGCCGCGCGTCGGCGCGATTGTTCGATCGCCTGAGATTTTTCCGGCGGCGCCCTTGGTTCGGCGCTGTCGCCGCCAGTCCGCGAGGGTTCGCGCACTGGCGATTTTTGCGTTTGGCTGAAGGCGGGGCAGGGCTCTCGCGGAGGAGGACGGCGTCATGTTCGAAAGCTTGAGCGACCGGCTCTCCGGCGCCTTCAAGAAGCTGACCGGCAAGGGCGCGCTGTCCGAGGGCGACGTCCGCGAGGCCATGCGCGAAGTGCGGCTTGCGCTCCTGGAAGCCGATGTGGCGCTGCCGGTGGCAAAGTCGTTTATCGACCGGACGACCGAGAAAGCCATTGGCGCGGCGGTGCTGCGCAGCATTTCGCCGGGCCAGCAGGTCGTCAAGATCGTCCATGACGAACTTGTCGCCATGCTGGGCGGCGCCGGCGCCGGGACCGAGCTGTCGCTGGGGGCCAATCCGCCGGCCGTCGTGCTGATGTGCGGCCTCCAGGGCTCCGGCAAGACGACGACGACCGGCAAGCTTGCCGTGCGCTTGAAGCTGCGCGAGCGCAAACGGGTGCTGATGGCGTCGGTCGACGTGCATCGCCCGGCAGCCCAACAGCAATTGGCGACTCTTGGCCTGCAGGCCGGCGTCGATACGCTCCCGGTCGTGTTCGGCGAACTTGCGCCCGCCATCGCCCGCCGCGCCATCGATACGGCAAAGCGACAGGGCTACGATGTCGTGTTCATCGATACCGCTGGCCGCACCACCATCGACGAAGCGATGATGCGGGAGGCTGAGGAAGTCTCGCGGATCGTCCGCCCGAACGAAACCCTGCTCGTCGCGGACGCCATGACCGGCCAGGACGCGGTCAGCGTCGCGGAAGCGTTCGGCCAGCGCCTCGGCGTTACGGGGATCGTCCTGACGCGAGTTGACGGCGACGCCCGCGGCGGCGCGGCGCTGGCGATGCGCACGGTCACCGGCAAGCCGATCCGTTTCATGGGCACCGGCGAAAAGCTGGACGCCATCGAGCCGTTCCACGCCGACCGGATCGCCGGGCGCATCCTCGGCATGGGCGATATCGTCAGCCTGGTCGAGCGGGCGGCCGAAACTATCGAGCAGGAAGACGCCGAACGGCTCGCGAAGAAGCTCGCGTCCGGCCGGATGGACCTGACCGACCTTTTGTCGCAATTGCGCCAGATGAAGAAGATGGGCGGCCTCGGCGGCCTGATGGGCATGCTGCCGCAGATCGGCGCCATGAAGAAGCAGATGGCCGAAGCAAAGATCGATGAAAAGCTTCTGGGCCGTCAGGAGGCGATCATCCTGTCGATGACGCCGAAGGAACGGGAAAAGCCCGATATCCTTAAAGCCTCCCGCAAGCGCCGGATCGCCGCAGGCGCCGGGGTTGAGGTGCAGGACGTCAACCGCTTGCTGAAGCAGTTCGATCAGATGAGCGGCATGATGAAGCAAATGAACAAGATGGGCCGGAAGAAGGGCAAGAAGGGCGGCATGCCTGCCTTGCCGCCGGGCATGGGCATGCCGGGCGCACAGTCTGGCGCCCAGCCGACACTGCCGCCCGGTCTCGGCGCCGGCCTGCCGCGTCTCCCGGGCATGCCCGGCAAGGGCGGCTTTAACCCATTCGGCCGCTAGCGGCCGATTTCGCAAATCGCATCCATTCGTTATTTCGACAGAAGGAAGACCAGCAATGTCCGTTAAAATTCGCATGACCCGCGGCGGCGCCAAGAAGCGCCCGTACTATCGCCTCGTGGTCGCGGAATCCTCGAGCCCCCGTGACGGCCGCTTCATCGAGCAGGTCGGCACCTACAACCCGATGCTGCCGCGCGAACACGAAGACCGCATTCGCCTGAACACCGACCGCCTGCAGGCCTGGTTGGCGCAAGGCGCCCAGCCGTCCGACCGCGTCGCGCGCTTCCTGGCCGACGCTGGCCTGATCGCCAAGCGGCCGATCCCGACGCAGACCAAGAAGAACCTGCCGAAGGCGCGGGCGCAGGAGCGGATGAAGGAAGCCGCGGCCGCGGCGCAGGCCGTCGCCGATGCGGAAGCCGCCGCTGCCGCGGCGCCGCCGGCTGAAGACGCGCCCGCGGACGCCTGAGGCGGGCGATGTCCGGCGCCCGGTTGATGCCGGCCGGCATTGTCGTCGCGGCTCAGGGGGTCAAGGGCCTGGTGCGGGTCAAGACGTTCACGGAGACTCCGGCGACGCTTGACGCCTACGGGCCGCTGACCGACGAGGCCGGCGCCGCGCGCTATGACGTGACCGTCGTCGAGGCGCGGGACGCTGTCGCGATCGCGCGCATCGCCGGGGTGCATGACCGCAGCGCCGCCGAACGGTTGAAAGGGCTGACGCTCTATCTCGACCGGGCGGCCCTGCCGGAGCCCGACGCGGACGAGTATTTTCATGCCGACCTGATCGGGCTGACCGCCGAGGTGGCGTCGGTCGGCCGGATCGGCGTCGTCGCGGCGATGCACGACTTCGGCGCCGGCGACCTGATCGAGATCGAGCTGGACGCCGGCGGCGCGCCGCTGGTGCTGCCGTTTACGGCGGAAGCAGCCCCGGAGATCGACATCAAGGGCGGCCGGATCCGGGTGGCGCCGCCGCCAGGGCTTTGGGCGCCGCCCGAGGCCGATCGGAATGAGGCATAAGGGCCATGTCCTGGCGCGCCAGCGTGCTCACGCTCTTCCCGGAAATGTTTCCGGGGCCGCTTGGGGTTTCGCTCGCGGGGAAGGCGTTGGAAAACGGCGCATGGTCGTTGGAAACGCTGGACATCCGCGGGTTCGCGAGCGATAAACACCAGACGGTCGATGCTGCCCCGTTTGGCGGCGGGGCTGGCATGGTCATGCGGGCGGATGTAGTCGATGCGGCGATCGAGGCCGTAGTCGATTCAAGGCCCGTGATTTATCTATCGCCGCGCGGCGCGGCGTTCACCCAGGAGCGGGCGCGCGCGCTCGCCGAGGGGCCGGGCGTGACGTTGTTGTGCGGGCGCTATGAGGGCGTCGATCAGCGCGTGCTTGATGCGCGCGGGTTGGAGGAGATCAGCATCGGGGACTTTGTCCTCTCCGGCGGCGAGCCGGGGGCGATGGTCGTCCTGGATGCGTGTGTCAGGTTGTTGCCGGGCGTTATGGGCCAGGCGGACTCCCTGACGGAAGAAAGTTTCGAAGGCGGGCTGCTCGAATATCCGCACTATACCCGGCCTCGGGTGTGGAACGGTCTTGAAGCGCCTGCCGTCCTGACTTCGGGGGACCATGGCCGCGTTGCGGCATGGCGCCGGGAGCAGGCGGAAGCCGTGACGAAGGCGCGACGGCCCGATCTTTGGGCTGTCTACCTGAAGCGCGGCGGCGGCACGGCCTAGATCGACCGCTTCGCCTTGGCGGCAGCGCCAGGGCGCGGACCGGTCGATCGCACTGGAAAGTGCAGGAGCGAGGACCTCGCGCCCATGTGGGCCGGGAATGCTTCTGGGGTCAGGTCGTTGACTGAGCGTGTCTGGCGGCGGCGCTTTCGGGCGCCGAGGCCGGGCCGGCGCCGGGCAATTTCGCCCCGCGTCCCATTCATGCAAGGCGAGAAGAAAAAGGAATCGGCCTCATGAACATCCTGCAGCAAATCGGGCAAGAAGAGATTGCCCGCGTCACCGAAGGCAAGGCCATCCCGGATTTCCGTCCGGGCGACACGGTCAAGGTCAACTACAAGGTCGTCGAAGGCGACCGGCAACGCATTCAAGCGTTCGAGGGCGTGTGCATCGCCCGCAAGAACGCCGGCATCGCGTCGGCATTTACGGTTCGCAAGATAGCGTCGGGCGAAGGCGTCGAGCGTATCTTTCCGCTGTATTCGCCGAACGTCGACAGCATCGAAGTGATCCGCCAGGGCCGCGTCCGCCGGGCGAAACTGTATTACCTCCGCGGGCTCCGCGGCCGCAAGGCGCGGATCAGCGAGCGCCGCCGCACCGTGAAGCCGACCTGATAACGCCATCCCTTCGGTCCCGCCCGGCGCCGCAAGGCCGGGCGGGACCGAAGGCTAGAACCGCTACCGCTGGTGCGGGGCGCGTCCACGAGGACGCGCGATCCATGCTCCAGCGTATTGATGCCGACCATACGATCCGCCTTTCGGCGATTGCGCCGGAAGACGGGTTGATCCAGGGAGAAACCAGCGATGGCCAAGCCGCGCACGCTATTCGACAAAATCTGGGCGAACCATGTCGTCCGCACCGAAGACGACGGCACCGCGCTGATCTATATCGATCTGCATCTCGCCCATGAAGTGACGAGCCCGCAGGCGTTCGCCGGTCTGCGCGAAGCCGGCCGCAAGTTGCGTCGCCCGGATCGTACGCTCGCCGTCGCGGATCACAACATTCCGACGACCGATCGCTCCAAGGGCATCGAAGATCCGGAATCGCGCCTGCAGGTCGAAACTCTGGAAGCCAATGTCAAGGAATTTGGCGTTCCCTATTTCCCCGTGGACGATATCCGCCAGGGCATCGTGCACATTATCGGCCCGGAACAGGGCCTGACCCAGCCGGGCATGACGGTCGTTTGCGGCGATAGCCACACGTCGACCCACGGCGCATTCGGCGCGCTGGCCTTCGGCATCGGCACGTCGGAAGTCGAGCATGTGTTCGCGACCCAGACGCTGGTGCAGAAGCCGGCGAAGAACATGCGCGTCACCGTGAAGGGTGCGCCGCCCGCCGGGACGACCGCGAAGGACCTGATCCTCGCGATCATCGGCAAGATCGGCACGGCCGGCGGCACCGGCCATGTGATCGAATTCGCGGGCGACGCCATCAAGAACCTCTCCATGGAAGGCCGCATGACGGTCTGCAACATGTCGATTGAAGCCGGCGCGCGCGCCGGCATGATCGCGCCGGACGAGACGACCTTCGAATATCTGAAGGGAAAGCCCTATGCGCCGAAGGCCGGCGCGTGGGAGCAGGCGGTGCAGTACTGGTCCAGCCTGCCGTCCGACCCGGGCGCGGTCTACGACACCGAAGTCGAACTCGACGCCGCCGACATCGTTCCCTACGTCACCTGGGGCACCAGCCCGCAGGATGCGTTGCCGATCACCGCGACCGTGCCGAAGGCAGAAGACTTCCCCGATCCCGACCGTCAGGCCGGCATCGCGCGTAGCATCGAATATATGGGCCTGACCGGCGGCATGCCGATCCAGGACATCAAGGTCGACACAGTCTTCATCGGCTCCTGCACGAACGGCCGCCTGGAAGATATCCGCGCCGCCGCCGCCATCGCCAAGGGCCGCAAGGTGGCGTCCTCGGTGAAGGCGCTGGTCGTGCCGGGCTCCGGCCTGGTCAAGGAAGCGGCGGAAGCCGAGGGCCTCGACAAGATCCTGATCGAAGCTGGCTTCGAGTGGCGCGAACCGGGCTGCTCCATGTGCCTTGCGATGAACGCCGACAAGTTGAAGCCCGGCGAACGCTCGGCCTCGACGTCGAACCGCAACTTCGAAGGCCGTCAGGGCCCGGGCGGCCGGACCCACCTGGTCTCGCCGGCCATGGCCGCCGCGGCCGCGATCAAGGGCCATCTGGCTGACGTCCGGGAGTTCCTGGCATGAAGCGGAACTTCGCGGCCGCTTTCGCCTATGATATGAATTCCCTCGAAGACGCCGTCAGTTTCACGCCGGCGCGCGCCGTCGTGCGCGGGCGGGACGGCCTGATGCGCGCGGTCGATATTGCGCGCCTCGTCTGGCCGGACGACACTGCGACGGCTGGCGTCGATTGTATGGCTGATTTGTCCCGCGTCGGCCCGCGCGGCCGCTGCTGAACCGGGAGGGAACCCACAAATGCGCAAATTCACCACCTTCACAGGCGTCGCCGCCCCCATGCCGGCGCAGAACATCGACACGGACAAGGTGATCCCAGCCCGCTTCCTCAAGACGATCGAGCGCAAGGGCCTGGGCAAGCACTTGTTCAACGACATGCGCTACAACACCGACGGCACCGAAAAAGAGGGCTTCATTCTGAACCAGCCCGCTTATCGGAATGCGGAAGTGCTGGTCGTCGGCGACAATTTCGGCTGCGGATCGAGCCGGGAGCATGCCCCCTGGGCGCTCAGCGATTTTGGCGTCAAGTGCCTGATCGGCACCGACTTCGCCGACATTTTCTTCAACAATTCGTCGAAGAACGGCATGCTGCTGATCAAGCTGCCGAAGCCGATCGTAGATGCCTTGATGGAAGATGCCAAGCTCGGCGCGAACGCCCGGCTGACGATCGATCTGGAAGCCCAGGAAATCACGCGCCCGAATGGCGAGGTCGTGAAGTTCGAGGTCGATCCGTTCAAGCGGCACAGCCTCCTGAACGGTCTCGACGACATCGGCCTGACCTTCAAGAACAAGGAGGATATCACCTCCTACGAAAGCAAGGACGGCAGTTCGCGTCCCTGGATGCCATCGCTCGCGGCCGAGTAAGCCGCTGTGACCGGGCCATCGGGGCCGGTCTGTCTGGTTGTCGGCGCTGGCGATTATATCGGCGCCGCCATCGCGAAGCGCTTTGCGGCCGGCGGCTATATCGTCTGCCTTGGCCGCCGGAACGGCGACCAACTGGCGCCGCTCGTCCAGGAGATCGAGACGAGCGGCGGCCGCGCCCACGCCTTCGCCTTCGACGCGCGCAACGAAGCGCGCACGCTTGAAGTGTTCGCGGAGATCGAGCGCGACATCGGCCCATTGGCGGTCGTCATCTTCAATGTCGGCGGCAACGTCAATTTTCCCATAACCGAAACGACCGAGCGCGTTTTCCGGAAAGTCTGGGAGATGGCCTGCTTCGCCGGGTTCCTGACCGGCCGGGAAGCAGCGAAATACATGACGCCGCGCGGCCAGGGCTCGATCTTCTTCACCGGCGCCACCGCCAGCTTGCGCGGCGGCGCGGGCTATGCCGCCTTCGCCAGCGCCAAGTTCGGCCTCCGCGCGCTCGCCCAGGCCATGGCCCGGGAACTTGGGCCGAAAGGCGTGC
Organism: uncultured Alphaproteobacteria bacterium; assembly: GCA_937891825.1. GTDB lineage: Bacteria > Pseudomonadota > Alphaproteobacteria > Bin95 > Bin95 > VMCJ01. Next base: position 26,011 of record CALAHN010000045.1, read on the forward strand.
ATGTCGCGCATCTGGTCATCGACGCCGGCGTCGACACGGCGTGGGTCCGGGCGCGCCGCCGCGACAAGGGCGAGGACGCCGATACGCTCCAGGCCGATGCGCTGATGCGGCCCGACTCCGTCGCCGAGGCCTATTGGATGCTCCACAATCAATCCCGCGACGCCTGGACCTTCGAACTCGACGCGCGGCCCTTTGGCGAGAGGTGGTGATGCAGCCCGAGTTTCATTTCGATTTCGGCAGCCCGAACGCCTATCTTAGCCACCTGGTCATCCCGGCGATCGAAGCCCGCACGGGCGTCCGCTTCCGCTATGTGCCGGTGCTGCTGGGCGGGGTCTTCAAGCTGACGAACAATCGATCGCCGATGGAGGCGTTCGCCGGCGTCAAGAACAAGAACGAATATCACGCGCTGGAGACGGCGCGCTTCATCAAGGCGCATGGGATTACCGACTACAAGCGCAACCCCGATTTCCCAATCAACACGCTGCAGATCATGCGCGGCGCCTGCGCGGCCGAAGACCTTGGCTGCTTCGCTGGGTATGTGGACGCCGTGTTCCGCCATATGTGGGCCGATCCGAAGAAAATGGACGAGCCAGGCGTCATCGCAGCTGCGCTCGCGGCCTCTGGCCTGCCGGCGGCCCTGATGGAGCGCGCCCAAGCAACCGAGGCGAAGGCCCGCCTGTTCGCCAATACCGAAGCGTCGGTCGCGCGCGGCGTCTTCGGTTCGCCGAGCTTTTTCGTCGGCGACGCGCTTTATTTCGGCAAGGACCGGCTGCCCGACGTGGAAGCGGCGATCACAGCAGGCTCTTGACGATCAACGAAACGGCGCCGGCGAGCAGCATCAAGCTGAGGCCCCGGAAGAAGCGGGCGGCGTCGGCCTTGCGGAACCAGCGCCCGCCGATCCAGCCGCCGAGCAGGACCACAGGCATTAACAGCAGAGCTTCGATGACGGTTTCTAGGTCGATCATGCCGGCGATCAGCACGAACAAGGCCCGGCCCAGCATGAATATGCCCGACACCACCAAGCTGGTTGAGCGAAATCCGACCGGCGTCGGGCACATATGCCGCAGGAACGGCGCCAGGAAGTAGATGCCGCCGCCGCCGGAAACCGTGCCGACGAAGCCCGAGACGACCGAAAGTCCGGCGACCAGCGCCCGCCCGCTGAGATCGACGACGCGGCCGAGGCGGCCAATCGCGTCGAAGCGGTCCATCAGAACGATCAGGATGACCAGCGCGCCGAGGATCGGCGCCAGTGCTTCCGCCTTGAGCGAGGCGAAGACATAGGTCCCAAGCCCGATCCCGACATAAACGCCGACCGTAAGTCGGCGGGCCAGCCCCCAGTCGGCGCGCTTGAAGCCCTGGGGAAACAGATGCGCCTGGGCGAAGGTCGCCGTCAGGATGACGAGGATTATGGCGTGATGTGGGCCAAGCGCCCAGGTCGTCAGGATGATGATCGGCAGGTTCGACCCAAAGCCGAATGCGCCCCGGATCAGAAAGCCCGCGAAATGCGCGAGCGCCACAAGCGCCACGGCCCAGGCCAGCGTGCCGTCGAACGGCGAAAACCCAAAGATATCCAGCGTCTGTCCCCCGGCGGCCACACAGGTCTGGCCGCCACCCGTGCATGGCGTACTCGTTTGGATCAAATTATCCGCTCTCAGGCAGTTCCGCCTAAGAGTGGTTTGATCTAGGTTCTTATCCGATGGGCCAAGGCCCCGAAAGACGCCATACCGTCACGCTGGACAAAGGGATTTGGAGCCATGAGCGGCAAGATCAATGAACGCCTGAAATCGCTTGGGGTGACTTTGCCGCCGGCGCCGAAGCCGGTCGCCAACTATGTGCCCTATGTGGTCACGGGCAATCTTGTGTTCATCTCGGGGCAGGTGTCGGCCGCCGGCGATGAGAAATATATCGGCAAGGTCGGCGTCGAGGTTGACGTCGCTGTCGCCCAGAAGGCCGCGCGGGCCTGCGGCCTGGCGATCCTGGCGCAGCTCAATGCGGCGCTCGGCGGCGATTTGGACCGGGTGAAGCGCTGCGTGAAGCTTGGCGGCTTCGTGAACTGCTCGCAGGACTTCGATCAGATGCCGGCGGTGATCAATGGCGCGTCCGACCTGATGGCCGAAGTGTTCGGCGAGGCCGGCGCCCATGCGCGCTTCGCCGTCGGCGCGCCCAATCTGCCGTTCAACTTCTCGGTCGAAGTCGACGCGATCTTTGAGATCGCCTGACGGGCCGATGCCGTCGCCAGACGCCGAGATTGAAGTTCGGGTCGTCGAGCGGATCGCTGAGATCTCCCGCTCGGCTTGGGACGCCTGCGCCGGAAAGGCGAACCCATTTCTGTCCCATGATTTTCTGGACGCGCTGGAGCAGAGTTTGTCGGTTTCGGCTGAAGAAGGCTGGCTGCCCCGCCATCTCGCCGCCTATGACGCCGACGGCCGCCTGGCGGCGGCGGCGCCGTTGTACCTGAAAGGCCATTCCCAGGGGGAATATGTCTTCGATCATGGCTGGGCGCAGGCCTGGGAGCGCGCCGGCGGCAGCTATTATCCGAAGCTCTTGTCCGCCGTGCCCTTCACGCCGGTGACCGGCGAACGCTTCCTGGTCCGCCCTGACCTCGATCGCCCGACCTATGAGGCCGCCCTCGCTGAGGCCATGATCGCGCTCGTCCGGCAATCGAAGGTCTCGACCCTGCATGTCAATTTCCTGACCCGCGGCGAGTGGGAGCGGGCGGCGGACTATGGCTTCCTGCAACGCGCCGGCCAGCAGTATCACTGGGTGAACGCCGGCTACAAAAGTTTCCAGGACTTTCTGGACGCGCTATCCAGCCGGAAGCGCAAGAACATTCGCAAGGAACGGGAGGCTGTCGCGGCCCAGGGCGTCACGATGCATGTGCTGACAGGCAGCGACCTGACCGCCGCGCACTGGGACGCCTTCTACGGCTTCTACCGGAATACGACGGACCGAAAATGGGGCTGGGACTATCTGAAGCGGCCGTTCTTCTCCTACCTGCATGAACGCATGTCGGACCGGGTGGCGTTGGTGATGGCGGAGCATGAGGGCCGCTGGGTCGCCGGGGCCCTCAATTTAATCGGCGACGATACGCTCTATGGCCGGAACTGGGGCTGCGCCGCCAATTTCAAGCATCTGCATTTCGAGACCTGTTATTACAAGGCCATCGACTTCGCGATCGAGCGCGGCGTGGCCCGCGTCGAGGCGGGCGCCCAGGGGCAGCACAAGATCCAGCGGGGTTATCTCCCGGTCGAGACCTATAGCATCCACTATATCCCGGACCCGAACTTCCGCCGCGCCGTCGATGACTTCCTGAAGCGGGAACGGAGGGCGGTCGGCGAGGAAATCGCATTCCTCGAGGACTTGTCGCCCTTCCGCAGGTCTGGATAGAGCGATGTCCTTCTGGGAGGTCCTTGCGAGCCAACTGACGTTTCTCAGCATCATGGGCCACCTGTCGTTCGGCCTGACGGCCGTGTCGCTGGCGATGCGGGACATGCTGCTGCTCCGAGCGCTTGGCGTCGCCTCTGGCCTGTTCGGCGTCATAACTATCTGGTGCCGGGCGGGCCGCTTTGGCTGGTGATCTTCTGGCTTGGCGTGTTCCTCGCGATCCATGTCTGGCGGATCGTCGAAATTGTCGCCGAGCGGCGCCAGGTCAAGTTCACCGAAGAGGAGCAGGAACTCTACGCGACGGTGTTTCGCGGCTTCGAGCCGATCGAATTCATGCGCCTGCTGAACGCGGCCGACCGCAGCGCCTTCGCGCCGGGCGAGGTGCTACTGGAGCAAGGGCAGATCGCGCCGCGGCTGTTTATCGTGATTGACGGCGAGGCCAGGATCGAGCGGGACGGCGCCGTCATCGCGGCCGTCGGGCCAGGCGGGGCGCTTGGCGAGATCAGCTTCATGCAGGACCGGCCGACGACCGCGCGGGCGGTCGCGGCCACGCCCATGCGCTGCCTCGCGTTTCCCGTGCCGAAGCTCCGGCGCGTGCTCGCCAATCGCCCCGCCATGCGCCTTTCGATGTCGGCGCTGTTGTCGGGCGATCTGGCGCGCAAGCTGACCGGCAATCCGTCCGCTACTTGACCAGCCGAAGAACGCTGAGCTGCAAGGCGATCGCCCGGAATGTATTCCGCAACTGATCGCCGGTGACCGCCGGGAAGAACAGGTCCGGCGAGGACGCGCAGCTTTCGTAGAGCGAGTAGAGATTTTCCGGCATCGCGAAGTTCACCGACACCAACGTAATGCCCTGGGCCTTGATATTGTTGCAGATACGGGTAAGCGCCGGATTGGATGTGCTGGTATAGCTATTCGCGCCGTCGGTCATCAGCACGACGACCTTGGTGTTCAGCGGCGCATCGGTATCGAGCGGATGGCTCGCGTCGCTGACATTCCAGTAACCGCGCCATTTCGGGGAGATCGTGCGCCAGCCCCATACGGCGCCCCGGTCCGTCGCCGTGCCGCCGTGGGGCACAAGGGCGTCGATGTGGTTCTGAATGGCGGCGCGGTTGTTGGTCAGCGGCAGCACTGTATGCTGGGCGGCCGGACAGAGATAGCCGTTGGTCGCCTTCACATCATAGTGGTACTTCGACCCATGGTAGCCCTTGTAGGTCCATTCATATTCGTACCATGAAGGGAATTTGTTGGCCTCGCTGCTCGGCGGCGTGTCGCCTTCCGCGAGCGCCTGGGTCCCGCGGGCGCCGTAGCAGAAAGCGTCGCCGCCCGCGAAGTTCGGATGCGGGTTCCAGGTGAAAACTTCGTTCGGATACGGTTGCGGGAGCGGGGGGATCAGGCCGCCTGTTTTGATCCAGTTCGGGTTGGTCTGCGCCTGGACGCTGCGGGTGAAGGGCGCCACCGATATCCAGACCTTGGGATGGGTCGCCTTGTCATCGAAGATGATGTCCAGCAGATCGGTCGCCGAAGCTTTCAGGGCTTCAATGCGGTTCATGCCAGGCGTGCCGCTCGCCCATTCCATCGAGCCGGTGACGTCCAACGCGAGCGCCAGTTCGAGGCCTTTGATTTCGCGCCGGACCATGGCGGATTTCTGCAGATCCACCGTCGCTTCGCCGTCGACCATGCCGAGCATGGTCGTACGCAGCTTGGCGGTCGCGCGAATTTCCTTCAGGTCGTCGGTCGGTCCATCGAACAGGGCGATCGTCAGGTCGCCGGCGCCGAAATCGCCGGTCAGGCCGAGTAGCGACGGCGAGACGTTCGCCTTGATATACTTCTCCGCGAGCGCCAGCAGTTCGGCGTCGCTCATGGACTTCATTTCCTTGCCGATCGCAATTGCGGCGGAATCGACCGCATAGTGCAATTGCGAGCGCAGGATATGGGCGCGGGCGCCGTCGACGGCGAGCGCCATGAAGCCGATGATCGGAAGGCCGGCCGCCGCGTAGATGATGGCGACCGAGCCGCGCGTGTCCGTCGTGAACCGAGCTGCGGCGACGACGATGCGGTCAAGTATGCGCATGATGAAATCGCCTTCCGTTAGGGTTGAATGATGTTCAGCGAGCCGAACCGCGCCGCGAAGATCGAGCGGCCGTAGATGTCCAGGTCGATAAAATCCAGATTGAAGACGGCGCGGGAGACGAAGAATGCCGGCACGAAGGTGTAGCAAGCCTCGGCGACGATCACCGTTTCGTCGGACCCGATGGTGAAGCCGTTCGGCAGGACGGCGGTCTCGCCGGTATTGCCCACCTGCTGGCAAGCGCCCGTATAGCCGTCTGCGCCGGTTTTATCCCGCCGCCATGCGACCGTCGCCGCGTCCGTGCCTGGCTTGTGGACCGACGCGACGGTGATGATCGCCGTGCCGCCCGTGGCGCCCGGGTTGATCGTATCGGCGGCATGTCCGAGGAAGGAGAACACTTGGGTGTCGGTGACGCCGTTCTGGCGGGCGATCGCGTCCGCGGTGGTGTTGGCCGCCCGCACGACGCCTTCCTGCACTTGCAGATAGCGCACGATGTCGATCGCCCCGAACAGGGCCAGCAGAATGAACGGCGTCGCAAGCGCGGTTTCAACCACGACATTGCCATCCCGCGCGCGACAGAAGCGGGCGAGGATCCGCGCGAGGGCGATCATGACTCCGTCTCCGGTTCATTGTAGACGATGATTTCGGCCACGTGATTGAACTGGACGCTGTCCATCAGCATGCCGACAAAAGGCGTGTAGTAGTCCATGTCGTAGGTCAGACGGTATTTGACGATCTGATCCGGACGTCCGCCGGGCGGCGCGCCGCCAGCGGTCTGGCCGTTCGCGAGATCCTGGAAGTTATCGTAGACCGTGGTCACGACCGTGACGTCGGCGGGCGTCAGAAAGCCCGATGCCCGCGCGGCGATCGTCGCCAGCGCATGGGTGGAGAATTCGACCCCGGAATACGGCGTTTCGCGCACGCGGTTTTCCCGTGAGATCGATCGGATCGAATCGCTGAGCAAGCCGTTGACGATGAATGCCCGGCCGACATCGATCACCGCGAAGATGATCGCAACCGCCACCGTTGCGGCGATGGCGAACTCCGCGGCGGTAGAGCCGTCGGTCGAGCGGCCGAACCGCGCGATCAGACAGTTGGCTTGCTGGCGCCAAGCGCGCATGACCACCCCTCCTCTGGGTATGACTGCCGGGATCGCACCGCTCGCCGAAGGGCGTCGTCTGCGATCCCTGTATTCGAGGATTATGGTCGATGCGTAGTTTCCGGCCGGTTAAGTTAATTGGATACTGCCCGCGCGCTTAGGGCTTCATCCGCTTGCGGGGCGAGCGGCGGGAGCGGCGGTAGGGTCACCCA
>CALAHN010000046.1 GCA_937891825.1 uncultured Alphaproteobacteria bacterium
ATCAGGCCGCCGCGTTCAAGCAAAGCCAGCACAGCTAGATCAAACCAGCCTTAGACCAATCCAATCTTCGGCGGAAACGCCCAACATTGGATAGTTTGATTTAGCTGAAGCTGAAGTCGTTCAGGTCGATGGCGTCGACATGGACGCCGATCAGGGTGACCGAGCCGAAGCCGTCGAAGGTGATGATCGTCGAGCGGCCGCCGCTGACCAGGGCGTCGGCTTGATCGAAGCCTTCGAAGACCAGGCTATCGGCCGCGCTGAAATCGCGGATGCGGTCGTCGCCGAAGCTGCCGGCGAAGACAAACGTGTCCGCGCCCCGGCCGCCGATCAGCAGATCGTCCCCGGCGCCGCCGTTCAGCACATCCGCGCCGCCATTGCCAAAGAGCACGTCGTCGCCGTCGCCGCCGAGCAGCGTATCGCCCCCGGCGCCGCCGACCAGCCGATCGTCGCCCGCGCCGCCCCAAAGTTCATCATGGCCGGCGCCGCCGTCGATGCGGTCGTCGCCGTCGCCGCCGAGCATGCCATCGTCGCCGTCGCCGCCAGCCAGGCGATCGTCGCCGTGGCCGCCTTCGATCCAGTCGTCGCCGTCGCCGCCATCGATGCGGTCGTCGCCGGCTTCGCCGAACAAGGAGTCGTCGCCGTCGCCGCCATGCATGCGGTCGTCGCCCACGTCGCCAAGCGCCAGATCGTCGCCGTCGCCGCCATGCATGCGGTCGTCGCCGCGCCCGCCTTCAAGCTGGTCGTCGCCGTCCAGGCCGAACAGGCGGTCGTCGCCGTCCAGGCCGAGCAGCAGATCGCGCTCGCCGCCGCCGGTCAGGCGATCGTCGCCGCCGCCGCCGCCCTGGCGGTCGTAAGCCAGGAAAACGTCAGCCTGGATGTCGCCGATGTCCGTGTTCGCCATGATGATCTCGGCGAGCGTGCCAAGCTTCAGGTCGGCTGCGATTTCGGGCAATGGGTTGGCTTCATGCCAATGGGCATCGCCCGCGCGAACCGCGATGAACTGGTCGCGGATGATGACGTGGAAGAGTTCGCCGACCAGGCCGCCGCCAAAGGCGTCCTCGGCAAGGCCGCCGGTCCAGGCGTCGATCAGATCGACATCACCGTAAGCGGCTTCAAGCCGGGCGGCGATATCCGGGTTCGAGGAAATGTCCGCGAAGCTGGTCTTGGGATCGAGGCCAAGCGCCGCGCGCATTTCGTTATAGGTCGGAAGGCCATGATCGCGGCCGCGCTGGATATTCAGGGCTGCAAGGTCGAAGCCGCCGGCGCCGGGCGGGCCGAACAGAAATGACCGGACATCCTCCACGATATAGGGGTCGAGCGCTTGCGCTGTCCCGTCCGCGAGACCGCGCAGGACCGTATCGATGCCGCCGCCGTCGACCAGGGCCGACGGATTGAAGAAGGCGTCGCGGAGCGCCAGCGCGGATGCTGCGTCGGTCCCGTCCTCGGCGAGCCGCTGCAGGTTCGGCGACAACAATGTGTGGCCGAAGCGGAAGGCGGCCGTGGAGAATTCGATGGCGATGCTTGGATCGACGCTCGCGTCAAAGCCCTGGTAGTCGCCGACGGCGCCCTCGCCCAGGATCTTGGGCAGGAAGGCGTCATAGGTGATTTCCTGGACTTCGGCTTCGACGACGCGGCGGGCGAGCACGAATAGGGCATCGTCGCTCAAGTCCGGGTCCCGTTCCTGCAGCGCTTCGACGATCCGGTTGTGCTCACGGACGAAGAGCGTGTGGAGCGAGGTCAGGCCGACATTTTCGCCAGCGCGCACGTCGCCGCCCAGATACTGGCCGTCGTCGCCCTTGGGCATGAATCCGTCCTCGCTGACGAACAGCAGCGGGCCTTCGCCGCGCACGGCGTCGGCCTGGTCCGGGGTCGAGCCATAGACCATCGAGGCGTCGATATAGGCGGTGATGACGTTCGCATAGTCGTTGACGCCCTCGGTCTCGCCCGTCGCCATCGGCACGGACCGGTGGAAGCCGATGGTCGCCGTTCCGGTTCCCATCGGATCGAACTCTGGGTCGCCGGCGCTGACCGGGATCGGCGCGGCGACGCCGGCATCGGGCGTCAGGCTGAGGTCATGATCGAGGAACTGGCCCCAGGACCAGAGGAAATCGCTGTGGGCCTGGGGCGTCTGGCTTTCGCCGGGCTGTTTGACCAGGGCATTGGAGATATCGCGAGCGCCGGGCCGGTCGCCGCCGCCGAGGCCGTCATAAGCGTCCGGATCGGCCGGCGTCAGGCGGATAACCGCCGAGCCGGCGGCGCCCCAGGTCGGGTCCGTCGGATGATCGCCGACGCCGTCTATAGCGCGCCAAACCGTAAGATCGTCACTCATTGCCGAGGCCTCTGGTGCTTGCGTCACGAAGGCGACAGAAAACCAGAAGCCCCGGCATTCGGCGAATATTCATCCGGCTTAAGAGTAAAGTGCTTCGTAAATCTTACTGAACGCTGCTGAACTTCGTCGGCTGCAGGAACGAATTCGCGTAACCGGAAATCAGCGCGCCGTTCTTTTCCGTCTCGGCCCGCTTCGATAGCCATTCCGGGTCGGCCTGGAAGGCGTTCCATTTCGTTTCCCGCTCGGCCATCGAGTCCCAGGCGAGCAGGTAATACAGGTCCTGGTTCGACTCGCCGACGAGGACGGTCCAGAAGCCGGCCTGACGGATGCCGTGACGCTCCCAGATGCCGAGGGTGATGGTGTCGAAGCGCTTCAGGAGGTCCGGCATCTTGCCGGGCATGGCGTGGTAAATGCGCAATTCGTAGATCATGGCGGGAATCCTTGTTTGGGCGATCCAATCGATCGACGCCGACTCTAGCCGGGGCCAGGAAGCGCGCCAATGGTCCCTGATTGCGTGCGGCGGGCCGCGCCGCTTGCAGCCGGACGCGGAGGGCTGCACCATGTCGGCCATGCAGGATGAGAAACAGAAAGTCGCGCTGGGCGTCGGCGCCGGCGATGCGATTGGGGCGGCGTTCGCGCGCAGGTTCGCGGCTGGCGGCTATGCGGTGGCGCTGGCCCGGCGGGACGGCGCCAAGTCGGCGGCGCTGGTCCGGGACATAGAAGCCGGCGGCGGCGCGGCGCGCGCCTTTTCGGCGGACGCTCGCGACGAAGCTTCGATCCAGGACCTGTTTCGCACCGTCGAAGCCGAAATGGGGCCGGTCGAGGTCTGCCTCTATAACGCCGGCGCCAACATGAAGAGCCCGATCGCCGAGACCAGCGCCGAAATCTTCGAGAAGGTCTGGCGTCTGGGCTGCCTTGGCGGGTTCCTGACCGGGCGCGAGGCCGCGCGCTACATGGTCCCGCGCGGGCAGGGAACGCTGCTGTTCACGGGCGCCACGGCCAGCATGCGCGGCGGCAGCGGCTTCGCGGCGTTCGCCAGCGCCAAGGCGGGTCTGCGCGCCGTCGCCCAGTCGATGGCGCGGGAGTTGGGGCCCAAGGGCGTGCATGTGGCGCATCTGGTGATCGACGGCGGCGTCGACAGCCCGGCGATCCATGCCCGCCGCCGCGCCGCCAATGCCGGCGCGGACGTCCAGTTCGCGCCCGACAGCTTGATGAACCTTGCCTCGATCGCCGAAGCCTACTGGATGCTCGTGGAGCAGAGGCGGGACGCCTGGACCTTCGAGATGGACATCCGTCCGTTTGTGGAGCCGTGGTGATGTCGGGCATCGTGCTGTGGGGCGTTGGGACGAGCCGGACGCTCCGGGCGCACTGGGCGTTGCAGTTCCTCAAGCTCGACTACGAGACCCGGCCGATCCGGACGCGCACGCCAGCGATGGCGGAGGCGGAATATCAGGCGGTCAATCCGCGCGGCAAGGTGCCGACCTTGCAGGACGGCGCTTATACCCTGACCGAAAGTGCGGCGATCATAGCCTATCTGGGGGAGCGCTATGGCGCGCCCGGCCGGCGGCTGATCCCGGTCGATCTGGAAGCGCGCGGCCGGTATTTCGAATGGATGTCGTTCATCTCGATGGAGCTCGATGCGACCGCGCTCTACGTCCTCCGGCGCCATGAAGGCCTGCCAGAGATTTACGGGCCCGCGCCCGATGCGTCCGCCGTCGCCCGCGCTTATTTCACCCGGATGATCGGCGCCGCCGCGCCGGCGCTCGGCGATGGCCGCCGCTTCCTTCTGGGCGATGACTTTTCCGGCGTCGATATCCTGATGACGACCTGTCTCGACTGGTCGCAGCGCTACGATCTGGAATTGCCGCAGCTCTTTGCCGAATACCGGGCGCGCGTCGATGCGGAGCCGTCGACCGCGCTCGCGCTCCAGGCGAACCAACCGCAATGACCGGACCGCTTCAAGGCCTGCGCGTCATCGATCTGTGCAGCGTCATCTCCGGCCCGGCGGCGACCGCGATCCTGGCCGATCAGGGGGCGGACGTCATCAAGGTCGAGGCGCTTGGCGGCGACATCACCCGGCAGCCGCGCGCCCAGTCTCCCGGTTTCGCGCCGGGCTTCGTCTCGGTCAATCGCGGCAAGCGCAGTCTGGCGCTCGACCTGAAGCAGACGGCGGGCCAGGCGATCCTCTGGCGGCTGATCGAAGGCGCGGACGTTTTCGCCCAGAACTTCCGCCCCGGCGCCGTCGACCGGTTGGGCTTCGGCTATGACGCGGCGGCGGCGCGCCATCCGGGGCTGGTCTACCTCTCGATCAGCGGCGTCGGGCCGACAGGGCCTTATGCCGGCAAGCGGGTCTACGATCCGATCATCCAGGCGCTCTCTGGCTTCGCGGATATCCAGGCGGACCCTGCGACGGGGCGGCCGCGCATGATCCGGACCATCGTCGCCGACAAGACGACCGCGATCTATGCGGCCCAGGCGGTGACGGCGGCGCTCCTGGCGCGCAGCCGTGACGGCCAGGGCCAGCATGTCGAGGTTTCGATGCTGGATGCGATGCTCGCGTACCTGTGGCCGGAAGGCTATGCGCCGTTCACTGTCATCGCAGACGGCCGGCAAGTGGCGCCGACTTCGCCGCACGACATGATTTTTCAGACGGCGGACGGCTACATCACGCTCGGCGCTGTCTCCAATGCGGAATGGCGGGGTTTGTGTCTGGCGCTGGAGCGGCCGGAATGGATCGACGATCCGCGCTTCGCGACGAACGCCGCCCGCTCCGCCAACCGGCAGGCGCGCTTGGAAGGCGTCGAGGCGGCGCTCGGCGGCCGGTCGACGGCGGCGCTCGTCCAGGCGCTGGAGGCCAATGACGTGCCCTGCATGCCGGTCCTGCGCCGCTCGGAGGCGCTTGACGATCCGCAGGTGCGGGCCAACGATGCAATCGTCGAAATCGACCAGCCAGGGCTCGGGCGGATTCGTCAGGCGCGGCCGGCGGCGCGGTTCAGCCGCACGCCCGCCCTTGCGCCCCGACCGGCGCCGGCGCTCGGCCAGGACAGCGTGGCAATCCTGGGCGAGGCAGGGTACAGCACGACCGAGATCGAGAATTTCCGAAGCGCCGGCGTTATCGGGACGCCGGGCGACTGAGCTTCGGGCGATCGCGGACTACAAGATCGAAAATCAAGGTCCAAAGCAGGGAGCGCGCGACATGGATATGGGCATATCAGGCAAGAAGGCGTTGGTGACGGGCGCTTCGAAGGGGATCGGCCTCGCGGCCGCAAAAGCCTTGGCGGCGGAAGGCGCGCTGCCGATCATCGTCTCCAGAACCGCGGCGGACCTGGAGCGCGCGGCGAAATCGATCAAGCAGGAAACCGGCGTCGAGGCCCAGTGGCGCGCTGTCGATCTCTCCAGCGGCGACGCCGCCCGGGCGCTGATCGCGGAATTCACCGACATCGATATTCTGGTGAACAATGCCGGCGCCATCCCGGCCGGATCGCTCGACGATGTCCAGGAGGAGCGCTGGCGCGCCGCTTGGGACTTGAAGGTGTTCGGCTATGTGAACATGACCCGCGCCGCCTATGGCAACATGCGGGCGCGGGGCCATGGCGTGATCGTCAACGTGATCGGGACGGCGGGGCAGAAGCCCAATCCGGGCTATGTCGCCGGGTCGGCCGGCAACGCCTCGCTGATGGCGTTCACGAAAGCGATGGGCTCGACGTCGCTGCGCGACAATGTGCGCGTCGTCGCCTGCAATCCCGGCCTGACGGTCACCGACCGGATGGAGACCATGCTGCGCGGCACGGCCAAGGAACAATATGGCGACCCGGAACGGTGGCAGGAGTGCATGCCGACCGATCCGCCGCCGTCGCGCGCGGAAGATGTCGCAGATCTCGTGGTGTTCCTTGCCTCGCCAAGGGCGCAGATGATCACGGGCACAGTCATCACCATCGACGGCGGCGCGGCCGGACGTTGACCAAAGGCGCCTGACGGCCGACGATGGCGCCTGTCAGGCGTCGCCCGACGTCGATCGTGTTTTCTCGGGAGCCAGCAGCCATGCGCGTAGTCTCGCTTGCAGTCCTTATCATCGTCGCCGCGTCGCCTGTGGCGGCGCATCATCCCATGGACGGCGCCCTGCCGACGACCTTGCTGCATGGGCTGCTGTCCGGCGTCGGGCATCCGATCATCGGCCTCGACCACTTCGCCTTCATCGTCGCGGCCGGCATTCTGGCGGGCATGATCGCCAGGCCGCTGGTCGCGCCGCTCGGTCTGATCGCGGGCGCGCTCGCGGGCGCCGGCCTGCATCTGGGCGCAGTCAGCCTGCCCGGCGCCGAAGCGCTGATCGCGCTTTCGGTCGTGCTGGCGGGCGCCGCGATCTTCGTCGGCGTAAAGGTCGGCGGGGCGTGGGTCATCGCGGCCTTCGCCCTCGCTGGCGTCTTCCACGGCTATGCCTACGCGGAGGCGATCATTGGAGCGGAGCAGGGGGTCGTCACGGCCTATCTGGCGGCCTTCAGCTTGACCCAGTTCGGCATTGCCGTTGCGGCGGCAATGGCGGCGCGGCTTCTGCTGGATGCGCCGGCCTGGGCGCGGACCCGGCAATGGGCCGGCGCGGGCCTGACGGCGGCCGGCCTCATGTTCCTGGCGCAGGCCGCGCTTTAGAACATGGCGCGCTCACCGGAGCGCGCCATGCTTGCTTTCCAGCCTGTAGAGTCAGGCGGCGGCGACCGCCTGGTTGGCGCGGGCCTCGGCCTGGCTCGAAGAGACCCGGTTATACGCGGCGGCGCAGTGCTCGCCGCAATAGGGCTTGCCGCTTACCGCAGGCGCGCCGCAGAAATGGAAGCCCGGCAACCGCGGGTCCCCGAACGGCCATTGGCAGGACGGGCCGCTATGCTTCTTGGCGGCTTGCTTCGGGGCGGCGGCGCGCGCCGCCGCCTTGCGCGGCGGTTCCGCGGCGACGGCCGGCTTGGCGTCGGGCTTCTTCGGCGCTTCAGGCTTCGCCTTCTGGGCCACGGCTTCCTTGGGCTGAGCCTCCGGCGCGGCGGCGCGCGGCGTCTGCTTCAACCGCTTGGACTCAATCGGCGACTGCCGACCGGGCAGGCCCAGGCGATGCGCCTTGCCGACCACGGCGTTCTTTGAAACGCCGATGCGGCGGCCGATTTCGGCCGTGCTCAAGCCCTCCGCCCACAACTTTTCGAGTTTTCCGATACGTTCTGGCGTCCAGCTCATGTCGATTTTTGCTCCCAATCGGGGCGCGACCCCTAGGGGCGCCCAATAGCGCCCATAGGGGGCGCATATCTAGTATGTTACGGCGCTATTAAGCCACCATATAGGGCCTCGGGGTCAAGACCTTTCAGTGGAAAACACGTGGATGATTGCGCAGAAGCGCGTGCTTGATATGCTGGGCGTCGATTATCATCGCCGGATGTGGCGAAACTTGGGTTGAGGATGAGTGCGATGGCCGATGCAATGCTGCCCTTTGACGATCGCGACGGCGCGATCTGGCTCGATGGCCGGATGATCCCCTGGCGGGACGCGAAGCTGCATGTCCTGACCCATGGCCTGCATTATGCCAGTACGGTTTTCGAGGGCGAACGGTCCTATGGCGGTACGATCTTCAAAAGCCGGGAGCATTCGGCGCGGCTGCATAACTCAGCGCGCATTCTGAACTTCAAGCTGCCGTTCAGCATCGACGCTATCGAGGCGGCGAAGTATGACGTTCTGCGGGCGAACAACATCATCGACGGCTATGTCCGCGCCTTCGCCTGGCGCGGGGCGGAGATGATGGGGGTTTCGGCCCAGGCGTCCAAGATCCATGTCGGCATCGCCGCCTGGGAGTGGCCGTCCTACTTCTCGCCGGAAATGCGCAAGATCGGCATTCGCATGAAAACCGGCCCCTGGCGCCGTCCCGATCCCTTGTCGGCGCCGGTCGAAAGCAAGGCCGCCGGCCTGTACATGATCTGCACGCTCTCCAAGCATGCGGTCGAAGCCGAAGGCTATCAGGATGCTCTGATGCTGGATTGGCGGGGCTTTGTCTCGGAAGGTACGGGCGCGAACATCTTCCTGATCAAGGATGGGGTGATGCACACGCCGACGCCTGACTGTTTCCTGAACGGAATTACCCGGCAGACCGTCATGCAGCTTGCGAAGGCGCGCGGCATTCAGGTGGTGGAACGGCATATCAAACCGGAGGAGCTTGGCGACTTTACCGAATGCTTCGTGACCGGAACCGCCGCCGAGGTGACGCCGGTCGGCGAGATCGACCAGCACCGCTTCAAGCCCGCGAAGATCACCGAAGCGCTCCTGACCGATTACGAGACCCTGGTCCGGAAGCCGGCGGCCGCGACGGCGGCGGCGCAGTAAGCGCTGAAGCTAGGGCATGGCGCGTCCAAGTGGACGCGCGGTCCATGCTCTACCTTATTGATAGCGATCAAATTATCCAGTCTTAGGCGTTTCCGCCTAAGACTGCTTTGATCTAGGGCGGGCGCCTCGCCCGGCTTGCTCATTCGAGGCCCGTTAGGGCGAAGGCTGGCTGGGGCGCCTGGAATCGAACCAGGGAATGACGGGATCAAAACCCGTTGCCTTACCGCTTGGCTACGCCCCAAAAACCGAGGCCGGACTATGGCGAAACCGGCGCGGGAAGGCAACCCGCTTGCAGGCTTTCCGCCAACCCATTTAACGCAAGGACCGCGCGCTCATTTGAGCGCGCGGTCCTTGATCGACCAGAACTCGGTCGTACGGTCAGGTGTCGAGGAAGCTGCGGAGCTTGCGGCTGCGGCTCGGGTGCTTCAGTTTCCTGAGCGCCTTGGCTTCGATTTGCCGGATACGCTCGCGGGTCACGGAGAACTGCTGGCCGACCTCTTCCAGGGTGTGGTCGGTATTCATGCCGATGCCGAAGCGCATGCGCAGCACGCGCTCCTCCCGCGGCGTCAGGGTTGAGAGCACGCGGGTCGTCGATTCGCGCAAATTCGAGAGGATCGCGCTGTCGATCGGCTGGATCGCGTTCTTGTCTTCGATAAAATCGCCGAGATGGCTGTCTTCCTCGTCGCCGATCGGCGTTTCAAGGCTGATCGGCTCCTTGGCGATCTTCAGGACCTTGCGCACTTTCTCCAGCGGCATGCCAAGCTTGACGGCCAATTCTTCCGGCACCGGCTCGCGGCCGATTTCATGGAGCATCTGGCGGCTGGTGCGCACCAGCTTGTTGATGGTCTCGATCATGTGGACCGGGATGCGGATGGTCCGCGCCTGATCGGCGATCGAGCGGGTGATCGCCTGCCGGATCCACCAGGTCGCGTAGGTGGAGAATTTGTAGCCGCGGCGATACTCGAACTTATCGACGGCTTTCATCAGGCCGATATTGCCTTCCTGGATCAGATCCAGGAACTGCAAGCCGCGGTTCGTGTACTTCTTCGCGATGGAAATGACGAGGCGCAGATTGGCTTCGACCATTTCCTTCTTGGCGCGGGCGGCTTCGCGCTCGCCCTGTTGCACGACGATCACGACATTGCGAAATTCGTTGTAGGGAAGCTGCACTTTCCGGCAGATTTCCCAAAGCCCGGCGCGGATTTCCTTCACTTCGTCCTGGTGGTTCTTGCAGAACTTCTTCCACTCAGGCTTCTGGCTGATCGAGCGGAACCACTTCGGGTCGGTCTCGCGGTCGCGCCATTCGGCGATAAACTTGTCGCGCTTGACCCCGGATGCGAGCGCGAGACGCAGCACCTGGCCTTCCAGGGCGATGGCTTCGCGGTTCAGATCATAGAGCTGCTCGACCAGCTGTTCGATGCGCTGGTTGTTCAGGCGGATGGTTGAGAGCACATCCTGCAATTCCTTGGCGGTCTTGGCGAAGCGCTTTTCCTGGGCGGGGTCGAGCTCTTCGCCGGCCTCGAGCAGGTCCATGCGCGTGCGGCGGATCTTCTCCAGGCGCTTATGGACGCGCGCGACATTGGCGAAGGTTTCTTCCGTCTGGGGCAGGAGCGCGCGTTCCATGGCCGCGAGCGACAAGCTGACGGCTTCGTTGTCGTCATCGTCGTCGTCGTCGTCGTCGCTCTCGCTTTCGCCATCGTCGTCGTCCGTTTTCGCCTTGACGCCGGGCACGGGCGCGCCGTCGTCGTTTGCGGCAGGCGCGGTTACGGGATCGACTTCATTCGCATCCGGCGCCATGCCCATGGAGGCGTCGAGATCGAGAATATCGCGCAGCAGAATGCCGCCGTCTTTCAGCGCTTCCTTCCAGTCCAGCAGCGCGAGCGTGGTCAACGGGTTCTCCATCAACCCGCCGATCATCTTCTCGCGTCCGGCCTCGATGCGCTTGGCGATCGCGATTTCGCCTTCGCGGGACAGCAGTTCGACCGTGCCCATCTCGCGCAGGTACATGCGCACCGGATCGTCGGTCCGGCCAATGTCGTCATCGTCGATATTGCCGGCGACCTGTTTGGCTGAGCCGCTTTCATCGTCCTCGATGTCGGCGTCATCGTCCGACGCCCGCTCGGCCGGGTCGTCGCCTTCTTCGGCCTCGACGACATTGACGCCCATTTCCGACAGGGCGGCCATCACGTCTTCGATCTGCTCGGAGGACACCTGGTCCGGCGGCAGCGCGGCATTCAACTCGTCATAGGTGACGGATCCGCGTTCTTTCGCAGCAGCCAGCAGCTTCTTGACTGCGGCGCTTTCGTCCAGCTGCAGGCGGTCGGACGCTTCTTCCGATCCCTTTGTCGTCTTCTTATCGGTACGGGCGCGCTTGCTTTGTGCGCTGGAGGATTTCGTCGGAGCTTTTGTCGCCGCTTTTGCCATCGTCGCCTGTCTCACTCTCTAA
Organism: uncultured Alphaproteobacteria bacterium; assembly: GCA_937891825.1. Classification (GTDB taxonomy): domain Bacteria; phylum Pseudomonadota; class Alphaproteobacteria; order Bin95; family Bin95; genus VMCJ01. The sequence continues at coordinate 11,121 of CALAHN010000046.1, forward strand.
ACCCGCCGGACATCGTCGCCGGGCGACCGAAATGGTCGGCCCCAGCACACCCTGCCCGGGTGAAGGTTAAAATGCGTTTACCTCGTCTCGCCGGTATCCTGTCGTATGACGCGCGCCGCAACGTCCAGGTCGACAGCAGCCATTGCCCGGTCGTCATCATCGGTCAGGGCGCGAGCGCGTTTCAGAATATTCTGCTCAGCGTCGCGTTGTTCTGTCGCCTCAATGGAATGGTTAAGCCACTCAGCCGCATCCGCGGAATCGCCCAGAAGGGCAGTGGGTCGTCGACGAACTGATGCATGCAAATGCATGCGTTGGATCGTCTGTCCGTATCCCTGTTCAAGTAATGTGGCGTGCAGACCGTCCGCGTCAATAGCAGGGTTATCAACGAGCGCGGCCACCAGCCCCTGGCGGAGAGCGTTCATGCCGCCATCGCTGAACGTCAGCACGCCCAAGCGCTCCAGAAAGGGCTCGGCGATTTCCGGGCGGCACATGCAGCCGTAGAGAACCCGGGCTTCGCGCATCAGGGCGCCGTGCGCCGCGACCGACTGGCCGGGACGGGCGAATATCGGCGCGACGGGCCGCTGGTCGCGGCCGCCCCGCTCGAAGCGTCGGGCGGATGTATAGGCCGGCGCGACAGGCGCGAAGGCGCTGCGCAACCGCTCCCGAAAAGCGTCGCGGATGTAGCGGGCGACGGTCGCATCGGCGATTTCGCGCGCCAGGGCATGCAATTTTGTGTCAAGCGCCGCCCGGTCTTCGGGCGCGCTCGGGTCGATTTCGGCCAGCGCATCCTGCCAGATGACGTCGACCAGGCTCGACGCCTGCTCGATGATCGCGCGCAGCGCCGCCGCCCCCTCGGTCCGGATCAGGTCGTCCGGATCCTTCCCGCCGGCCAGCAGGGCGAAGCGCAGGGTGCGGCCCGGCTCCAGGATCGGCAGGGCGCGCAAGGCGGCGCGTCCGGCGGCGCGGCGGCCCGCGGCGTCGCCGTCGAGACAGAGGGTCGGCGCTGCGGCAATCCGCCACAGGCGCTTGATCTGCGACTCGGTGACGGCGGTGCCGAGCGGCGCGACCACATTGGGCATGCCGGCTTCCGCCAGCGCGATCGCATCCATGTAGCCTTCGACGACAATGATTTCGCCGGCTTTGTGGGCAGGCTCGCGCGCGAGGTCCAGGCCGTACAGGGTTTCGCCCTTGTGAAACAACGGACCGTCCGGCGAGTTCAGATACTTCGGCTGTTCGTCGCCGAGCGCCCGCGCGCCGAACCCGATCGGCCGCCCCTGGGCGTCGGCGATGGTGAAGATCGCCCGGTCCTTGAAATAGCCGAAGACATGGCCGTCGTCGCCGCGCCGGGCGAGGCCGGTTTCGACCATGATGTCGTCGCTGAAGCCCTCATGGCGGAGCGCCGCCAGGAGCGCCATGCGGTCCGCCGGCGCATAGCCCAGGCGGAAGCGCTGGATGGCGGCGTCGCTGAGGCCGCGGCCCTTGAGATAAGCCATCGCCTGCTTGCCGGCCGGCATACGCAACTGGCTTTCAAAGTATTTGCCGGCGGCGGCGACGGCTTCCCGGAGGCCTTTGGCTTCCGCCATGCGCCGGGCGTCGTCGGGCGTCGGCTTGGGGACATCCATGCCGACCTGGCTGGCGATCGCCTCGACCGCTTCGGGAAATGTCAGGCCTTCGGTTTTCATCAGGAACGAGAAGACGTCGCCATGCTCGCCGGAACTGAAGCAATGGTAGAAGCCTTTGGCGTCGTTGACCGTGAAGGAGGGCGACTTCTCGGCGTTGAACGGCGACAGCCCGACGAATTCCCGGCCGCGCTTGATCAGCTTGACCTTGCGGCCGACGATATCGCTGACCGACGCGCGGCTTTTCAGGTCTTCCAGAAATTCCGGCTGGAATGTCGCCATGGGCTATTCCCGCATCAACCGGCGCCCAGGCGCCGCTTGGCGATCGCAGCCGCGGTCGGCACGTCCAGCGTCGCAGCGTGCCGTTCCCGCAGCACGGCCATGACCTTGCCCATGTCCTTGATGCCGGCCGCGCCGATTTCCGCAATTGCGTCCTCGACCGCCGCTTCGATCTCCTCGGCCGTCAACTGGGCGGGGAGGAAGGTCTTGATGACGTCGATCTCGGCCTGCTCGGCTTCCGCCAGCTCCAGCCGCCCGCCTTGCTCGTACATTGAAATCGATTCGCCCCGCTGCTTGATCATCTTCTGCAGCAGATCGCGGATGGCGCTATCGTCGACGCCGTCATGCTGCCCGTGCTCGCGGGCCGCGATGTCGCGGTCCTTAACTGCCGCCAAAATAAGGCGAATTGTCGCCAGCTCGGTCGGGCGACGCTCTTTCATCGCCGCCTTCATGGCTTCCTTCAACTCGTCTCTGAGCATGCTCTGCTCTCCCGATGCCGTGCGCTACAATCGCTGCCGCGACCCCTCGCCGCGAGGGCGTAGGTCACTAAGTCATTGACTTTTCAACAGAACACAAAATCGTGCTCGCTTGACGCGCGGCATTCATTTGCCTATGTACAAGCGGTTTTGCAAGGGACCAGCGGTTCCGCCGCCCGGCGGCCGGCTGGCGTCTTGCCCAGTTCCAAGAGGTTTTTCCAGGCATGACCGATCAATCGGGTAATGCGGCGTCTCCAGGATCGGGGGCGCCGTTCAATTCCGCACGCGAACCGACCGGCGCGCTCGTCCTGTCGGATGGCGCGGTCTTCCGGGGCATCGGCCTCGGCGCCGAAGGCCATGCGGTCGGCGAAGTCTGCTTCGTCACGGCGATGTCGGGCTACCAGGAAACCCTGACCGATCCGTCCTTCGCCGGCCAGATCGTGACTTTCACATTTCCCCACATCGGCATCGTCGGCGCGAACGCCGAGGACATGGAGACGACGACCCCGGCCGCCCGGGGCGTCATCATGCGGATGGACCCGACGGAGCCGTCGAACTTCCGCGCGGCCGAAAGCATCGACCCCTGGCTGAAGCGTATGAACCTGATTGGCCTCGCCGGTCTGGACACGCGCCGGCTGACCCGGCGCATCCGCGCGGGCGGCGCGCCGACCGGCGTGATCGTGCATGCGGCCGACGGCAATCTCGATCTGGCCCGGGCGGCGGCGGAAGCGGCTGGATGGCCGGGCCTCGAGGGCATGGATCTCGCGAAGTCGGTCACGTGCGCCGCGCCCTATGCCTGGGACACGACGCCCTGGGCGCTTGGCGCCGGCTTTGGCCGCCAGACTGCGCCGAAGCGCAAGATCGTCGCCATCGATTACGGCGCGAAGCACAATATTCTCCGCCATCTCGCCGGCCGCGGTAACGCGGTTGAGGTCGTGCCCGCGACGATGTCGGCCGAGGCGATCCTGGCCCGGAAGCCCGACGGGGTCTTCCTCTCGAACGGTCCGGGCGACCCCGCGGCGACCGGCCGTTACGCGACGCCGATCCTCCAGGCGCTGGTTCGTTCCGGCGTGCCGATCTTCGGCATCTGCCTCGGTCATCAGCTCCTGGCGCAAGCGCTCGGCGCGAAGACGGCCAAGATGGCGATCGGCCATCGCGGCGCCAATCAGCCGGTCAAGGACCTGGACACAGGCCGGGTCGAGATCACCAGCCAGAACCATGGCTTCGCGGTCCAGCCCGCAAGCTTCGGCGCGGACATCGTCGAAACCCATGTCAGCTTGTTCGACGGCTCCAACGAAGGCCTCCGCGTCAAGGACCGGCCGATCTTTTCGGTCCAGTACCACCCCGAAGCGTCCCCCGGCCCGCACGACAGCCGGCATTTATTTGACAGGTTCATGAGCGTGATCGACGACAATGCCTAAACGCACAGACATCTCATCGATTCTCATCATCGGGGCCGGGCCGATCGTCATCGGGCAGGCCTGCGAGTTCGATTATTCCGGCGCCCAGGCGTGCAAGGCGCTGCGGGAGGAGGGTTACCGGGTCATCCTGGTGAACTCCAACCCCGCGACGATCATGACCGACCCGGAATTCGCCGACGCCACATATATCGAGCCGATCACGCCGGAGATGGTTGAGAAGATCATCATCGCCGAGAAGCCCGACGCCCTGTTGCCGACCATGGGCGGACAGACCGCGCTGAATACAGCGCTGGCGCTGGCCAAATCGGGCGTGCTGGCGCGCCATGGCGTGGAATTGATCGGCGCCAATCAGGAAGCCATCGCCAAGGCGGAGGACCGGCAGCTTTTCCGCGACGCCATGGAGAAGATCGGCCTCGCGACGCCCAGCAGCGCTGTCATCCGCGATCTCGACACGGCCCGGAAGGTCATGCAGCGCATTGGTCTGCCGTTGATCATCCGCCCGTCCTTCACCCTTGGCGGCGCCGGCGGCGGCATCGCCTACAATCCCGACGAGTTCGAGGAGATCGTGCGCGGCGGCATCGACGCCTCGCCGATCGGCGAAGTGCTGGTCGAGGAGTCGGTGCTTGGCTGGAAAGAGTTCGAGATGGAGGTCGTGCGCGACCGCAACGACAACTGCATCATTGTCTGCTCCATCGAAAACATCGATCCGATGGGCATCCATACCGGCGATTCGGTGACGGTCGCGCCAGCGCTGACGCTGACGGACAAGGAATTCCAGATCATGCGCGATGCGTCGATCGCGGTGCTGCGCGAGATCGGCGTCGATACCGGCGGGTCGAACGTGCAGTTCGCGGTCAATCCAGCCGACGGCAAGCTGGTCGTGATCGAAATGAACCCCCGTGTGTCGCGGTCCTCGGCGCTCGCCTCCAAGGCGACCGGCTTTCCGATCGCCAAGATCGCGGCGAAGCTCGCCGTCGGCTACACCCTGGACGAACTCCAGAACGACATCACCCGCGTCACGCCGGCTTCGTTCGAGCCGGCGCTGGATTATGTCGTCGTCAAGATCCCGCGCTTCACGTTCGAGAAATTTGCCGGCGCCGAGCCGCTGCTGACGACCTCGATGAAATCCGTCGGCGAGGCGATGGCCATCGGCCGCTCCTTCCCCGAAGCCTATCAGAAGGCGCTCCGCTCGCTCGAGACCGGCCTCGACGGCCTGAATGAGGTCGAGATCGAAGGCGCGCCTGCCAAGGATGCGCTGATCAAGGCCCTGGCCCGGCCGATGCCGGATCGCGGCCTGACCATCGCCCAGGCTTTCCGCCATGGCCTGAACGAGGCCGAGATCGCCCGCGCCTGCAGCTACGATCCCTGGTTCATCGGCCAGATCAAGATGCTGGTCGACACGGAGGAGCGGGTGCGCGCCGAGGGCCTCCCGACGACGGCGGCAGGCCTGGCGCGGCTGAAGCGGCTGGGCTTCTCCGACGCCCGCCTGGGCCAGCTTACCGAGCGGACAGCGCTGGAAGTCGCGAGCCTCCGCCATGGCCTCGGCGTCCGGCCGGTCTACAAGCGGATCGACACGAGCGCCGCCGAATTCCCGTCCGAGACATCCTATTTCTATTCCTGCTATGAGGACCCGATCGCCGGGCCGCCGGAATGCGAGGCGGAGCCGACGGAAGCGACCAAGATCATGATCCTCGGCGGCGGTCCGAACCGCATCGGCCAGGGCATCGAATTCGATTACTGCTGCGTGCACGCGGCCTATGCGCTCTCTGAGGCCGGGTATGAGACCATCATGGTCAACTGCAACCCGGAAACCGTCTCGACTGACTACGACACCTCCGACCGGCTGTTCTTTGAGCCGCTGACGGCGGAAGACGTTCTGGAAATCGCCCAGATGGAAGCCAGCCGGGGCACGCTGCTCGGCGTGATCGTGCAGTTCGGCGGGCAGACGCCGCTGAAGCTCGCGGCGGCGCTGGAAGCGGCGGGCGTGCCGATCCTCGGCACCTCGCCCGACGCCATCGACCTCGCGGAAGACCGGGAGCGCTTCCAGCAATTGCTGACGGACCTGAAGCTGCGCCAGCCCCCGAACGGCACGGCGACGAATGAAGACGGCGCGATCAGGATTGCGGAGCGGATCGGCTATCCGGTGCTGCTGCGGCCGTCTTATGTGCTGGGCGGCCGGGCGATGGAGATCGTCCACGACGCGGAAGACCTGAAGCGCTACATGCGGACCGCCGTGAAGGCGTCCGGCGCCAATCCGGTGCTGGTCGACCGCTATCTGGCGGACGCGATCGAAGTCGACGTCGACGCCCTGGGCGACGGCGACGACATCCGGATCGCCGGGGTCATGGAGCATATCGAGGAAGCCGGCGTGCATTCCGGCGACAGCGCCTGCACCCTGCCGCCGCACTCCCTGAAGGCGGAGACGGTCGCGGAGATCAGCCGCCAGGTCGTCGCCATGGGCAAGGCCCTTGGGGTCAAGGGCTTGATGAACGCACAGTTCGCGGTCCAGCCGGGCGAGACCGAGGACGCGATCTTTATCCTGGAGGTCAATCCGCGGGCCAGCCGCACCTCGCCGTTTGTCGCCAAGGCGACCGGCGTGCCGATCGCCAAGCTGGCGGCGCGGGCGATGGCGGGGGAAAAGCTGGCGGATCTGCCGGCGTTATGTCCCGTCCCTGCGCATGTTTCGGTCAAGGAAGCCGTCTTCCCGTTCGCGCGCTTCCCCGGCGTCGACATTCTGCTTGGGCCGGAGATGCGCTCCACGGGCGAGGCGATGGGCATCGACCAGGATTTCGGCCGGGCGTTCGCCAAATCCCAGATCGGCGCCGGCGTCATGCTGCCGGTCGAGGGGGCGGTGTTCATTTCCGTCCGGGATCATGACAAGCCCTTGCTGCTCGCGTCGGCCCGCAAGGTCGTCGGCATGGGCTTTTCCATCCTGGCGACTGGCGGCACGGCGGATTTCCTGATCGCCGCCGGCGTCGAAGCCAAGCGCGTCAACAAGGTCCTGGAAGGCCGCCCGCATATCGTCGACGCGATAAAATCGGACCAGGTTCAGATGGTGATCAACACATCGGACGGGCCGGAATCGATTCGCGACAGCTTCAGCTTGCGGCGCGCCGCGCTGCTGGAGCGCATCCCCTATTACACAACCGCCGCCGGCGCGATCGCCGCGGTTCAGGCAATTGCGGCATTGAAGAACGGCGTCCTTGAAGTCAGGCCGCTGCAATCCTACTTTACCTGAGCGTTTAGACGTGCTGCGCTCTTGTTTGAACAGGAAGAGCGCAGCGGGGATGGTGCCGCCGCGGACGAAAGTTCGCGGCGGATTCCGTTTCCGGCGGCGGATTTTAACAGGGCAAAGCAGCCCAAAGACTGCTTGTCCGCATGGAGTTTAGATATGGATCGCTTTCCGATGACGCCCGGAGGCTTGGCGAAGCTGCAGGAAGAATTGAAGCGCTTGAAGAGCGACGAACGGCCCTCGATCATTCGAGCGATCGCCGAAGCGCGCGAGCATGGCGACCTGTCAGAGAACGCGGAATACCACGCCGCGAAAGAGCGGCAATCGTTTGTTGAAGGTCGTATCGCCGAGCTGGAGGACAAGACCAGCCGGGCGGAAGTGATCGATCCATCGACCATGTCCGGCAACACGGTGCGCTTTGGCGCGACCGTCAAGGTTGTCGATGAGGAATCGGAAGCCGAGACCGAATATCAGATCGTCGGCGCCGATGAGGCGGCGATCGAGAACGGCCGCATCTCCATCACGTCGCCGATCGCCCGCGCGATGATCGGCAAGACCATCGGCGACCAGATCGAGGTGCAGGCCCCCGGCGGCGCGCGCTATTACGAAATTCTGGACGTCGGCTATCGGTGATGTTCCGGCCGCTCGAGGGTCGCCGGGTCATTGATCTGACCCAGGTGCTGGCGGGGCCATATTGCGCCTATCAGCTTGCGATCCTGGGCGCGGACGTCATCAAGGTCGAGCCGCCGGAAGGCGGCGACTGGGCGCGCGCCGGCGGGGCCGACGCCGCGCTCGGGCAGGCGGGCATGGGCACAGGCTACCTGACCCAGAACGCCGGCAAGCGCTCGCTCGCGGTCGACCTGAAGACGCCGGAAGGCCGGGACATCGTCCTGGCGCTCGCCGATACGGCCGATGTCTTTCTGGAAAATTTCCGGCCCGGCACGGCGGAGCGGCTGGGGCTTGGGTTCGAGGCGATACGCGCCCGCAATCCGGCCATCGTCTATGCGTCGCTTTCGGCGTATGGCCAGGACGGTCCCATGGGCGCGCGGCCGGCTTACGATCACGTGATCCAGGCCGTGTCGGGCATCATGCAGTTGACTGGCGATCCGGCGACCCTGCCGAACAAGGTCGGCGCTCCCTATATCGACTATGCGACAGGCCTCAATGGGGCGCTGGCCGTGCTGGCGGCTCTGATGGAGCGGGACCGCACCGGCGCGGGCCAGCAGGTCGATGTGGCGATGCTGGACACGGCCATGCTGTTGATGGCGTCGCACATGACCGTCGAGGCGGTGACGGGGGTCGCGCCCAAGGCGTCCGGCAATGCGGCGTTCAGCGGCTCGCCGGCATCCGGCGTGTTCGAAACGGCGGACGGCCTCCTGGCGCTTGCGGCGAACAACGACCGGCAGTTTCCGCGCCTCGCGCGGGCGATCGGCCGGCCCGATCTGGTCGACGATCCCCGCTACCGCACCTTGAACGACCGGCTGGAGCATGCGGCCGCCTTCAAGGCCGAGCTCCAGTCCGCATTCCGGCAAGCGACCGCGGCCGAGTGGGAAGATCGCCTGGCTGCGGCAGACGTGCCGGCGGGCCGCGTGCGCAATCTCGGCGAAACCATGGCGCTGCCGCAAATGGCGGCCCGCGAGGTGATGGCTGCGTACGATCTGCCGGGCGACGTCGAAGGCAAGCCCCGCCGGATCGCGGCGCCGACGCTTGGCTTCAAGGCCAACGGCGAACGGCCGAGGGCGGCGGGAAGCCCGCCGGCGCTCGGCCAGGATACGGATGCGGTCTTGGCGGGCCTTGGCAGATCGCCCGCGGAAATCGCGCGTCTGCGCGCCGCGGGCGTTATTCGATGACGGCGGTCATATTGGCCTGAAACAGCACAACGCCCTTGGCGGGCGGCGGCGACCGCAGGGGCTGCGCCGCCTGGACGGCTTCGGCTTCGCTGACCCCGGCCGCGGCGGCGACTTCCCTCGCGCCCTGGCGCGCGACATCGGCGCGAACTTCTTCGGTCTTGGCGCTGCGCATGCCATCGAGGACGGCCTGGGCTTTCGGCGAAATCGTGATTTCAAACGCCGGGTCGCTTTTCTGCGGCAGCGGCTCAATCATTGCGGTTGAGGACCGATAAGCCGTCTGTAGGCTCATGGCGGGGATGCGTGCGGCGGCTTTGATCGCTCCGTTGTCAATCGAGTCCGACATATCCTTAGCTCCAATCCTAATGCCCAGCGTGGCATCGGCATGAACAGGCGCCGAAGACCCATTACTGGACGCGATCAGAATCGCCTTCTTGCCTTAAGGGCGCTTTAAGGCGCGGTAATCGCTTTTTAGGGAGTTTTCGCGCCGGTGCGATTGGGCGTCAGGAAGCGGAAGTCGGCGCCGTCCTCGGCTTGGGTAACCTCGTCGAGGTAAAGTTTCAGATAACCGCGCTCCTGCCCTGGATGGGCGGGGGCGGACCAGGATTTCCGGCGTCGCTCTAGCTCCGCCGGGTCGACCATCAGGTCGAGGCGACGCGCTTCGACGTCAAGCTCGATCCGGTCGCCGTTCTGGACCAACCCCAAGGGGCCGCCATCGGCGGCTTCCGGCGAAATATGCAGCACGATTGCGCCAAACGCAGTGCCGCTCATCCGCGCATCGGATAGGCGCAGCATGTCCTTGACCCCTTGCGCCGCCAGCTTGCGGGGGATCGGGATATAGCCCGACTCGGGCATGCCCGGCGCGCCCTTCGGCCCGGCGTTCTTCAGGACCAGGATATCGTCGGCCGCGACGTCCAGGTCCGGGTCGTCCAGGCGGTTCGCCAGATCCTCCAGATCCTCGAACACGACCGCGCGGCCGGAATGGCGCATCAGATGGGCGGCCGCAGCCGATTGCTTGATGATCGCGCCATTGGGGGCCAGCGTGCCTTTCAGGACGGCGATGCCGCCCTTCGGAAAAATCGGATTGTCTCGCGGGCGCACGACCTGCTGGCCCCAATCTGCGGGCGCGGCGTCGATCTCCTGGCCCAGGGTCCGGCCGGAAACGGTCATGCAATCCAGGTCGAGGTCGTCCCGGATAGCGCGCAGAATGGGAGCGGCGCCGCCTGCATTGTTCAAGTCTTCCATATAGTGCTGGCCGGATGGCTTCAGGTCGACCAGCACGGGGATCCGATCGGAAAGCTTGTCGAGCGCATCCAGGTCGACTTCGATGCCCAGGCGCCCGGCGATAGCCGTCATGTGGACCAGGCCGTTGGTCGAGCCGCCTGTCGCCAGCAGCATCTTGAAGGCATTGGCGAAAGCGGCGGGGGTCATGATCTTGTCGGGCGTCAGGCCCTCCTTCGCCATGGCGACGGCGCGGGCGCCGGTCGCTTCGGCATGGCGCAGGCGGTCGGCCTGGACGGCGGGGATCGCCGCGCCGCCCGGCAGCATCATGCCAAGCGCTTCCGCCATCAGCGCCATGGTGGAAGCCGTACCCATCACCATGCAGGTGCCGGCCGTCGGCATCAGCTTGTCGCCGGCGGCGGCGATTTCGTCCGCATCGAGTTCGCCCGCGCGGTGCATCCCCCACATGCGGCGGCAGTCGGTGCAGGCGCCCAGGCGCTCGCCCTTGAAGAAGCCGGTCATCATCGGGCCGGTGACTTCCAGAATGGCGGGGCGCCCGGCGCTCGCCGCGCCCATCAGCAGAGCCGGCACGGTCTTGTCGCAGCCGCCGATCAGCACGACGGCGTCCATCGGCTGGGCGCGCACCAGTTCTTCCGTGTCGATCGCCATCAGATTGCGCAGGAACATCGAGGTCGGTGCGGAAAAGCTTTCGTGGATCGAGACGATCGGGAAATCGACCGGAATGCCGCCCGCCAGCAGGACGCCGCGCCGGATCGCGTCGATCAGGTCCGGGACCGTGCGATGACAGGCATTGTAGCCGGAATAGGTATTGGTGATGCCGACGATCGGCCGTTCCAGCGCATCGTCCGAATAGCCCATCGCCTTGATGAAGGCCTTGCGCAGGAACAGCGAGAACCCGGCGTCGCCGTAGTTCACGAGGCCCTGTTTCATGCCGGTCGGTTTCGTGTCGTCGCTCATGGCGGGGATGATCCTATTGGGAGACGCGGACGGCGAGTTTGCCGGTATTGCCGCCTTCGAACAGCATCCGAAGGCCCGTCGGCGCCTGCTCCAGGCCGTCGAGGATGTGCAGGCGCTGGCGGAGGCGGCCGGCTTTCAGCTCGCCCGCGAGCCAGGCCCGGCCTTCGTCGTAGCGGTCATGGAAGTCGGAAACGACGAAGCCCTGAATGCGCAGGCGCTTGCCGATGGCCTGACCGAGCTGGCGAATGCCGTAAAGCTCCGGCGCGGCCGTCTGGGAGATGCGGCCGCAGATCGCGATCCGGCCGCCGACGGCCATGCACGCGAGGGCCGCGTCGAGAGTCGGGCCGCCGACATTGTCGAAATAGACATCGACGCCATCGGGCGCGACCGCCTTGATCGCGCCGATCAGGTTATCGGTCGCCTTGTAGTCAATCGCCGCGTCCAGGCCGAGTTCGGACGTGAGGAAGGCGCATTTCTCCGCCCCGCCGGCGATGCCGATGACGCGGGCATGCCGCGATTTGCCGATTTGCGCCGCGATCTGCCCCACCGCGCCGGCGGCGCCGGAGACCAGCACCGTATCGCCGGGCTTCAGGCCGCCGATGGTGGTCATGCCGAAATAGGCCGTGAGCGCGCTCGTGCCGAGCGGCCCGATCCAGGCTTCGGCGTCGCCAAGCGCCAGATCGAGCTTTTGCAGCGCCGCCGCCGCCAGCGTCGGATGGCTTTGCCAGCCGAGACGGCCCTGGACCAGATCGTCTGGCTCGAGGCCGGGAACCCGGCTTTCAAGGACGCGCGCGATCCCGCCCGCCCGCATGACGCCGCCGATCGGCACCGGCGGCACGTAGCCCGGATTTTCGTTCATCCAGACCCGCATCGCCGGGTCGATCGAGAGCAGCAGCGTTTCGACCAGCGCTTCGCCGTCCGCCGGCGGGCGGACCGGCTCGGCCGCTTCCTCGAAATGCTCCGGCCCGGCGAGGCCCGTGGGCCTCGCCTTCAGCCGGATCTGGCGGTTGGCGTTCCGCAACGCTCCTAGACCCGCTCGATGACCATGGCGATGCCCTGGCCGACGCCGATGCACATGGTGCAGAGCGCCCGGTCGAGGCCGCGTTCCTCCAGTTCGATCATCGCCGTCGTGATCAGGCGCGCGCCCGACATGCCGAGGGGGTGGCCAAGCGCGATGGCGCCGCCGTTAGGGTTCACGTGGGAAGCGTCGTCCGGCAGCCCGAGGTCGCGGGTGACGGCGAGGCCCTGGGCCGCGAAAGCTTCGTTCAGCTCGATGACGTCGATGTCGCTGATCTTGAGGCCAAGGCGTTGCAGCAGTTTGTGGCTGGCCGGCGCGGGGCCGAAGCCCATGATCCGGGGCGCGACGCCGGCCGTCGCCATGCCGACGATCCGGGCGCGGGGCGTCAGGCCATGCCGCTTCGCCGCCGCTTCCGACGCCAGCAGAATGGCGCAAGCGCCGTCATTGACGCCGGAGGCGTTGCCCGCCGTGACCGAGCCGCCTTCGCGGAAGGGCGCACGCAGCTTGGCGAGGCCTTCGAGCGTCGTGTCGGCGCGGGGATGCTCGTCGAGTTCGACGACGATGGCGTCGCCGCGCCGCTGCGGGATCGTCACCGGCGTGATTTCCTTGGCGAGGCGGCCGTTCTGCTGGGCCGCGACCGCGCGCATCTGGGAGCGATAGGCGAACGCATCCTGATCTTCGCGGTTGACCTGGAATTCTTCGGCCACGTTCTCGGCCGTCTCCGGCATGCTGTCAATGCCGTATTGCTTCTTCATCATCGGGTTGACAAAGCGCCAGCCGATGGTCGTGTCGTAGATTTCATTGTTGGTGCGGGAGAACGCGGTTTCCGCCTTGCCCATGACGAAGGGCGCGCGGGTCATGCTCTCGACGCCGCCGGAGATCATCAGGTCCGCGTCGCCGGAGCGGATGGCGCGGGCGGCCGTGCCGGTCGCGTCCATCCCCGACCCGCAAAGCCGGTTGACCGTGCCGCCGGGCACGCTGTCCGGCAAGCCCGCCAGCAGGGCCGACATGCGCGCGACATTGCGGTTGTCTTCGCCCGCCTGATTGGCGCAGCCGAAGATCACGTCCTCGACCTGGGACCAGTCGACATTCGTGTTGCGGGCCATCAGGGCGCGCAAGGGAATGGCGCCAAGGTCATCGGTGCGGACATTGGCGAGCGTGCCGCCATAGCGGCCGATGGGGGTGCGAATGGCGTCGCAAATGAAAGCTTCAGGCATCTGGGCGTCTCCTCTGGGAATTTTTTTGACGTGAGCGTTGCGGCCATCGTAACGCCCTCGCATGCGTCGCGCCATCGGGTTTACGCCGCATTTGAGCGGCCGTCGCTCTCGACGGCGGCGGCCGATCTTGTATTGTGGCGAAGTCTATCGGGGGATGTTCCGAAATGGTTGTGGTATGCGCGGACTTCGCGAAGAAGATCACCTTCGCAACGACGCAGAATCATGCGGCGATCCTGCATGCCCTGTCCGTCCGGAACGACGGCCCGGACGACCTGAATGACCTCGTGCTGACCTGCGAGACCGAGCCGCCGTTCCTGCAGCCCATGCGCTGGCCAATCGACCGGATCGTCGCCGGCGGCGAAGCGTTGATCACAAATCGCGATCTTCGCGGCGATCGGGAACGGCTGTTCGCGCTGACCGAGCGCATCGCCTTCGATGTCGTGCTCACGCTCCGCCAGGGCGAGGCCGTTCTGGCGGCGGAACGGTATGACATGACGGCGCTGGCGCGGCACGAATGGGGCGGCGCTCATCACATGCCGGAAATGCTGGCGGCGTTCGTGATGCCGAACGACCCGGCGACAGCGCGGGTCCTGAAAGATGCGTCCGAACTGCTCGCGCGGTCGGGCAAGAGCGACGCCCTTGACGGCTATCAGTCCAAGTCCCGGACACGAAGCTGGGAGCTTGCGGCGGCGATCTGGGGCGCGGTCTCGGCCCGGCGCTTCGCCTACGCCGTGCCGCCCGCGAGCTTCGAGACCCAAGGCCAGAAGGTCCGCACGCCGGGCGAGATCGCGGAACAAGGCCTCGCGACCTGCCTGGATACGACGCTGCTGTTCGCGGCGGCGCTCGAGGGCGCCGGCCTTTACCCGATCATCGCCTTCACCCAGGGCCACGCCTGTTGCGGCTGCTGGCTCCAGCCGCAGCATCTGCCGGGGCTGACGACAGAGGACCCCGCGGAGCTTCGCAAAGCCATCGCCCTCAACGAGCTTATCCTGTTCGAGACGACGCTCGCGACCGGCACGGCGCCGACGCCCTTCGCCCAGGCGCTCAAGGAGGCGAACCGGTTGATCGCGGAGGAGGCGGAGGCCGCGTTCGTCTACGCGCTCGACGTCAAGGAAGCCCGCGGGCGGGGCATCACGCCGATCCCCGAAATCGCTGTGAGTACAGTCGCCAGGGAAAGCGGCGAGGCGGGCGCCGCGCCGCCCGCATCCGTCGCCTTGCCGGACGCGCCGGACCTCGGCGCGTTCGAGAACCTGATCGATCTGGCGGTCCCGGACACGCCGGCCGAACGGGTCGAGCTTTGGAAGCGCCGGCTGCTGGACCTGACGCGGGTCAACCGCCTGCTGAACGTGAAACCGTCGCTTGGCGCGATCCCGATCTTCTGCCCCGATCCGGCGGCGTTGGACGACCGGTTGGCGGAGGGCCGCAAGCTCCGCATCATCACGCCCGCCGCGCCTTCGGACGGCGAAGGCGCGTCGGACCCGGCCCTGTTCCGGCTGCGCACCGGCGACGAGCGGCATGTGCGCTTCGCCGCGGACGCGCTGGACCGCGACCAGATCGTCGCGACGATCCCGCCGAAGGACCTGGATAAGGGCCTCGTGCAGCTTTACCGGAAGGCGCGGGCGGAACAGGAGGAGGGCGGCAGCAACACGCTGTTCCTGGCGCTTGGCATGCTGCGCTGGCGGCCGAAGGGCCAGCCGGCCGGCGTCACGGCGCGCGCGCCCCTGATCCTGGCGCCGGTCAAGCTGACCCGCGGCAGCGCGCTCGTGAAGCCCGTGCTGCAGAAGCATGACGACGACACAGTCTTCAACCTGACGCTCCTGGAATTGCTGCGCCAGGATTTCGACCTGCACATCCCGGAACTCGCCGATGGCTTGCCCGAGGACGAAGCCGGCGTCGATGTCGCCCGGACCTGGGATATCGTCCGCCAGCGGGTCAGGGACATTCCGGGCTTCGAGGTGCTGGAGGAAGTCGTGCTCAGCACCTTCTCCTTCGCCAAATATCTGATGTGGAAGGACCTGTCGGACCGGACGGAGCAGTTGAAGGAAAGCCCCTTCGTCCGCCACCTGATCGACAGCCCGCACGATCCTTTCCCCCACGGCGCCCAGTTCATCTCGCCGGAAAGCATCGACCGCACGATCGATCCGGCCGACCTGTTCATGCCGCTGAATGCCGACAGCTCCCAGATCGTCGCGGTGCACGCCTCGGCGGCCGGCGGGGATTTCGTGCTTGAGGGGCCGCCGGGCACGGGCAAGTCCGAAACCATCGGCAACATCATCGCCCACAATCTGGCGCTTGGGCGGAAGGTGCTGTTCGTGTCCGAGAAGATGGCGGCGCTGGATGTCGTTTATCGGCGCTTGCAGGACCATGGGCTTGGCGACTTCTGCCTGGAAGCGCATTCCAGCAAGGCCAGCAAGCAAGGCGTCATCAGTCAGCTCTCCGCCGCCTGGGAGCAGCGCGGCCAGGAAAGCGCCGAGGTCTGGACCGCGAAAGCCGAGGACCTGAAGGCGCTCCGCGACGAGTTGAACGGCCTGGTCAAGGCGCTGCACAGCCCCGGCCCGTCCGGCCTGTCGCCCCGTCAGGCGATCGGCCGCGCGGTCCGCCATGGCGACGAGCTGACGGTCGATTTGGGTTGGGGCGCCGCGTTGGCGGACGATCGGGCCGGGACGCCCGAAGGCCTCGCCGCGCTCAGGCAGGCGGCGGCGGCTCTGGGCCTTGCCTTCGCCGACCTTCGTCCAGGCGACCGGGAGGCGTTTCAGGGGGTCGGCCATGAAGCTTGGTCGAATGGCTGGACCGCGGCGCTGACCGCGGCGGCGCGGGATCTTCTGAACGCAATTCAGGCGCTCGCCGACGAAGGACGGGCCTTTGCCGACCAGACCGGCCTGAAACCGCCGGGCCCGGCGCTTGGCGATTGGCAGGCGTTGCAGGCGCTCGCCGAGGCGATCCCGCTGGCGGCGCGGGTCGATGTCGGCTTCGCGCTCACGCCGGACGGGCAGGCTTCGGTGGAGATCGCGCGGGATGCGGCGGGCCAGCTCATGGCCTATGCCGCCCGACGCGGCGATCTCATGCAAGCTTATCCCGACCCTGACGTCGATCAGGCGCCCATCGCGGCCTGGCGGTCCGAGCTTGCGGCGGCCGAGCGGAAATTCTGGCCGATCGGCCTGTTGGCCCGGCGCCGCCTCGCAGGCGCGGTCCGCCAGCATTTCAGCGTCGCCGGGCCGCTCGATCTCGCCCACGATCTGCCGGTGCTGGCCGATCTGCACGCCCGGGCCCGAGCGCTTGAGGCGCGGGCCGCCGCCGCCGCGGCGCTG
>CALAHN010000047.1 GCA_937891825.1 uncultured Alphaproteobacteria bacterium
CTCAGAAGGCTCTCTAATCCCGCGCTATGATCCCGGACAGACTCTAAGATTGGATAATTTGATCGATCTCAATAAGGTAGAGCACAGACCGCGCGTCCGCCTGGACGCGCCATGCTCTAGGCCACGCCAGCGCTGCGGGCGCCCCGCAGCAAGCATTCGCGCCAGCAAAAGCAGGGGTATCACAGGCTGTCCGACATCCTGATCACCGGCGCCGCTGGCTTTATCGGCTATCATATCGCTGAGGCGTTGCTCGAGCGCGGCGATACAGTGATCGGCGTCGACAACATTAACGCCTATTATTCGCCGGCCCTGAAACGGGCGCGGCTCGCCCGCCTGGCGCGCCCGAATTTCAAGTTTCATGAACGGGATATCGCGGACGCCGACGGCATGGCCGCCGACCTTGCCGGCGCCCGTATCGACGCAGTCGTCCACCTGGCGGCCCAGGCCGGCGTCCGCCATAGCTTCGAGCATCCCGCGACCTTCGTTCCAAGCAACCTGACCGGCTTCTATAATGTCGCGGCCCTGGCGGCGGAGCGCGCCGTCCGGCATTTCGTCTTCGCCTCGACCAGCTCCGTCTACGGCGCCAACCCTGGCCGCCCGTTTCGCGAAACCGACGGCGCCGACCATCCACTCAGCTTCTATGCCGCGACCAAGAAGGCGAATGAGGCGATGGCGCACGCGCTCGCCCATATTCACGGCCTGCCGACGACGGGTCTGCGCTTCTTCACGGTCTACGGCCCCTGGGGCCGCCCCGACATGAGCTTCTTCCGCTTCGCCGACAGGATCATCCGCGGCGCGCCGATCGAACTGCACAATCACGGCAACATGACGCGGGACTTCACCTATATCGACGACATCGTCGCCGGCATCCTGGCCGTGCTCGACCGCCCGCCGACGATCGACCCCAACTGGGCTGCGAACCCGACGCCCGCGACGAGCGGCGCTGCGCCCTATGCGCTCTTCAACATCGGCTCCGGCGCGCCAGCCAGCCTCGCCGCCTATGTCGACGCATTCGAAGCCGCGATCGGCAAGACCGCGATCCGCCAGTATGTGCCGATGCACCCAGGCGAGGCGGTCGACACCCACGCGGACGCCGGTCTGCTGGCGGCCGCCACCGGCTTTCAGCCGACGACGGCCCTGGACGAAGGCGTCAGACGGTTTGTCGAATGGTACCGCGCCTATTATCGTGTGTAAGCGACATCGCCTCCCGCAGATCGGATCGACGCCCCGCCCGTGCTGATCATTCCCTGTCCCTATTGCGGCCCGCGCGACGAGACCGAATTCGCCTATGGCGGCGAGGCGCATGTGGTCCGCCCCGACCCGGCCGAAGACGATGCGGCCTGGTCGGCGCGCCTGTTTCTCCGCCATAACCCGAAAGGCTGGACCCGGGAGCGATGGCGCCATCAGATCGGCTGCGGCCAATGGTTCAACCTCTGCCGCGACACCGCGACCAACGCGATCGGCCCCGCCTATCGCATGGGCGACGCGCAGCCGCCTTTCCCTGACCGCGAGACGAAACCGTGACCGGATCGCGCTTGCCCGCCGGCGGGCTGATCGACCGGACCAAGCCGATTTCCTTCACGTTCGAGGGCCGCGCCCTGACGGGCTATGCCGGCGACAGCGTCGCCTCGGCCCTGCTCGCCAACGATGTCCGGATCGTCGGGCGCTCCTTCAAGCGGCATCGCCCGCGCGGGCTGCTGTCGCTTGGCATGGAGGAGCCGAACGCCATTCTGAACGTCGGGACGGGCGCGCACGCTGCGCCCAATCGCTTCGCGACCGAACTGCCGCTCGCCCAAGGCCTCGCCGTCAGCCCGACGCGCGGCTGGCCGTCGTCCCGGTTCGACCTTGGCGGCGTCCTCGACCTCTGGCCGACGCCGCTGGCGGCGGGCTTCTACTACAAAACCTTTATCGGCCCCAGGCTGCCCGGCGTCAGGGATGCCTGGAACCGCCTCTGGGAGCCGCTCTTGCGCAGTCTGGCCGGCCAGGGGCGCGCGCCGGAGGGCGTCGACCCGGACGCCTACGATCATGCCCATATCGAGGTCGACGTCGCGGTCGTGGGCGCGGGCCTCGCCGGCCTCGCGGCGGCCGAGGCGGCGCTTGGCCGGGGCGCCCGCGTCGCGCTGTTCGAACGCGACATCCGCCCCGGCGGCCGGGCGCTCGGCCGCGACGGGGATCCTCGGATCGACGATGCGGCGCCGCTCGCCTGGGCGGAGGGCGCCTGGGCCAGGATTGCGGACAATCCCCGCGCGACCGCCAAGTTGCGGACGACCGCCTTCGGCCTCTATGACGGCCGGCAGCTTGCGGTGTACGAACTCCCCGTGGATGGGCCCTATGCCGGGCGCATCTGGCATGTCCGCGCTAAGGAAATCGTGATCGCCGCCGGCGCCCTGGAGCGGCCGATGACGTTCCCCGGCAATGACCGGCCGGGCGTGATGCTGGCGAGCGCCGTCGAGGCCGCCATCCGCCGCTACGGCGTCCGCCCTGGCGGCCAGGCAGTTGTCTTTCTCAATCATGGCGACGGGGCAGGCCTGCGGCAGGCGCTCAACGCCGCCGATATCGAAATCGTCGCAGAAGTCGGCCCCGACGAAACCGTTACGGGCACTCAGGGCTTCGGGCGGCTGCAGTCGGTCGATATTGCCCCGCTTGGGCCGGACGGCCTGCCGCGCATGGACGCGCGCCGGCGCGTACCAGCGGACCTGCTCGCCACATCCGGCGGATGGTCGCCCGCATTGGCGCTGCATCTCATCCAGGGCGGCCGGCAGGCATGGTCGGAGGCCGACGGATGTTTCATCGCGGCCGGCGGCGGTCAGGACGGCGTCAGGCTCGCCGGGGCCGCGAACGCCCGGTTCTCGGCCGCCGCGGCGCTGGCGGACGGGCATGGGTCGACCGCCGGCGGCGCGCCCGGGCCGAAGACGACCGGCGGCGACGCCGCGCCCAGCGGCCAGGGGCTGCCGCTCGCCCCGATCGCCGCCGAACGCCTGAAGCGGCAAGCTTTCATCGACTTCCAGCATGATGTGACTGTCGCGGATATTGGCCTCGCGGCACGGGAGGGCTTTCACGCCATCGAGCATGCCAAGCGCTACACCACGGCGGGCATGGGCACGGATCAGGGCCGGACGGCGCAGCTTGCGACGGCCGCTGCGCTGGCGGCGGCGACGGGCCGGGAGATCGGCGATATCGGCCTTTCGGGGCTGCGGCCGCCGGTGACGCCGGTGCCGTTCGGCGCGCTCGGCGGCTGGCGGCGCGGCGCGCTGTTCGCGCCCGTCCGGCAGACGCCGATGCATCGCCGCCATGAAGCGCTGGGCGCCGTGTTCGAGGATGTGGGGGACTGGAAGCGCGCCCGCTATTACGCCGCGCCGGGCGAGGCCATGGCGCCGGCCGTGGCGCGGGAGTGCCGCGCGGTGCGCACGGCCGTCGGCGCGCTCGACGTCTCGACGCTCGGCAAGATCGCGGTCGCGGGGCCGGACGCGGCGGCTTTCCTGAACCGGGTCTATACCAACCGGATGGACACGCTCGCCGTCGGCGCCTGCCGCTACGGCGTCATGCTGAAGGATGACGGCATGGTCTTCGACGATGGCGTCGTCGCCAGGCTGGGGCCGAACCGGTTCCACGTCACGACGACGTCCGGGGGCGCCGCCGCCGTGCTGAACTGGCTGGAGGACTGGCGCCAGACCGAGTGGCCCGATCTCAAGGTCTGGCTCGCCAGCGTCACCGAGCAATGGGCGGGCGTCGCGGTCGCCGGCCCGAATGCCGCGCGGACCCTCGCCGCCCTCGCGCCTGAGCTCGACCTGTCGGACACGGCCTTCCCCCATCTGACATGGCGGGACGCGACGGCCGCAGGGCTTTCCGCGCGGATTTTCCGGGTCAGCTTTTCCGGCGAGCGCGGCTACGAAATCAATGTGCCCTGGCGCCACGGAGAGGCGCTCTGGGATGCCGTCCTCGCTGCGGGGGCCATTCCCTATGGCACGGAGGCAATGCACGTCCTGCGGGCCGAAAAGGGCTTTATCGTCGTGGGTCACGAGACCGATGGGACAGTGACGCCGGTCGACCTCGGGCTGTCCTGGCTGATCTCCGCGAAGAAGGGCGATTTCATCGGCAAGCGCGCCCTGGCGCGGCCGGCCTTGACCGCGCCCGGCCGCAAGCAGCTTGTCGGGCTTGAACCGGAGGACGCCTCGGTCGTGCTCGACGAGGGCGCGCAGATCATCGCGACCGCGACGCCAAGGCCGCCGGAGCCGATGCTCGGGCATGTCGCCTCCAGTTACTGGAGCAGCGCGCTGAACCGCGGCTTTGCGCTTGCCCTGGTCAAGGATGGGCGGGCGCGCCACGGCGAGCGGCTGTTCGCCTGGAGCCTCGGCGTCGCCCATGCCGTCCGGGTGCGGGACCCGGTGTTCTACGATCCGAAAGGGGCGCGGTTGCATGCTTAGAAGCGCGCGCCCCTGGTCCGCGTTCGGCCCGTCGGCGGCGGCCAGCGGCCGGACCGCGAGCGGCCTGATCCTGACGGTTCTGGAAGCCCCGCGCGCCTTTCTGCTGCAAGGCGACCCGGATGACCATCGCCTCGCGGAGATCCTCTGGCGGACGATCGGCATCCGGCGCGGCCTGGCCATGGGGGAAGTTCAACGCTCCGAGACCGATGGGAGCCGGTTGGCGACCATGGCTCCGGACGCATGGCTCTACCTCCAGCCCAACCCGGCGTCGCCGCGCATCGCCGCGCTCACGGACGCCTTGGCGGATGCATCGATCGCTGCATTGATCGAACAGACTGAAGCGCGCTCCTGGATGTCGCTGGCGGGGGCGCATGTCGAGCGGGCGCTTGCCGGACTGACGTCGCGCCCGCTGACGCCTGCCCGGTTTCCCGTCGGCGCCGGATACGCAATTGCTCTGGGGCCGGTTCACTGTCTGGCCGAGCGGCCGGGGATGACCCTGTTCCGCATCGCCTGCCCGACCTCCTACGCGCCTTATGCCCTGGCCATGCTGCGGCGAATCTAAGCGCGCGAACTGGCGGGGTCGGGCGGGGTCGGGCCTATTCCTCGATCGTCGGGCTTTCGTCCGTCAGGGCTGTCATCACGAAAGCTGCAAGATTTTCGTCGCCGTCGGAGAGCGGCAAGAATACGGCGCGAACCGTCATGCGACTCTCTTCGTTCTCGAACTGGGCGAAATGCGGGGCCTTAAAGGTGCGGGCCAGGTCCATGCCATTGCGCCAGGATGCCAGGATCGCAGAGGAGCCCCGCAAGCGCGACAACCGCTCGCCATGCATATGTTCGCCGATCAGGATCTCGGCGCGCTCGCCGGCGATCCGGTGCAGGTAGTCCTTGCCGCCGTCGATCGCTTCGGCCATCACCAGGTTCGGCAGCACCGCGGCAAGGTCGGCCGGATCGATTGAAGCGCGGGTAGGCATGCGTTGGCCGTCGCGTTTTCCGCCCCAGTAATTCGTCGCCAACTGAATGATGTCATGCTGCATGGGGCTACCTGCCTTCTTTGAACAGGATGACCATAAGCGAGCATTTACAAATTACTTAGCTGGCAATTGGCGTAAATCCCTTACGACCAAAAGAAAAGCGGCTGAGCCGGTCAGGGCTCAGCCGCGATGTATTACGCCTTGGCGAAATAGCGTCGTCGGTATTAAACGCTGTAGTACATTTCGAATTCGATCGGGTGCGGCGCGTGCTCGAAGCGATAGACTTCTTCCCACTTCAGCGCCAGATAGCCTTCGATCATGTCCAGCGTGAAGACATCGCCCTGGGTCAGGAAGTCCATGTCTTCGCTGAGCGACGTCAGGGCTTCACGGAGCGAACCGCAAACGGTCGGCACGCCTTTCAGCTCTTCCGGGGGCAGGTCATACAGGTTCTTGTCCATCGGGTCGCCCGGGTGGATCTTGTTCTTGATGCCGTCAAGGCCGGCCATCAGCATGGCCGAGAACGCGAGATACGGGTTGGCCGAGGGATCCGGGAAGCGGACTTCGACGCGCTTCGCCTTCGGATTGGTCGCATAAGGAATGCGGCAGGACGCCGACCGGTTGCGCGCGGAATAGGCCAGAAGCACGGGCGCTTCGAAGCCCGGGATCAGGCGCTTGTAGCTGTTGGTCGACGGGTTGGTGAAGGCGTTGATCGCCTTGGCATGCTTGATGATGCCGCCGATGTAGTAGAGGCAGGTATCGGAGAGGTCGGCATAGCCATTGCCGGCGAAGGTCGGCTTGCCATCCTTCCAGATCGACTGATGCACGTGCATGCCCGAACCGTTGTCGCCCGCGACCGGCTTCGGCATGAACGTCGCTGTCTTGCCGTAGGAGTGGGCGACCTGCTGGACAACGTACTTGTAGGTCTGCAGCCCATCGGCGGCGCCGACGAGGGTGTCGAATTTCACGCCGAGTTCATGCTGGCCCGCGGCCACCTCATGATGGTGCTTTTCGACTTCAAGGCCCATCTGGGCCATGATCGTCACCATTTCGGCGCGAATGTCGTTGGCATGGTCCACGGGCTGAACGGGGAAGTAGCCGCCCTTTACCGCCGGGCGATGGCCCGGATTGCCGTCGTCATATTCACGGCCGCTATTGCTCGGCAATTCAAGCGAATCGAGCGAGAAGAAGCTCTCATACATGCCGGTCGTGAAGCGCACGTCGTCGAACATGAAGAATTCGGCTTCGGGACCCATGAACACCGTGTCGCCGATGCCGGTCTGGCTGACATAGGCTTCGGCGCGCTTGGCGATGCTGCGCGGATCGCGCTCATAGCCCTGCCCGGTCGAGGGTTCGGTGATGTCGCAGACGACGACCATGGTCGGCTCGGCGGTGAACGGGTCCAGGACCGCAGTCGACAGATCGGGCGAAAGGATCATGTCGGACTGGCTGATATCTTTCCAGCCGGCGATCGACGAACCGTCGAACATGATGCCGTCGGTCAGCAGATCTTCGTCGACTGTGGTGTGGTACTGGGTGGTGTGATGCCACTTGCCGCGCGGGTCGGTAAAGCGGAAATCGACATGCTTCACGTCGTTGTCCGACATCGCCTTCATAAGATCTGCGGGGGTTTTACAACCGAGGCTCATTCTCTCGCTCCTGTCATTCGTGCGTTGGTATTAGGACTGCGCGCAAGGCGCATTGTGGCGGCGGCGATAGGGTTACAGCGCATCCACGCCGGCTTCGCCGGTGCGGATACGGATTGCTTCTTCGATCGGGGAAACAAAAATCTTGCCATCGCCGATGCGCCCGGTATGGGCGCCCTTCTGAATGGCCTCGATCACACGTTCGACCTGGGAATCGTCGACGACGACCTCGACTTTCACTTTCGGCAGAAAATCGACGACATATTCAGCGCCGCGATAGAGTTCCGTATGGCCTTTCTGGCGACCAAACCCTTTCGCCTCGACGACGGTCAGGCCCTTCACGCCAGCTTCCGCCAGCGCGTCCTTCACGTCATCGAGCTTGAACGGCTTGATGATGGCTTCGATCTTCTTCATCGATCTTTCCGACCCTTCCAGAACATGCGGCGTCTCCTTGTGCGCATGCGCCAAGGAACCTTAAAGCAAAGGGTATGCCATCGTTCTGCCGCTTTTTCAATCAACAGCGTAGCTGCCGAATCCGAAGGCGATCGTCCCGATAACCCGCCGAATTCCGCGCTTTCGCATGATTATTTTTTAGATATTTGCCTGATTTATAGGCGCCTATTGCTCCAACAGCTTGCGGATACGCCCGAGCGCGTCCTCGATCTGGGCCATGCTCGCAGCATAGGAGAAGCGCACGAAGCCTTCGCCCAGGGCGCCAAAACTTGGACCTGCGACAACGGCGACCCCTGCTTCCTCCAGCAGCCGCGTCTGCATGGTCTTCGAGGTCATGCCTGTGCCTTCGATGTTGGGGAAGGCATAGAACGCGCCGCCCGGCTCGGCGCAGCGCACCCCCGGCAGGGCGTTCAGGCCGTCGACGATGACGCGGCGCCGGGCGTCGAAGGCCGCAACCATCGCATCGACGGCGTCCTGCGGGCCATTCAGCGCGGCGAGGCCCGCGAACTGGGTCGGCGCGTTCACGCAGGAATGGCAATTCACCGCCAGCTTTTCCGCGAGACCGACCAGCGCTTCCGGCCAGATCGAATAGCCCAGGCGCCATCCGGTCATGGCGTAGGTCTTGCTCCAGCCGTTCAGGACGATCAGCCGATCGCGCAACGCCGGATAAGCCAGCATCGAGCCATGCTCGCGGCCGTCATACAGCATGCGGTCGTAGATCTCGTCACTCATGACCGCGACTTCGGGCCAGGCCTCCAGGCCCTTCGCCAGCTTGTCGAGCTCCGCCTTCGGCGTCACGCCGCCCGTCGGGTTGGCGGGCGTGTTCATGATGATCAGCCGGGTCTTTGGCGTAATCTGCGCCAGGACCTCGTCGGCGCTGAACGCAAAGCCCTTGTCCTCCTGCAGGCGCATCGGCACCGGCGTCGCGCCGACATAGCGAATGACGCTCTCGTAGATCGGAAATCCGGGGTTCGGATAGATGATTTCCGCGCCCGGCTCGCCGAACATCAGGATCGCGAAAAACATGGTGGGCTTGCCGCCCGGCATGATCATGATGTGCTCGGGATCGACCGTCGCGCCCCGCCTCGCGAGCGTATCGGCCGCGACCGCTTCCCGGAGCGGCAAAATGCCTCTCGCCGGGGTATAGCCATGATGGCCGTCGCGCATCGCCTTGATCGCGGCCTCGACCACATGCTCCGGGGTTTTGAAATCGGGCTGGCCGATGCCGAGGTTGATGATGTCGCGGCCCGCCGCTTGAAGCTTGGCGGCGCGCGCCAGCACTTCGAACGCGGTTTCGGTGCCCAGTTGGGCCAGATTTTCGGCAAGGCGCATGGATGAATCCCGGACTGATCGAGTGAAAGCGACGGCGTCGGACTATGCCGACCGCACGCGCGCTTGGGAAGCTTCCGGTTGACGCGGCCCGCTATTTTCCAGTAGATGCTCGCCTTCGCGCACGACGCGAGCGTGGTGCCTGTAGCTCAGTTGGTTAGAGCGCCTGGTTGTGGTCCAGGAGGTCGCCGGTTCAAATCCGGTCAGGCACCCCATATGCTGGCTCTCGAATCCAATGGAGACGACAGCCATGGCCGATGCGCCAGCCCGAGACACAGCCCAAGACCCAGACCAGGACCCAGCCCTCGCAAGCCCGCCCCCGACCGGCGAGTCGCCAGCACGCAAGCAGCCGATCCGCGACGCGGCGACGCTCGTGCTGGTGCGCATGCGCGGCAAGACCCCCGAAGTGCTGATGGGGGAACGCAGCTCCGGCCATATCTTCTATCCGCATCACTACGTGTTCCCCGGCGGCCGGGTCGACCGCAGCGACGGCTATGTGACGCCGGCGACGCCGCTGCGCCCGGACGTGCTGGCCCGCCTCTCCGCCGCCGCGACGCCGCGGCGCGCTCAGGCGCTGGCGCTCGCAGCCGTCCGCGAGACCTTCGAGGAAGCCGGGCTCGTCCTGGGCGCCGAAGCGCCGCGGCCGTCGCGCGCGCCAAAAGGCTGGGCGCCGTTCTATGAAACCGGCTACGGCCCGGCGCTCGACGGCCTGACCTACATCTACCGCGCCGTCACCCCGCCCGGCCGCACCCGCCGCTTCAACGCCCGCTTCTTCGTCGCGGACTATGAGCGGATCGTGGCCAAGGCCGACATCGACGAGGACGAACTGCTGAAACTGCATTGGCGCGATCTGGACTCCGCCCTTGACCTCAAGATCCGCCCGATCACGGCGCTGGTCCTGAAAGAGATCAAGGCCCGCCTGCAGGACGGCAGCCTCTACGACGACCGCCCGGTCAAATGGGTCAAGACGGGGCTCGGCGCCAAACGCATCGCCGGCGTCGAGTAGCGGGAATGGCCGCCGGCCTGGAACTGCTTTCGGTCGCGGAGATGTATCGGGCGGACGCCAGGGCGATCGCCGATGGCGTCGCGGGCGTCGACCTGATGGCGAACGCCGGCGCCGCGGTCGTCGATGCGATCCGCCGCCGCTGGAGCCCGCGGGATACGGTCGTGCTGGCTGGCCCCGGCGCAAATGGCGGCGATGGCTGGGTTGTCGCCCGACTGCTCGAAGCAGCGGGCTGGCCTGTCCGGATCGCGCTCCTGGGCGACCGGCAGCGGCTCGCGGGCGAGGCCGCCGCCATGGTCCAGGCGATGAACGCTGCGCCCGCGCCCATCGTCGCCGTCGATCTCCCGAGCGGCGTCAACGGCGATACCGGCGCGGTCATGGGGACGGCTGTCCAGGCTGAACTGACGGTCACGTTTTTTCGGAAGAAACCAGGCCACCTCCTGGCGCCCGGACGCTTCCGCGCCGGCCTCGTCGTGACGGCCGATATCGGCATCCCCGACGTCGCCGCCAGCGGCGCCGCGGCCTTCGGGAACGCGCCAGACCTCTGGCCTCAGGCGGCGCCGCCGCTCGACCCGGCAGGCCATAAATACACCCGAGGTCATGTGCTGGTCGCCGGCGGCGCCCAGACGACGGGCGCCGCACGGCTGGCCGCAAGGACCGCCCTCCGCGCCGGCGCCGGGCTCGTAACCATCGCCTGCCCGGCCGCGTCCTTCCCGGTCTATGCCGCGGCCGAGCTTGCGGTCATGGTCCGGCCCTTGAACGCGCCCACGGATTTCGAAGCCCTGCTGCAGGACAAGCGCTTCAAGACCGTCGTCCTCGGCCCTGGCCTCGGGCTCGACGACCAGGCGCGGGCATTGATCGAACTGGCGGCGGCGGCCGGTCGGGCGCTGGTTCTGGATGCCGACGCCCTGACGGCCTATGCCGACGCGCCGGACCGCCTGTTCGCCTTGATCGAGCAAGCGCCCGCCGCCGTCCTGACGCCACATGACGGCGAGTTCAAGCGCCTCTTCGGCGACCCGCCGGGCTCGAAGCTGGCGCGCGCCCGGGCCGCCGCCGCGCGCGCCGGGGCTGTCGTCATACTGAAAGGCCCCGATACCGTGATCGCAGCGCCAGACGGTCGCGCCGCAATCAACGCCAATGCGCCGCCGACCCTGGCGACGGCGGGCGCGGGCGACGTGCTGGCCGGCATGGTCGCGGGACTGCTTTCCGAGGGCGCGCCTCCCTTCGAAGCTGCGGCCGCCGCGGTCTGGCTGCACGGCGCGGCCGCAGCGAGCCTCGGACGCGGCCTGATCGCCAGCGACCTTGTCGAGGCGATCCCGGCCGCATTCCACGCCCTGGAGCAGGCGCGCGCCGGAGCAGACGCTGGCTTTGAGCATGGCGCGCTCGCCCGCAACACGCTCGGGACCCTGCGGGCGCAGCGCGCGCAGCGCTCGGACCGCGAAGGCCCTTAAGCGGCCAGTTGCGCCCGCCAGTAGGCGACGCCCCGGCTGGTCGGATGGAGAGCCGAACGCTCCGCCAGCAGGGCCTCGGCAAGCGTCGTTCGCCCGGCTTTCACGGCGGAGTCGATCAGGGCCTGGGCATAGAGGTCGCGTTGCGCATGGCTGCCGCCCAACCGGCTCCATTCTTCCCGGACCGCCAGCAAGCCTTCGACGGCGCGGTCGTAGTCGCCGTTGCAATAGGCATGGATCGCATCGGCGACCGGCAATGTGGCTTCCGCCGTCAGCGCCGCCGCCCAGCCGCCGCTGTCGGCGCGTTCGGCCAGCACCTGGCGATGGCGCGCCAGGGCCTCGCCCCGTCCGGCCCGCGCCAGCGTGACCGCGATATGGCTGTCGGTGAAGCCCAGCATCTGATCGTCGAGCACGGTTTCCGCCTGTTCGGCCAGGACGCGCCAGCGGTCGCCGACGTCGACGCCCGCGAATTCCAGCCGCCAGAGCAGCGCCGCCGCATTTTGAATGTCGATATAAAGCGCGGTCGGTTCGGGATAGATCGACCGGTCGAGCAAGGCGAGCGCGCCCTCATAGTCGCCCGAGTCCCAGTGGAACAGGGACTTGTGCCACCAGAGATGCCGCGCGAGCGGCGCCCGGTCCGCCCAGGCGTCGGCCGGGTAGTCCATCCACGCGATGCCTTCCCGATGTCGGCCCTGCATCTCCAGCACATGGGCGACCGAATGGATGCCCCATATATCGTCCGGCGCCCGTTCGACGCAGGCCCGGCCGGCGCGTTCGGCGGCGACATAATCGCCAGCTTCCTCGTAGCCGAACGCCAGCAGGCCGAGATAATGCGCGTAGCCGGGCACGCTTTCGTCCCAGGCATGGCGGACGCGCAGCATCGAATCCCTGAGTTCCAAGCTGAGGCCACGCCAGAACAGCGTCTGCTGCTGCATCTGCTTCATGATGAAGAGATCGCGCGGCCAATCGGTCAGATGCGCCCGAAAGGCGGCTGCGGCGCGCGGCAGATCGTTGGCGTTGAGCGCCTTCAGGCCCGCCAGCCAGCCCCTGGCGCGCGGATGCCGGCCAGCGCCGCTGCGTTCAGCGGCGGCGACATGCTCGGCGACGACCGGCAGCAGGCGGCGGGATTGCGCGCCGAGCAGCATGAACGCCTTCGTCATCTGGGCGAGGGCGCAATTGGGGTCGGCCTCGATCGCCAGATCGGCAAGGGCCGGCGCGTCCAGGCGGAACTCGAAAAATCGGGCGATCGCTTGGTCGAAGGCGGCGGCGGCGGCCGCGTTTTCCGTATCGATCGGGTAGCCGCGCACATCCGTCAGCATCGAGGCGTCTCCTGCTTGCCGTCACCGGGCTGGTTTGGGCGCCCGGCCAGTCACTTTTAGCTCTCTGCCCTGGGGCAGGCGATCGGCGGCCGCATCCGCCCAGGTGTAGCGGCCAAGCGGGATGCTGATCTCCAGCGTAGCGCCAGGCGTCACGATCCGCTCGCCCTTCAGAAAGTCGCTTTTGCCATTGCGGAAGAACATCGCTTCAAAGACCGCGAGGCAAGGCGTCGGCGCATTGTTCAGGACGTTGAAGGCAAAATCCAGGTCCGCCGCATCGCGCGTGCCGAGCACGGGCGTTTCCCGGATGACGCCGGTCGAGGCGACGACGCCGCCCGCGCAGACCGTATCGGCCGCGCGGGTTTCGCCCATGCGCTCCAGCACCATCGGCTCATATCCCAGCCAGGCGAACGTCATCGCGACAATGAGGACGACGATGAAGCCAATGCCGAATATTCCGCTACGCCGCCGCATTCCTTCGCCCCGCTGGCCCTGATAGGTTTGGGTGTAACGCTAACCAATCACAAGCTGGAGGGACCGTCCATGGCGGGTTTGTATTTTGAGGAATTTGAGATCGGGCAGGTGTTTCGGCACGACCTGACGCGCACGGTGACGGAGATGGACAACGTCATGTTCTGCGCGCTGACCCATAACCCGCAGCCGCTGCACCTGGATGAGGAATTCAGCAAGGAGACCGAGTTCGGCCAGCGCATTGTGAATTCCCTGTTTACGCTCGGCCTCGTCATCGGCGTTTCGGTCAACGACACGACGCTTGGCACGACGATCGGCAATCTCGGCATGACGGACTGCGCTTTCCGCAATCCGGTTTTCCACGGCGACACGATCCGCTCGGAAACCAAGATCCTGGAAAAGCGCGAATCGAAGTCCCGCCCGAACGCCGGCATCGTCACGTTCGAACATCGCGGCGTCAATCAGCGCGGCCAGGAAGTCGCCTATTGCAAGCGCCAGGGCCTGATGAAGAAGCGCCCGGCATGAGCGAGACCCGGACAATGGACCCGCTGCGCTGCTTCCTGTTCGTCCCCGCCGACAGCGAGCGCAAGCTCGCCAAGGCCGAAGGCCTGGACGCCGACGCCCTGATCCTGGACCTTGAGGATTCGGTCAATCAGGAAAACCTCCCCAAAGCCCGCGTCATGGCCAGGGACTATCTGGCCCAAAGCCGGGACAGGACGCGCAAGCAGCAACTTTGGGTCAGGATCAATCCGCTCGACACGGATTTCAGCCTGCCCGATCTCGCCGCCGTCATGCCGGGCCGCCCGGACGGCATCATCCTGCCGAAGACCTATTCGGCGGCCGAGGCGATCAAGCTGGATCACATGCTGTCGGCCCTGGAGACGCGGGAAGGCGTCGCGCTCGGCCAGACCAAGATCCTGGTGGTCGCGACCGAAACCGCGCGCTCGCTGTTCACGCTCGACAGCTTTGTCGGCGCGAGCCCGCGCATCTACGGCATGACCTGGGGCGCGGAGGACCTGGCGGCGGCGCTTGGGGCCTTCACCAACCGCAAGGCCGACGGCGCCTACGAGGACGTCTACATGCTGGCCCGCACGCTCTGTCTCGCGGCCTGCAAGGCCGGCGCCATGGAGCCGGTGGATAGCGTCTACCCGAACTTCCGCGACCTGGACGGCCTCTTTGCCGAGGCGCTGCAAGGGCGGAAGACCGGGTTCACAGGCAAGGTCGCGATCCATCCGGATCAGGTCGCCGTCATCAACAAGGCGTTTGCGCCGACGGCGGACGAAATCACCTTCGCCAAGCGCGTCATCGCCGCGTTCGATGCGGTCGGCGGCTCCGGCACGGTCGGCCTGGACGGCAAGATGATCGACATGCCGCATTTGAAGCAGGCGCGCATCGTGCTCGCCATGGCGGAGCGCGCCGATGCCTGAAGCCATTTCCTTCGACGCGACCCGCGCCTGGACCAAGGAACTGCCGAACGGCACGGTCGTGTCGGTCAGGGAATTCGACTTCAAGGGCCCGTTCGCCGGGCGCGACCCGGAGGCGCGCATGGAAGGGCCGCAATGCTTCCGGGTCGAGCAGCCGCCGGGATCGGTCGTCGAAACTCATTTCCATGTGGCGGACGAATATCAGTTGGTGGCGCTTGGCGGCGGCAGGCTCGGCCGCCACGGCCTTCGGCCGCTTGGGGTGCATTTCTCCAGCGCCTTCACGCCCTACGGTCCGATCGTGGCGGATAGCGCTCAGGGCGTCATCTATTTCACCCTGCGTCCGCGCCGCGACCCCGGCGCGCTGTTCCTGCCGGCGGAACGGGACAAGCTCAAGACCGCGCCAAAGCGCTTCTTCATGGCGGAGCCGGACGACATTGCGCTCCCGGCCGCGACGCTCGCCCAATGGGATGCGCCGAGCCTCGTTTCGATCCACGGGCCGGAGCAGGACGGCGCCGCCGCGTGGCGGGCGACCCTCGGCCCCGGCCAGCGCCTGACGCCGCCGAAGCCCGCGGGCGACGGCTATTTCATCGTCGTGACCGGCGGCGCCTGGCTGCACGGCGCGGACGCATTGCCGCTCTGGTCCTGCGCCTTCGTCGCGCAAGGCGAGACGCCGCCGGCTTTGGTCGCGGGGCCGGAGGGCCTGGACACGGCCATCCTGCAATTCCCGACCCGGGGCGCCAAGTCAGCGGCGAAATCGGGGGCGGCGGCGGCGGACGAAGCCCACGAATGCCCGCTTTGCGGGTTCGTGTACGCTCAGGCAGACGGCCTGCCGGAGGACGGAATTGCGCCCGGCACGCCCTTCGCCGCCTTGCCCGCTGCATGGACCTGCCCAAACTGCGACGCCGCGAAAGCCGATTTCGAAGTCGTGTAGCGCTCTGGCGCGCGTCGCCGGTCGTAAAACTGTCACGCGACGGCAATACTCGATTAACGCTCGTCTGGCACTCTGGTCAGATGGGGTTGATCGCACATATCTTTGATAGCGCGCCGCCAAGAGCCGCGCTAACGCCGCCGCCTAACGGAACCCATGTTGCTATGCCAGAGATCGAACACGAACAGTCCAGCGTCTTCAATCGCGCCTGGTCCCAGATCGCCCGCACGTTTCGCGACATCGGCCCACGCAAACGCGGTTTCGATATTGCGCTGAAGCCCAATCTGCCGAAGTCGGACGAGGAACGCCTGATCGAAGCATTCCAGGAATGCATCGACGGCCGCGGCGGCGAGGTGCAGGCGCGGGCGCGGGCGGCGGCCCTGGGCCAAGCCTATCTCGCCCTGGACGATATCGGCCAGCGCCGCTTCGCCGAAGTCCTCGCGGTCAACTTCGATGTCGATCCCGCAGCCGTCGACGCCGCCATCGCCAAGGTGCAGAGCGCCGCCAACGCGGCCGAGCGCGCCGCCGCCGAAACCCTCCTCCGCGATGCGCTCGAGGCGCCGCGCATGCGCGTGCTGACCCAGTTCAACGCCCTGCCAGACGGCGTGAAGTTCCTGGTCGATCTCCGGGCCGAACTGTTGCGCTGGCAAGTCGACCGCCCGGCGCTCGCCGGCCTGCAGGACGACCTGAAGCGGCTTCTAACGCGGTGGTTCGATGTCGGCTTCCTGGAATTGCGCCAGCTTGACTGGGACTCGCCCGCGACCCTTCTGGAGAAGCTGATCCGCTATGAGGCGGTGCATCGCATCCGGTCCTGGGACGATCTCAAGAACCGGCTCGATATGGACCGGCGCTGCTATGCCTTCTTCCATCCGCGCATGCCGAACGAGCCGCTGATCTTCATCGAAGTGGCGCTGGTCGAAGGCATGGCCGGCGACGTTGGCGTGTTGCTTGAGGAAGTCCGGCCGGCGGATGACCCGGCCGCGGCCGACACCGCGATCTTCTATTCCATCTCAAATGCCCAGCAGGGCCTTGCCGGCATCAGTTTCGGCGATTTCCTGATCAAGCGCGTCGCCGGCAAGCTGTCGTCCGAACTGCCCAATATCAAGACGTTCGCGACGCTCTCGCCGATCCCCGGCCTGATGCAGTGGATCCGCCGCAGCCCGGACGAAGCCGGCGAGAAGCCCTTCTCGCCCGATGAGCGCGACGCGATCCGCCAGGCCATCGTCGACGCCGGCGAAACCATCGACGCGCCGACCAATGGCGTGGGGGAGATCGGCGACCTCGACCTGTTGCACGCGGCGCTCGCTGTCCCGAAATGGCATGAGAACGCCCCGCTCGCCAAAGCCCTGGAGCCCGTGCTGACCCGCCTCGCGGCCGACTATCTGTTTAACCGACGCGGCCGCGGCGGCCGCTGCCTCGATCCGGTCGCGCACTTCCATCTATCGAACGGCGCGCGCATGGAACGGCTGAACTGGCTGGGCGACGTCTCCGCCAACGGGCTGAAACAGTCCGCGGGCATGATGATCAACTACCTCTACAAGCTTTCCGAGATCGACCAGAACCACGAAAGCTATTCAGCGCCGAGCCGCAAGGTCGTCGCATCGAACGCGATCAAGGCCGCCGCCAAACGCTGACCTGGCGCCGTGACGCCCATGCGCTACGAACGGATCGGCAAGGCCGCGCCGTATTTGATCTGCTTCAAGGCGAAGCTGGACTTGATGCTCGCGACCCCTGGCGACCGGGTCAGACGGTCCATCAGGAACCGGTGGAACGCATCCAGATCCGGCGCCACGACCCGCAGCAGGTAGTCCGCGTCGCCGGTCATCAGATAACACTCGACCACTTCCGGCCAGTTGGCGACCGCCTTGTCGAACGCTTCGAGATTGCGTTCGGTTTGGCGCTCCAGGGTAACCTGGAGGAAGACGCTGACCGGCAGGCCGACAGCGGCCGCGTCGATGATGGCGATCCGCCCCTTGATGACGCCAGCCGCCTCAAGCGCCTTGACCCGCCGGAGACAAGGCGACGGCGAGAGTCCGACCTGCCGCGCCAGATCCACATTCGATTGCCCGGCATCGGACTGGAGCGCTTTCAGAATTCGGAAGTCTGTCGCATCGAGCTGCATGTCCGCCATAATATGCCAATCTCAGTTCAACGATTGCCCGGATATGCCAATCCCTAGCAAATTCCCGCACATATTCGCAATTTAATCCCGCCCAAAACCCGGTATGGTCGGGACATCATCTTCCGCGTCAGGGCATCGATCATGGACAAGCAAGCGCGCACGGCGTTTTTGGAAACCCTGGCGGAACGGGTGCTATGGCTTTCAAGCTGGACGATCCATCACGCCAACCATATCCGCCGGAACCGCGGCGGCTTGAAGGTCGGCGGACATCAGGCGTCGAGCGCATCCTGCACGCAGATCCTGACGGCGCTGTATTTCCACGCGCTCCGGCCTGAAGACAAGGTGGCGGTGAAGCCCCATGCCAGCCCGGCCTATCATGCGATCCAGTATCTGATGGGCCGGCAGTCAGAAGAAAACCTCCAGCGCTTCCGGGCGCTGGGCGGGGCGCAGGCCTATCCCTCCCGCACCAAGGACGCCGACGACGTCGACTTCTCGACCGGCTCCGTCGGCCTCGGCGCGGCGATGACGGTGTTCGCCTCGCTCGCCCAGGATTATGTCGCGCTGCATGACGGCATGAGCGACGCGAAGCGCGGCCGCATGGTCGCGATCGTCGGCGACGCCGAACTGGACGAAGGCAATGTGTTCGAGTGCCTGCTCGAAGGCTGGAAGCATGACCTGCGCGATGTCTGGTGGGTGATCGACTACAACCGCCAGAGCCTGGACAGCGTCGTGTCCGACCGGCTGTTCCAGCGCATCGACGGCATCTTCGAAGCGATGGGCTGGAAGGTCGTGACCCTGAAATACGGCAAGCGCCTGCATGCCGCCTTTCAGGAGCCAGGCGGCGATAGCCTGCGCGCCTGGATCGACGACTGCCCGAACTCGACATACTCGGCGCTGACCTTCAAGGGCGGCCAGGCCTGGCGTGAACGCCTGGAAAAAGAAATCGGCGACCGGCCGGGCATCCTGGACATCCTTTCCCGGCGCGACGACGCCGCGCTGGCGTTGATGATGACCAACCTGGCCGGCCATTGCCTGGAAACCCTGACCGACGCCTTCGACGAAGCCGCGAAATCCAGCACGCCGACCTGCTTCATCGCCTACACCATCAAGGGCTACGGCCTGCCGCTCGCCGGCCACCAGGACAACCACGCCGGCTTGATGACGCCGGAGCAGATGCAAGCTTTCCAGGCCGCCATCGGCGTCCCGAAAGGCGCTGAATGGGCGCCTTGGGCCGGGGTCGAGGCCAAGGCGGCGGCGCTGCAAGACTATATCGCGGCCACGCCCTTCGTCGGCAGAAAGCCGCGCATCGACCGGGCGCTCGACATCCGCTCCGCCCTCGATTTCGAAACGCCGCCCGCCGCGACCGCATCGACCCAGGAAGGCTTCGGCCGCATTCTGGCGGAAGTCGCGCGCTCGGACGGGCCGCTGAAGGAGCGCATCGTCACCTCGTCGCCGGACGTGACGATTTCGACCAATCTCGGCGGCTGGGTCAATCGGACGGGCGTGTTCGACCGCCGCGAACGGGCGGACGCGTTCCGCGCCGAATCCGTGCCCTCCACCCAGCGCTGGGCCGCCGGGCCGCACGGTCAGCATCTCGAGCTTGGGATCGCGGAGAACAATCTCTTTCTGGCGCTCGCGGCGCTTGGACTGACCGAACCGCTTTTCGGGCATCGGCTGCTGCCGATCGGAACGCTTTACGATCCGTTCGTGGCGCGCGGCCTGGATGCGCTGATCTATGCGCTGTATCAGGACGCCCGCTTCCTTTTGGTCGGCACGCCTTCCGGCGTCACGCTGGCGCCGGAAGGCGGCGCGCACCAAAGCCAGACGACGCCGTTGATCGGCATGGGTCTGCCCAACCTGGCGAGCTATGAGCCGGCCTATGTCGACGAGCTGACCGTCATGATGCGGCACAGTTTCCGGCGCATGGTCGATCCGAAGGGCGGGGCCACATATCTCCGCCTGTCGACACGCGCGCTCGCGCAGCCGAAGCGGCAGATGGACGACGCGCTCACCGGCGACGTGCTTGCCGGCGCCTACTGGCTGAAGCGCCCCGGCCCAGGCTGCGACATCGTCATCGCGGCCATGGGCGCATTGATGCCCGAAGCGCTGGAAGCTCACGCCGCCCTTTTGGAGGATTGCCCGGACGCCGGGCTGCTCGCCGTCACCTCGCCCGACCGCCTGCACCGGAATTGGGTCGCGGCCGAACGCCAGAACCGCCCCGGCGCCGCCCATCTGGCGGGCCTTTTCCAGGGCGTTCCGCAAGGCGCTGGCCTCGTCACCCTCGCCGACGCCCATTCGGCGACCCTGTCCTGGATGGGCGCGGCGCTCCGTCGCCCGGTCGCGCCGCTCGGCGTCGACGGCTTCGGCCAGTCGGCGGACCTGCCGGACCTGTACCGCACGCTCTCTCTCGACGCCGAGGCCGTGCTCGACGCCGCGGCGCGCCTGATCTGGCGCGCGCTGCGGGTGGCCTGAGGCGCCGACGCGGACATTTCGCGCGCCGGCGATCTGGCGTCGCGGTCCATCCTCCTTTAGAAATCGTCGGATGGGCATAGCGGCGGCGACCGCGTCAGCGAGGCAAGGACATGAGCTACAGCGTTGAGGCTTTCGTGGCGGATTTGCAGAAACTGCAGGCCGCCCATGCCGATCCGAAAGACATCCTGCCGGAGGTCGCGCCGCTCGCCGCCCGCCTGGCGGAGACGGCCGACTGGATCAGGCCGGAATTTTACGATGTCGACGAAAGCCAGGGCATCGGCATCACGATCCTGCACGAAGAGCCTGACAGCACGCTGCTCGTCGAAACCATTGTCTGGGCGCCAGGCAAGGGCGTGCTGCCCCACGATCACCAGACCTGGGGCGTCGTCGTCGGACTGGACGGGGTTGAACGCAACACGATCTGGCGGCGGGAGGACGATGGCCGGACTCCAGGCCGCGCCAAGCTGACGGCGCATCACGAGACCGACGTCGGGCGCGGCCAGACGATCGTCTTCATGCCGAACGACATTCACAGCGTGCGAAATCTGGGCGCGACGCCGACCCTGTCCCTGCATATCTACGGCAAGAACCTGGCGAAGGTCTCGCGCTCCGAGTTCGATCCCGCCGCGGAAGTCGTGCGCCCCTGCCCGATCCGCGCCAAGCGCCCCGCAAGCCAGTAAGTCTAAAATCCGGGGGCTGCACGCCCTTCTACGCCACGCTGTACTGGGCGTCGCCTGGACGATCAGGCGGCGCCGTTATTTTAGGAAGCCGAACAGATGACCGTCATGTCGCCGCTTGCCCTGCGCTCTGCCGCGATCCTGTTGCTGGCGCTCGCAGTCCAGCCAGCGTGGGCGGAAGCGCCGAGAACGCTCCGGCCGAACGTCGAGCCGCGATTGGTCGCAGAGGCGATGCCCGCGCCGCCCAAGCCGGGCGACCAATTGACCGCGGCGCTCGATCCCGTCCCGGAGCGCAAGGCCGGGGCGATCGGCCCCTGGTATGTCGAAGGCTCGTTCGGACTTCTGAATCCGGGCAATTTTACCGACATCATGTTCCGTCCCGACCGGACGTCGATCGAGGGCGAATCCATGGCGCAGGTCGCCGTCGGCCGCGAAATCCTGGATTTCGGCGCAGGCTTTTCCGCCGAGCTCGGCTTGCTGCTCGGCCACCGGATCGATGAGGGCGGGTTCGAGGTCGCAGCGCCCTTCGCCATCGTCTTCGACGGTTTCCCCTGGCGCGACAAGCTGCCGATGCGCCTTCGCCTCGCCGTCGGGCCGTCGTTCGTCTCGGAGATCACCCCGACCGAGAAACGCAAGGCCGACAATGGCAAGGGCTCGAAGGTGCTGAACATGTTCAACCCCGAAATCGAGATCGGCGCCCCCGGCGCGCCGGAATGGTCCGGCTTTTTCCGTCTGCATCACCGCTCGGGCATATTCGGCCTGGTCGACGGCGTCACGGGCGGCTCCACCTATATGATGGTCGGCCTCCGCCATCGCTTTTCCGCAGACTGAAGCTGCCGGATCGCAGCCCCGCTATCGGCATAGACGACGCACAGGAGGATCCCATGCCCCCCTTTGACCTGGCCGAGACCGACAAGCTGCTCTCCACCACGCGCGCCGTGCGCCGCCGGCTCGATTTCGAGCGGCCTGTCGAGCGCAGCGTGCTGCTCGACTGCATTCGCCTGTCCCAGCAGGCGCCGACCGGCAGCAACCGTCAGGGCTGGCGCTGGGTCATTGTCACGGAGCCTGAGAAGCGCCTCGCGCTGGCGACGCTCTACCGGAAGGCGGCGGGCGATTATCTCCTGACCTCCGGGGCGAAGGCCGACGCCGCGGGCGCCGCCCAGACGGCCCGGGTTTATGGCTCGGCGCAGTATCTGGCCGAAAACATGGAGAAGGCGCCCGCCCTCGTCATCCCCTGCATCCGCGTCGACCATCTGCCGGAAGATCCGCCTCGGCGGGTCTGGGCGGGCCTGATCGGCTCGATCATGCCAGCGGTCTGGAGCTTCCAACTGGCGCTCCGGTCGCGCGGCCTCGGCTCGACCCTGACGACCATCCACCTGCAGCATGCCGACGAAGCGGCTGCGCTCCTCGGCTTGCCCGAAGGCCTGATGCAGACGGCGCTGCTGCCGGTCGCCTACACGAAAGGCCTGGACTTCAAGCCGGCCAAACGCCCGCCCGTCGAGGATATCGTCCACTGGGACGCCTGGGATGCAAGCCGGGACGGCCCGGGCCGCTGGGACTAGCAGAGAAGCGTTACTTGCCCCGACGCCGCCGCGCCGCCTTGCGGGCGCCGCCAGCGCCTTCATCCTCGAAGAGTTCAGCCAACTGCTCCATCATCGCGCCGGCCAACTGGTCGGCGTCGAAGATCGTGACCGCCCGGCGATAGTAGCGGGTGACGTCGTGGCCAATGCCGATGGCGACCAGTTGCACCGGCGACCGCTCCTCGATCATCTTGATGACGTCGCGGAGATGCCGCTCCAGATAGTTGCCGGGATTGACCGAGAGGGTCGAGTCGTCCACCGGCGCGCCATCCGAGATCACCATCAGAATGCGGCGGTCTTCCTGGCGGGCGATCAGGCGGTCATGGGCCCAGAGCAGGGCTTCGCCGTCGATGTTTTCCTTGAGGATGCCTTCGCGCAGCATCAGGCCAAGGTTCTTGCGGGCGCGGCGCAAGGGCGCGTCGGCATCCTTGTAGATGATATGGCGCAGGTCGTTCAGGCGGCCTGGCGACGGCGGCTTGCCCGCAGCGGCCCATTGCTCCCGAGCCTGCCCGCCTTTCCAGGCGCGCGTCGTGAAGCCCAGAACCTCGGTCTTGACGGCGCAGCGTTCCAGCGTGCGGGCCAGAATGTCCGCGCACATGGCGGCGACCGTGATCGGCCGGCCGCGCATCGACCCTGAATTGTCGATCAGGATCGTGACGCAGGTATCCCGGAACTCGGTCGACTTCTCCATCTTGTAGGAGAGCGAGTGCAGGGGGTTGGAGACGATGCGGGCCAGGCGCGCGCTATCGAGCAGGCCTTCCTCCAGATCGAACTCCCAGGACCGGGTCTGCTGCGCCATCAAGCGCCGCTGCAGCCGGTTCGCGAGCCGGGTGACCACGCCTTGCAGGTTGGCGAGCTGCTGGTCGAGATGCCGGCGCAGCCGCGCCAGCTCTTCGGGATCGCACAGCTCCTCGGCCGGGACGATCTCGTCGAATTCGCGGGTATAGGGCGTGTAGAGGCGGGCGGCGTCGAGACTGGGATCGAAGTTCGGGCGATGCTGCGGCTGCGCCTCGCCGCTTTCCTCGTCGCCCATGCCGGCCATCATTTCGGCGTCGCCGTCCTCGCCGGACATATCGTCCGTCGCGTCGGCGGCGCTTTCGTCGAATTCGCCCTGGGCGGCCATGGCGGCGGCGCTGTCGGCGTCGGTCGCTTCGGACTCCGCGTCCTGATCGCTTTCGTCGCCGTCCTCGGAGGCGTCGCCATCCTCATTGTCGGAGGAATCGGCTTCCTCCAGCACCTCGATATCGTAGAGAAGCTGGCGCATGACGTCGGCGAAAGCGGATTGGTCGTCGATATTTTCGGCCAGACGCGCGAAGGCGCCTTCGGCTTTCGCCATCAGTTCCTCGCGCCACATGTCGACCATGCCGGCCGCTTCCGCGGGCGGCGCCTTGCCGGTGACGGCTTCGCGCGTCAACAGCGCCAGCACCTCCGCGAGCGGCGCATCGGCGCGTTCGACGACGCGGGAATAGCCCTGGCGCCGGCAGCGCTCGACCAGCGCGCCGTCCAGATTGGACGAAACGCCTTCCATCTGTATGGCGCCGATGGACTCGCAGCGCGCCTGCTCGACCGCATCGAAGGCCGCGCGCGCGACGCCGCCCGTCGGGCGGTGCGCCGCATGGGCGGCTTCGTCATGGTGACGGAGCTTGAGGGCGAGCGCATCCGCCTCGCCCCGCAGGATCGCCACTTCGCCCATCGGCATATCGCGCGATGGGGTCGGCAGCCGGGCGGTCCGACCGTCGGTCGAGGCGGAATCGGGGCCGTATGTGACCTCAAGCTCTAGTCGCTTGCCGATCGCCCGCATCGCCGCGCCCGTATTCCGCTTGAACGCCTCTGTCGGCGACTCCGCTTCAGCCATGACTGATATGCCGACCTTTTTAGGAAGCGCGCTTCATGCCGGAGACCGCCGCTTCCGGCAGATCCACGCCAAACACACGCTGATAGTATTCCGCCACGACGGAGCGCTCGGCCTCGTCGCACTTGTTCAGGAACGTCAGCCGGAAGCCGAGGGCGAGATCGTTGAAGATCCGCGCATTCTCGGCCCAGGTGATGATCGTCCGGGGGGACATGACGGTCGAAAGATCGCCGGCCATGAAGCCATTCCGGGTCAGTTCGCCGAGACGCACCATCTTGCCCGCCAGGACCTCGCCTTCCTTGTTCCGAAGATGCGGCGACTTGGCGAGGATGATCTTCACCTCTTCCTCGTGCGGCAGGTAATTCAGCGCGACGACGATGTTCCAGCGGTCCATCTGGCCCTGGTTGATCTGCTGAACGCCGTGATAGAGGCCGGTGGTGTCGCCGAGGCCGACCGTGTTGGCGGTCGCGAACATCCGGAATTGCGGATGCGGGCGGATGACGCGGTTCTGGTCGAGCAGCGTCAGCTTGCCCTCGACTTCGAGGATACGCTGAATGACGAACATCACGTCTGGACGGCCGGCGTCATACTCGTCGAAGACCAGCGCCGTCGCGTGTTGCAGCGCCCAGGGCAGCATGCCTTCGCGGAACTCGGTCACCTGGACGCCGTCCTTCAGGACGATGGCGTCGCGGCCGACAAGGTCGATACGGCTGATGTGGCTGTCCAGGTTGACGCGGATACACGGCCATTTCAGCCGCGCGGCCACCTGTTCGATATGGGTCGACTTGCCGGTGCCGTGGTAGCCCTGGACCATGACCCGACGGTCGAAAGCGAAGCCCGCGATGATCGCCATCGTGGTTTCGTAATCGAAGTGATAATCGGCGTCGAAATCAGGCACATAGTCGCTCGCCTCGCTGTACGCGGGCACGACAAGATCGTTGTCCAGGCCGAACAGGTCACGGACGGAAACCTCGATATCGGGAGCTGCGGTCAATCCAGCGGCCTGAATCACGGTCTGAGGCGAATTGGTCATGTACGTCTTCCGGCTAGAGGGGAGATGAAGAAGAATGTGAAGCTCATGCGCCCAAGGCGCGCTTGAGCACTCTATAGGCATTATTGATCGTTTTTAAACGCTCTTCCGCCGCCGGGGAACCACCGTTCGCATCCGGATGCCAGCGTTTGACTAAAGCCTTATAGCGCATTTTCAGATCGGCTGCGTCGAAATCGTCGTCCAGTTCCATATCGAGTTGCGCG
Source organism: uncultured Alphaproteobacteria bacterium (assembly GCA_937891825.1). GTDB lineage: Bacteria > Pseudomonadota > Alphaproteobacteria > Bin95 > Bin95 > VMCJ01. The sequence goes on from CALAHN010000047.1 coordinate 25,368, forward strand.
GCTGCTTCGGGGCTCGCGGGCGGGAAGCGCCGGACGCGCGGCCGGTCCTCGCCAAGCTCGGAAAAAGCCGCGAGCGGATCCTCGAAGCCGAAGCTCGCGGCGGCGGCCTTGGCGCCCCTGCCGCCGAGCGCCCAGGTCGGCCGGCGCCAGAGCGCATCGAGCCTGCGGTCGGCCTCGATCTCGTCGGCGTTCATGCCGCGATAATAGTCCCACCCGGCATTGTAGGCGCGCACATGAGCCAGGCAAAAATAGCGATAAGGCCTTGGTTGATCGCGATTTCTAGGCGCGGGAAATGCGCCGCCGTCCGTGCAGCCCGGGGCATCGCAATGCCTGGGCGCCTCGGCTGGACGGGCGTTCGCGAAGCTGTCCGCTTCGAACGCATCTGTCATTCGTCTGCGCATCGCTGGAGTATGATATCGCCCCCCAAAGCTGGCAAGACAGCGCTTGCTTTGCAGCCATTGGCAATTCGACTAACGTCCGAGGCTGGACGATTCAGAGGGGGAAGCGCGCACACAATGAAAAAGCGCATCATGGTGCAAATGCCGATCACCGCCGGCATCAAATCGGTTCTAGAAGGGCGCGACGACGTCGAGGCGGTCGAGTTCACGGAACTTTCGGAGGACAATATCCTTCAGCACATCGGCCAATATGACGCAGCCCTGCTGAGCATCGCGCCGTTCACCCCCCGCATCATCGAAAAGGCCGACCGGCTGAAGATCGTCGCCCGGCACGGCGTCGGCTACGATGCGGTCAATGTGCCCGCCCTGACGAAGGCCGGCATCCCGCTCGCGGTCGTCGGCATCGCGAATTCGGTCACCGTGGCGGAGCATGCCCTGTTCTTCATGATGGCGCTCGCGAAGCGCGCGATCGTGTTCGACCGCGAGGTGCGCAAGGGCAACTGGAACATCCGCTACGACCATATCGGCTTCGACCTTGCCGGGCGCAGTTGCCTGATCCTGGGCTTCGGCCGCATTGGCCGCCGCCTCGTGCCGCGCCTGAAAGCGATGGAGATGGAGGTCTATGTCCACGATCCCTACGTCATCCAGGACGCCATCGCGACCGCCGGCGCAATCCCGGTCGAGGATTGGCGGGCGGCCCTGCCGGCGATGGATTTCCTGTCCGTCAACTGCCCGAAGAATGCGGAAACCGACGGCATGATCGGCGCAAAGGAACTTGCCTCGATGAAGCCGACGGCGTTCGTCGTGAACACGGCGCGCGGCAATATCGTCGACGAAAAGGCGCTTTATGTCGCGCTCAAGGAAAAGCAGATCGCCGGCGCCGGGATCGATCCGTTCGTCATCGAACCGGCGACGCCGAACGATCCCCTGTTCCAGCTGGACAACATCATCGTCTCGCCGCATTCAGCCGGGGTCACGCAGGAATCCCTGTTCCGTATGGGCGCAGTCGCCGCGCAGAACATCCTCGATTGCTTCGACGGCAAGCTGAACCCGGAAAACGTCATCAACAAGGAAGTGCTGTCATGAGAGCGAACGAAGTCAAACGCCGCTGGCAGGCAGGCGAGGCCTGCGTCAACGGCTGGTGCGCGATCCCGAACAGCTTCGCCGCCGAATTGATGGCCCATGCCGGCTGGGACAGCCTGACGATCGACCTGCAGCACGGCCTTGTCGACTATCAGGCGGCCGTCACCATGCTGCAGGCGATCTCCACGACCGCGACGCCGCCCTTGGCGCGCGTGCCATGGATCGAGCCAGGCATTATCCAGAAGATGCTGGACGCCGGCGCCATGGGGATCATCTGCCCGATGGTCAACACGGCCGAGGACGCGGCCAAGTTCGTCGGCGCCTGCAAGTATTTTCCCGTGGGCTACCGCTCCAGCGGCCCGACGCGCGCCGTGCTGTATGCCGGGTCCGACTACATCGCCAACGCCAATGACGAGATCCTGGCGATCGCCATGATCGAGACGACCGAGGCGATGGATAATCTCGATGCGATCCTGGCGACGCCGGGCCTCGACGGCGTTTATATCGGCCCGACGGATCTGGCGCTCACCATGAACGCGCCGCCCGTGCTCGACCCGAAGGACGCCCGTGTCGTCGCGGCGATCGAGACGATCATCGATGCGGCCAACGCCAGGGGCCTGGGCGCCGGCATTCACTGCGCCACGCCGGAATATGCGGCGAAGATGATCAAGCGCGGCGCCAAGCTCGTCACCATCGCGTCCGACGGCCGCATCCTGGCTTCAGCCGCCGCCGCGGCGGTCAAGGCCTGCAAGGGCGACGCCGCCGAAGCCAAGCCAGCCGGTCCCGGCAGCGCCTACTGATCGCCCGCTGGCAGGCCCCGGCCGCCCTCGTCCGGGCGGTTCGGGGCCTTCGCCGGACGGGATCAACGCCCGAAGGCGCGCCGGCAGACCGCGCTGATCGCCTGTTGATCGTCCGAGTTCAGGGGTTGGCCGGCGTAGTTGACCACGCCGTCGCTCCTGACGAAGAAGCGGCTGACCGGAACTTCGCCATTGAACAGCCTCGGATTGGCGGGAATGGCGAACCGGTCCTGCAACAGCACCGTCACGTCGACGGCCGTCGGCGTCGGCGATAAGTCGTTCTTCGCCCGAACGTTGGCCGGCACGACGCGGCCGCCGCGGACGGTTTGCCCCGGCTGGTAGGCGACATTGTTGGCGGCTTCGTGCTTGGCCAGCGTCGCGCAGACCTCGGCCGTCAGCATCGCCGCGCCCGCGGTCCCGCCGAGCGTCAAGGACAGGCCGAGGACAGCAAGACTCGCGAACATGCGCATTGTGCGCTCCCTAAATTTTCCGATTGCGGCCTCCAGTGTATGGGCGCGTGCTTAAAGGGACGTAACGATGCCGTCAGATAGCCGCGCCGCGGCGCCGGAAAAATGCCCATGCCGCTGCCGCGCGATCGTGCGCCCTGCCCAAAAAATAAGCCTTTAATGACTGAAAGTTCGGCGTCCTGCGCTGATTCATGATGACACTTCAGCGCATAGCTGCTATGCAGTCTGTAGGCAGAGGAGTAGACGCGAGAACGCGCGCTTCTGTGACCCAGGTTCAGGGAGAGCGTCCGACGTGCGAAGCACATGTTGGGCGGAGCCAAAGTAGAGCGGGGCCCCTAGGTCCCGCTTTTTTTTAAAGCCTCGGCTGGCCCGGATTCGGGCGTCCGTTTACTCCGAGCTTGCCGCCGGCCGCCGCGACAAGAGCAGATTGCCATAGTCGTCGACCCGCGCGCGCCAGGCGGGCGGGATGATCGTCGTCGAGGTTTTCTCTTCGATGACTGCCGGGCCTTCGATCGTCGCGCCTGGCGGCATGCTGTCGCGGTCGTAGACCTGGGTCGGCGCGCGCACGGTCGCGGCGCCGTCCGGGAACGCGACGAGGCGGCTGGCCCTGGGCGCGACGGGCGCCGCGGCCGGGCCGCCGTCGGGCAGGCGGAGCGGGGCCGATTTCATGCCCGTCGCGGTCGCGACCACCCGGCAGTTCGCCAGTTCCACATCCCGCGCGCGAATATCGTAGCCGTGCTCGAGCGCATGGGCGCCGTGGAAGCGTTCGATGAACGCCTCCAGCGTATCTGAGGGCCCGGTCGGCGCCGCCGCCTCGAAGCTTTGGCCCATATAGCGCGCTTCGACGATCCAGCGGATGTCCCGGCGGGCCGGGTCGTCGGTTTCGGACGACAGCCAGGCCTCGGCCTCCGCTTGCATCCGCTGGAAGGCCGCCTGCGCCATGGGCCAGCCTGGACCAGCCGGCGCCAGGATCGTTTCGACGAAATCCTGGCTAGGGTCGGACATCAAAATGCCGCGGGCGCAAAGCGTGCCGGGCGCCGGCGGCACGATGACGGCGGGACACCCCGCTTCGTCCGCCACGTCCGCCGCGAGCAGCGGCCCAGCGCCGCCATAAGCGACCAGCGCCATGCGGCCAAGATCGTAGCCCCGCTCGGAGGAAGCGGCGCGGATCGCGCGCGCGATGTTCGCGACGGCGACGCGCAGAACCCCGGCTGCGGCCGCCGCCGCCTCCAAGCCGAGCGGTTGGGCGACGGCGCGGTCGATCGCCGCCGCCGCCGCCGCCGCATCCAGCCGCGTCGCGCCGGCGACAAGGCCCGCCCCGGCGTCGAGGCGCCCAAGGACAAGGTTCGCGTCTGTCAGGGTCGCGTCGGTTCCGCCAAGGCCATAGGCGGCAGGTCCGGGGTCGGCGCCGGCGCTCGCCGGACCGACGGTCAGGCCGCCCGCGTCATCGACCCTGGCGATCGAGCCGCCCCCTGCCCCGATCACGGCGATATCGAGGCTGGGCGCGCGCACAGGATATCCGGCGACATCGCGCTCCGCGGTCAGGCGCGCGGCGCCGTCGACGATCAGCGCGATATCGGTCGAGGTGCCGCCGACGTCGAAGGCGGCGACATTGGGGTATCCCGCCGCCGTCGCGATCGCCGCCGCCGCCGCGACGCCGGCGGCCGGCCCGGAAAGACAGGTCCTGACCGGCAGGCGGCTGGCGGTCGCGAGGCTCATCAAGCCGCCGCCGGAATGGACCATATAGGGCTCCGGCCGGATGCCGATGCGCGCGACGCGACGCCGGACATCGGCCAGATAACCCGCCATGCGCGGGCCGACGAACGCATTCAAGGCGGTCGTCGAGGTCCGCTCGAATTCCCGGAATTCCGGCGACACATCGACCGAACAGGTAATATAGGCCTCGGGCAGAAGCTTCTGGAGGATCGCGGCGGCCGTCCGCTCATGGTCCGGATTGCGGTAGCTGTGCAGAAAGACCACGGCGACGGCTTCGACGCCGCTCGTCGCGAACGCTTCGCCAGCCCGGGCGACCGCGGCCTCGTCCATCGGGGTCAGGACCTTGCCCTGGTGATCCAGGCGTTCGGGGATTTCGATGCGGCGGCGCCGGGGGACAAGGGGCGGCGGGCGGATGTCGCGGTAGTCGTAGAGATTGGGGCGGGTCTGGCGGGCGATTTCCAGGACGTCCCGGAAGCCCCTGGTCGTCAGCAGCGCGGTCTTCGCGCCCTTGCGTTCGATCGCCATGTTGGTCGCGACCGTGGCCCCGTGGCCGATCCAGGCGACATCGGCGGCCTGCGCGCTCGCGAGCGCCAGCAGTTCGATCAGTCCGGTTTCGATCGCCGTCGCCGGCGCCGAAGGCGTCGAGGGCGTCTTGTGGTGGACTGCCTCTCTGCCGGTCAGCAGGGTAAGGTCGGTAAAAGTCCCGCCGACATCGATGCCGATTCGAATCATACGACTGCTCTTTCGTTCAAGGATGCAGGAGTTTAAGAGGTCCGGGCGTCGGCTGAAAGCTGGCCGCGCCTTGGCCGTCGGCGATGGCGGAAGGCCGGCCTCGATAGGACCCAAACGGATGGATGGCACAGCCCTGGAAGCGGCATTGGCGGAAGCGCGGCGCGCGCTGCAAGGCGGGGCGCTGGAGCAAGCCGACCGCCAATATTCGGAAATCCTGGCCGCACATCCGGCTTCGGTCGAGGCCAGGCTGGCCCGCGGCCGCCTGCGCGCCCGGCGCCATGACGTGCTGGCCGCGCGCCGGGACCTGGAAATGGCGGCGAGCCTGTCGCCCCAGTCGCCAGAGATCCTGGCGAGCCTCGCCGCATTGTATGAGCGGATGGCGCTGCCCCGCCTCGCCCATGCGGCCGCCTGGAAATTGCTCGACCTGCGGCCCGGCGCCGTCGCCCCGATCCGCTTGCTCGCGCGGATCGCAGCGCCCGGCGAAGCCCAGGACGCGCTTGCGGCGACGGCGGAAGCCGCGCTCGCCCGGCCCGACCTTGCCGACGGAGATCGGGCCGGCCTCAACTTCGCCCTTGGCCGCATCCGCCATCTGGCCGGCCGCCACGACGAAGCTTTCGAACACTTCGTGGCGGCGAACCAGGCCCGCGCCGCCAGGGACGATCTCAGCAGCCGCGAAGCCCTGGCGCGGAGCATCATGACGGCGTTCGCCAGATTGCGCTGGCCGACCCACCGGACCAGCGCCCGCCTGATCCTGATCGACGGCTTGCCGAAATCCGGGGCCGCTTTCCTGGCCGAAGCGCTGGCGAGCCACGACGCCGTCGCGATGGCCGACAATCCCGCCATCCTCGCCGACGCGGCCGCCAACCTGAAGACCTATTCCGGAACCGAGACGCCATTCCCGGACTGCGTCCCCCATTTCGCCAATGAAACCTGGGAAGCGGCGGCCGCGACGATGTTCGCCCGCCTGCACGAGGATTTCGGCCCTGCCAGCGCCTATGTGATGGCGCCGCCGTCGGGGTTTCTGCAAACTGGCGTCGCGGCGGCGCTTTCCCCAGACGCGGTCGTGGTCGAGTTGGCGCGCGCGCCCATGGCGCTTGGCCTCGCGAACTTCATGTGGGGTCCGGACCAGGGCGCCGATTACAGCTTCTCGGTCGACGGCATCGGGCGGCTGTTCAGGCTGTTCAGCCAGACCATGGCGTTCTGGCGCCTGACGCTGCCGGCGCCGCCGATCGTCATCGACGGCGACGCCCTGGCGAGCGCGCCGCTCGCCGCTGTCGAGCGCATCCTCGCCGCCGCCAACCTGCCCCTGGACGATGGACCGGCGGCCCATATCGCCGCCGTCCCGCCGATGGACCGCTTCGACGACGATCTGGGCCCCGGCGGCGAGCGCGCCTACCGGGCGCATCTCGGCCCGCTCCGGCAGGCGCTCTGGCCGCTGCCGGGCTGACCGGCTGTCATCTAAGATTGGTTTGAACGGACGCGACGGCGCCAGCGCAGCAACCGCTTCGCCCGGTCGCGGAGAAACCGGAAATCCCTGCGGAGCAGGGCGGGCGACGCCGAACAATAGGCTGCGAACGCCAACCCCAATTTCGACTTCGGGCCATTCGGCTTCTGGGCGATGCGCAGCATTTCCCGGTGGTAGCTATCCATATAGGAACGCCACACCGAGCCGATCAAGCCTTCCCTCGCTTCCGAGCGCTCCATCTGGAGGGCGATGAAGCGGAGGTCGCCGTCGCCGGTCGGCTGGCTCGGCGGCGTCGCGTACATGTCTTCATAGGCGTCGATATACTGATCGATGACCTGGGCGATATCGTGCCGCGCCTCGACCAGCGCCCGGCCGCGACGGCCGATCTCCAGCCGCCGGTCGCCGTCCTGGATCGCCTGGCGGAGAGCATCCTTGATCGTCTCCGGATCGCCCTGGATGACCGGCAGATCGGTCATGCCGTAAAATGGCTCGAACAGGTCGCGGCGGAGGTTGGAGACGACGCATTTACCGAGCGCCCAGGCCTCCAGCGTCGTCACCCCCGTCGCCCCGCTCAACAACTGATCGACGACGATATCGGCTGAACGATAGACCTGCCGCGCTTCGGCATGGGGCATGCCTTGCAGCATCCTGAAGTCGAAGGCCAGGCCCTCGTCGCGCAAGGCCTCGACGGCGGCCAGCACGAAGCGCGTGCCCTTCGCCGCGGCATTGGTCGGCGCATGCACGACCAGCGGCCGGGCTTTCCTGGGATCGACGCCGACATAGGACCAGGCCTCCAGGTCGAGCGCCCGCGGGATGATCGTCGCTTCGGGGAAGAACTGATGCAGTTCCGGGTCCTGCACGAAGAACCGGTCGACATATTCCCGGAGGAAGTCGTGATAGGCGAGAACCAGATCCTCGTCATAGAGGGTCGGCTGCTCGTAGCGGAAGGGACTGTGCGGGTTGAAGGCCAGGTCCTTCGTCGGCAAACGCACGTCATAGCCGGTGAAGCGATAGGCGATGCGACGGCCGCGAGCCTTGATCAATGGCAGGTCGATGCCGCTGAAGCCCGCGAAATCGGTCCGGTAGACCAAGCTTCGGTTCCAGAAATGGAAGATGTCGAAGCCTTCGTTGAGCGCGTCCCGAAGCGCCCCGATCTGCGCCGGAATCCGCCCGCCCTCCGCCCGGATGTTGACCGTCCGGTCCAGCTCGTAGCGGAGCGGGTTCGGCCCGCCATTGGTGTACTGGATGTGCGCCGCCTCATACCCCCTGGCCCGCAGCGCCTTGGCGAGCGTCACCGGCATGCCCGACATGTTCATCGGGGCAAGCAGAATTTTGGGGCGCCGCTCGCTCACGCTGTGCTGTCCCCGCCGCGCGCCCGGTCGTCCAGCACCGATGCCCGGGCGCTTGCCGCCGCCGCGGCCACGATCCCGGCGTCGCCGATGTGGTTCGCCAGGAGCAGGATCAGCCGCGCGTTAAGCTGCAAGCTTTCGGCCGCCGAGAGCCCGTCATGGGCGTCGACCAACGCCTGATAAAGCGCGTCCGGGTCCTTTATGCGGTCCTCCGTCAATAGCCCGTTCATCCGATTGCATCCTTGCCAAGCGCGCGATCCCTGGCGGCGGCGGCCCAGGCGGCGTCCGGCCATAGGGCGCGAGCCGCCACATGCTGGTCCGGCCGGAAAAGATAGCCGGCGCCAGGGGTCATGGCATACCGCGCCTGCAGCAGCCCGTCCCGGTCGACGATGCAGCCGGGCGCCGGCGCGCCGCCCGCCGGGATGACGGAAACCTGCCTGACGCCCTGAAGCGGGCCGATATCGGACCGGGCGTCATAAAGGAGCAGCACGAAGTCCTGGCCGAGCGAGCGCAGGAGCCAGTCGTCCTGGCCGTCTGCCGCCAGGACCGGCGCGTCGACGGCGGCATGGCCGGGAGGCAGGCCGCCCGCAAACGCATCCCGGTCGGGCGTGTTCAGGGGCGAACCATCGAGCACGGCCGGCACGGACAAGCGGCCGCTGTTCACCATGCGCCGCGCGAAGCCATGGTCCCTCGCGAGCGCCAGCGCCGCATCCCGGAAGGCGCGAATCGCGGCGGATTTAGGCGTCATGAAATCGGTCGAGCGGGTCGAGTTCAGAATGTTCTCGTCGGCGGCCGGAATCCGCTCGGCGTCATAGCTGTCGAGCAGCGCTTCGGGAGCGGCGCCGCCAAGCACCGCCGCGAGCTTCCAGGCGAGATTATCCGCGTCCTGCACGCCGCCATTGCCGCCGCGCGCGCCGAACGGCGAGACCTGATGGGCGCTGTCGCCGGCGAAGAAAATTCGGCCATGGCGGAATTGCTCCAACCGACGGCAGCGGAAGGTATAAAGGCTGATCCACTCGATCTCGAAGACGGCGTCCTTGCCGAGCATCCGCTCGATGCGCGGGCGGACAGCCTCCGGCCGGACGGCGGCTTCGGGGTCGGCGTCGCCATCCAGTTGCAGGTCGATGCGCCACACCCCGTCGGGCTGCTTGTGCAGCAGGGCGGACTGGCCGTCATGGAAAGGCGGCTCGAACCAGAACCAGCGCTCGGATGGGAAATCCGCATCCATGGCGATGTCGGTAATCAGGAAGCGATCCTCGAACATACGGCCGACGAAGGGGAGATCGAGCGCGCGGCGGACGGTCGAGCGCGCGCCGTCGCAGGCGACGACATAATCGGCCGTCAGTCGGTAGGCGCCCGCAGGCGTCTCGATGCCGAGCGTCGCCCCGGTCGCCGTCAGCGCGACGTCGGTCACGGCATTGTTCCAGCGGATTTCCAGGTTCGGCAGGGCGGCGGCCGCCTGGATCAGAAAATCCTCCAAATAGTACTGCTGCAGGTTCATGAAAGCCGGCCAGCCGTGGCCCGGCTCGGGCAACAGGTCGAAGGCATAGACCTCGGCCTCGCGGAAAAACAGGCGGCCGGTATTCCAGACGACGCCCTTCGCCCGGAACGGCGCGCCCGCGCCCAACCGGTCGAAGATCTCGAGCGTGCGCTTCGACATGCAGATCAGCCGGGAGCCATGGCTCGTCGTCGCATCGTCGTCGAGCACGATCACCGGCACGCCGTGGCGGGCCAGGTCGAGCGCCAGCGTCAGCCCGACCGGCCCCGCGCCGACGACCAGGACCGGCCGCCGCTTGCCGGCCGCGCCGGTCAGTTCGGGGGGCGGCGTGAACGCAAACGTCGGATGCTGATAGGCTTTCGGCATCCGAAACCCACAGATCAGACGCGCTCGGCCCGCGCCGGCATCAGCAACCGGAACGGCCCAAGCATCGTGAACGCGATCGCCAGCTTCACCAGGAAATCGCCGACCAGCAAGGTCGTCCACGGCACATCCGTGCCATAGAACGCCAGGCTGAAAAACAGCGCCGTATCGACCGCCGACGCGACGGTCGAGGAGATCAGCGGCGCTGTCCACCAGGCCCGATTGCGGAACCGGTCGAAGATATGCACATCCAGCAACTGAGCCGCCAGGAACGCCGTCACCGAAGCCAGCGCGATGCGCGGACCGGCGAGCACGATCGACACGACGGCCGCAGCCGCGAACCCGACATACACAACCTTGCGCGCCGCCTTCGGCCCGTCGCCGCGATTGATCAGGTCCGTGACGAGAAAGGTCATCGGATAGGTCAGCGCGCCCCAGGTCAGCCAGTCATTGATCGGCTGCTGCACCAGGATATTCGACGCGACGATCAGGACGATCATCGCCCCGACCGCCAGATGGAACCGTTGCCGGGCGGTCGTCGCCATCAATGAATGTCCTTAGGGCCGCTCAACGTCGCCTTCAGCTTCGCGAAGCTGAAGCTGTCGGATTTGCAGAGGTCGAGGATGATCTTCTCTTTCGCGCCGACCCGGCCGGCGGCCGCGACGACGTCATGGGCCAGGGCTTTCGGGATGACGACGGCGCCATGCTGGTCGGCATGGATCAGGTCGTCATGCTCGACGACCATGCCGGCGACCGTCACCTGGGTTCCATAACCGATCATGTGGACATGGGCATGGCTCGGCTTGATCGAGCCGGCGAGAGCCTGAAAGCCTTCCGCCCAGTCGGGAATATCGCGGATGCAGCCGTCGGTCACGACGCCGAGCGAGCCAAGCGCCTTGTGGATGTTGGAATTCACCTCGCCCCAGAATGCGCCATAGCCGGCGTTCGGGCCGTCCAGGTCCTGCAGGACGGTGACGCGCGGCAGGTCGCCCTTCGACACATACTCGTAATAGGAGACCCGCATATCCGCGCCGATCGCCGCGTTCGGGCGCATCGCCCGGATCATGCCGGTGCGCGCCAGGCCGACGATCGGCTTCAGGTTCGGAAACGGGCAGACCAGCGGCGCCGTTGTGAAGCCGCGGTCGCGATACTTCTGGTCGATCTCTTCCAGGGCGTTGCAGACGGTCGGGGTATCGAGCGTGGCGAGCTCTTCGAAAAGCTTGACGGATAGCGGGGCGGTCATTGGGCGATTTCCTTCTTAGACAATATGCGCGCCCGTCATACGCCGCCCCGGCCGATCAGACAAACGCCAAACGCGGAACCCGCCTGTCCGGAATGCCCAGATGAAACGCCGCCGCGACCAGGCCCATCACGCCGGCGGCAAGCCACATGCTGTCATAGCCGCCGGTCCAGTCGAACACGAGGCCGCCAAACCAGACGCCGAGGAACGCGCCCAACTGATGGCTCATGAAGACCGGGCCATAGATCGAGGAGAGATATCTGGCGCCCAGCATGTGGGTGACCAGGCCCGAGGTCAGCGGCGCGGTGCCGAGCCAGAAGAAACCCATGACGGCCGCGAAGATCAGCGTCGAGGTCACCGTGATCGGCATCGCCATGTAGGCAGCGATGGCGAGCGCGCGCACCAGATAGATCAGCGCCAGCAAACGCTTGCGGCTGTAGATCGCGCCCAGGCGCCCGAACCCGTAACAGCCGATGGCGTTGCAGATGCCGATGGCCGAGATCGCCCAACCAGCCGTCGCCGGCGGCAGGCCGCAGAGCGCCAGGAAGTTGGGCAGATGGTTGATGATGAACATCAACTGGAAGCCGCACACGAAGAAGCCCGCCGTCAACATCAGGTAGCCCGGATGCCTGAGCGCTTCCGCGAAAGCTGCGACGACGCCGATGGCGGGCTCATTGGCGGCGGTGCCGGCGCTGCCGCCGCGGCCGGCGAACGCGCTGGCGAGCAGCGCGATCGATCCGGCGGCGACGGCCAGGCCCCAGGCGACGCTCCGCCAGTCGAAGACGGCGAGCGCCTGCTGCACGCTCGGCACGACGACCGCCTGCCCCATGGCACCGGCGGCGGCGATCACGCCGAACATCGCCGAGCGGTCCTTCGGCGGCACGAGCCGCGCCACCGCGCCCGCCATCACCCCGAAGCTGGAGCACGCGAGGCCGAGGCCGATGGCGACGCCCGCCCCGAAAAACAGCATCGTCCCGCCTTCGGCTGACGCCATCAGCGCAAACCCGCCTGCGTAGGCGCAAGCGCCGAGCAGCAGCGCCGGCACAGGCCCGAGCCGGTCCGCGACCACGCCGGCGAAGGGCTGGAACACGCCCCAGAGGAACTGATGCGCCGCGACCGCAAACGAAAACACGCCGATTGAGATCGCCAGCGACATCGAAGTCGGCTGGGCGAACAAGCCCATGGTCGAGCGGAGCCCGGTCGAGAGCAGCATGATCAGGCAGGCTGCGATGATCGCCGTCCAGGCGGCGAGACCGAGGCCCCCGGCGATAGGCGGGGCGACGGCGGCCAGGTCCGGCGGCGGCGGCGTCGGCGACAGCCAGAGCGGCGGCCGCGCCGGGGTTCGCCAATGACCGGGGACGGGATCGCCCCAGTAGGATGGCAGGACGCCGCGCGCAGCCAACCGGCCGGCGCCCTTGCCGCGAAACCGCTGATGTCGCGCCATGGCGCGCCTACAAGCCCAACACGTCGTTCATGGAATAGAGGCCGGGCGGCTTGCCGCCGGTCCAGGCCGTCGCGCGGATCGCGCCGCGCACGAACAGGTTCCGGTCCGTGCAGCGGTGCGTCAGTTCCAGCCGCTCGCCGGCGCCGGCGAACATCACCGTATGTTCGCCGACCACATCCGCGCCCCGCAGCGCGGCGAAGCCGATGTCGCCGTCCCGGCGCGCCCCGGTTTCGCCGGCGCGCGCCCAGACCGCGACATCGTCCAGCTCGACGCCCCGGCCCTTCGCCGCCGCCTTGCCAAGCCCGACCGCCGTGCCGGAGGGCGCGTCGATCTTGTGCTTGTGGTGCATCTCCATGATTTCAATGTCGTAATCCGGCCCGAGAATGCTCGCGACCTTCTCTACCAGGTTCATGAACACGTTGACGACGACGCTCATGTTCGGCGCATAGACGACCGCCACCTTGGCGGCGGCGGCCCGCAACGCTGCTTCCTGTTCGGCATCCAGCCCGGTGGTGCCGACGACGAAGGCCGCGCCATGTTTCGCCGCGAGCGCGGCATGGTCGGCCGTCGCCTGGGGCACGGAGAATTCGATCACCGTATCGGCGGCCTCGAACACCGCCTCGGCGCTGTCGCCGACGATCACGCCGATCGGCCCGACGCCCGCCAGATCGCCCGCGTCCCGCGCCAGCAACGGCGAGCCCGGAACCTCCGAAGCGGCGACGACGGCCATGCCGTCCGTCTCATGCGCCAGCTTCACGAGCAACCGCCCCATGCGCCCGCCAGCGCCAATCACGCCCACCTTCATCGCCGATGTCCCTCGCTCAATTCGATGCGGGGCACGATAGACTATTCGGCAAAGCCGCGAAATCCGCATCGCCGAACCTTCGCGAGCCCGGGCCCCGCGGCCGGACGCGCCCGGACCGGATGTCGCGCGGAGGGAACCGCCCTGAGGCGAGCAATTCGTTCCATATCATGAAGCTACAGCTTCCGCCGCCCGTTCGCCTGAGCGCGCCATGCTTTTGACCAACCCGCTTTTTGGCGAAATCGCCGGAATGCGAGTACCTTGATCCCGATCGATCGGATTGAGCATGGAACGCGCGTCCGCCCGGATGCGCCCTGCCCAAAGCTGAAAGCGCGGGAGCAGGGTCCATGGAAGCCTTTGGGCGATATTTGTTGCAGCGTCCAGCACCGGTCGCCGGCTTGATCGTGCTGGCGATCCTGCTTTTGCCGTTGTCGGTGTGGCTCGACCTCCGGAACCTCTCGGACCAGAACCTGACGACCCAGGCGTCGATCCTGAACCGGGTCATCACCGTGGTGCGCAGCTACTACGCCAAGAATGTCGTCGACCGGGTGGTGACCGCAAATGGCCAGGCCCACCCGCTCAGCGCCTATCTGGACGTGCCCGGCGGCATCCCGATCCCCGCGACGCTGTCGATCGAGCTTGGGGAGGAGATCGGCCTCGCACAGGACGGCGTGGCCTATCGGTTCGTTTCCCCATACCCATTCCGAAGCCGCGCCCCCTATCGGTTGACGCCGTTCGAGCAGACGGCCTTCCGGCAATTCACCGCGACCGGCGGACGGAGCGGCCAGATGATCGAAACGGTCGGCAATTTGTGGGACCGGAACGTCACCCTGGCGGTCCCTGTCGTCATGGGCTCGGCCTGCGTCGCCTGCCACAACAGTCACCCCGATAGTCCCAAGCAGGATTGGCGCATCGGCGACGTGCGCGGCCTGCAAACGATCTCGATCCATCAACCAGTGGCTTTGGATATCTGGTCGTTCAAGTGGCTGCTGGGCTATCTGATCCTGGCGGGGACGATCGGGCTGCTGTTCGCCGTCGTTCAATTCCGCCTCGCTCGCGCCTATCAGGGCATGAATGCGGAACTGGAGCAGAACAATACCTTCCTCGCCGATATCTCCCTGAAGATTTCCCGATATCTCTCGCCGGAGATTTATCGGTCGATCTTTTCCGGCGAGAAGGACGCCTCGATCTCGACCGAGCGGAAGAAGCTGACCGTCTTCTTCTCCGACATCAAGGATTTCACCGCGACGACCGAGCGGATGCAGCCGGAAGAGCTGACGGCCGTCCTGAATGAGTATTTCACCGAAATGTCGAACATCGCGGAACGTCACGGCGCGACCATCGACAAGTTCATTGGCGACGCCATTGTGGCTTTCTTCGGCGACCCCATCACCAAGGGCGCCGCGGAAGACGCGCGCAGTTGCGTGCAGATGGCGATCGATATGCAGAAGCGGCTGGCGGAGCTCAATCTGATGTGGCGTATGCGCGGCATCGAGCATCCGTTCCGGGCGCGCATGGGCATCAATACCGGCTACTGCAATGTCGGCAATTTCGGCTCGAACGTGCGGATGGACTACACGATCATCGGCGCGGAAGCGAACCTGGCCGCCCGCCTTGAGGGCATCGCCAAGCCCGGCGGCATCGTGATGAGCTACGAGACCTGGGCGCATGCCCGAACCATCGTCGACGCGGTCCCGCTGGCGCCGACGCATTTCAAGGGCATCGCCCGCGAAGTGATCCCCTATGAGGCAGTCCTGCCGGACTGGGACGACGTCCAGGTGAATATCCTGCACGAAACCGCGCCCGGCCTCGAAGTCTTCATGAATCTCGACGCCCTGGACGACGACGCCCGCCTTGCCGCGCGGGCCATGCTGCGGCGGGCGCTGGCGGCTGTCGGCGGCGAAGACCTAGCCGACGCAACGGCGCCCGTCGCCGCGCAGCCGGGTTCTGCGGAACCGCCGCCCGCGCCGCGCGTTCTCCCGCCCAGACGTTAGATCAACCCCGCTTTTTGCGGATGCGCCGGGATGCGGTCCGGTCGATCGCTTACTTGCATTGCAGGCATGGCGCGCCCGCATTGGGGCAGCGCCGCGCCGGATGGGGCGACCCGCGCCGGATGGGGCGATCCGCGCCGCGGATCGTCCGGAAACGCTGCGGCGACCAGGAATATGGCCGATCTTCTCATCTACAATTGTATAAATTTCTAGCGACAACGCTTCATAATCGCGGCGTCAGGACAGAGTTTCTCTGGATTTTTATTTTCTCTATTCTTATAAATTACAATATCCTGATCTATGTTAGTTTTACTGTTCTGTACATGTTGCGTCTTTTATGATATAATATCTTCCGATGCGCGCAATAAAGCCCGCCTTTATACGGAGGATATTTTAATGGCACTACCGAATTGGGTGCAACCCGTCGCCATTGGCATGGCCGCAGGCGCGGCCGTGGTCGCGATCGTTGGCTTCGGCTTTGCTGGCTGGATGACAGGCACGGCATCGGCGACAATGTCCAACAGCGCTTCCGAGACAGCTGTCGCGAGCGCCTTGACGCCTTATTGCGTCGAACGCTCCACGACCGATCCGGCCGGCCCCGAAGTCCTGGCGAAACTGAAGGAAGCCAGCGGCTATCAGAAGCGCGGCATCATCGAGGACGCGGGTTGGGCGACGCCGCTCGGCTCGGACAAGATCCATCGTCCCCTGGCGGAATCCTGCCAGGCGGCGCTTGAAAAAGCCATGTAGACCCTTGATCGGCCCAACTTTCGGCGGCAGCGCCGGAAGTTGGGCGGTCGGCGCGCCGGAAACGACGGTGCGACACTTTCCGCCCGCTGGCGGTTTTTCCCGAATCGCGCTGGCGACCGAGCCATCCGCCGTTTAGAATTGTTCCAATGCCGTGGGCTTCAGCGCCGTACCGGCAGAGGCAAGGCGCGCGGCTTTGGGGCCGGCTGGAACTGCGCGGCGGAACGCTCCGGCGACAGGATTGCCTGACCCATGCCTGCCAGCGCCCGGACCGTCGCCCAGCTTTGGGCCGATATCCTCACCCTTTCCGCCCTGAAGCCGAATGAGCGCGTCATCGTGCTGAACCGCATGGGCGGCGCCGGCTGCTACCGGGATGTGGCGATCGAAGCCGCCCGGGCCGCCGGCGCCGACGCGATCTATCTGGAAGCGCCCAGCACGGACGCCCTGCCGGCGACGGCGCTCGCGGCCCTGGCGAAGGCCGACCTGGTCATCGACCTCGCCTTCGCCCACGATCCGGCGGTTCAGACACTCCTGGCCGGCGGCGCGCGCTTTCTGGTGGTGCTGGAGCCGCCGGAGATCCTGGCGCGCATGTTTCCGGCGCCGGACGACAAGCGCCGCGTCCAGGCGGCGACAACGGCGCTCGCCGCCGCGCCGACCTTCCGCGCCACGACGCCGGCGGGGACGGATTTCAGGGCGGCGCTCGGGCAATATCGTGTCATCGGCCAATATGGCTTCGCCGACGAGGCCGGGCACTGGGATCAATGGCCGGGCGCCTTCGCGCTCACCTATCCGAACGAACGCTCCGCCGAAGGCCGGGTCGCGATCGCGCCGGGCGACATGATTTTCCCCTACAAGACCTATGTGCAGTCGCCGATCATGCTGGAGATCGAGGCTGGGTTCATCCGCGCCATCGAAGGCGGGACCGACGCCGCCTATATGCGCGACTACCTGGCCGCATATGACGATCCCGACGTCTATGCCGTCAGCCATATCGGCTGGGGCCTCGACCATCGGGCCGAGTGGAGCGCGCTTGGCCGCTATGACAAGGCCGTGATCGAAGGCCAGGACGGCCGCGCGTTCTATGGCAATTTCCTGTTCTCGACCGGCCCCAACGTCACCGGCGGCGGCGCTCGGACCGTGCCCTGCCATCTGGACATCCCGTTGCGCGGCGCATCTGTCTGGGCAGGCGACGTCCAGATCGTCCGCGATGGCGCCGTGCTCCCCCAAGACCAACGGGTCGAGAGCGGCGCGGGCCATGCTGAGCGCGTCATGTTCTAAGGCGCGTTGTTTCGGTCCGCGATGGCGCTGAGGTCGGCGACTGCCTGTTCGACCCCGCGAACCTCGCCGATGCCGACCGCGATCATCTCCAGGGCCGGGTCGTGCAGATGCGGCAGGGTCGTGCCCGTCGCTTCGCGGACGACGATGGGCTTGTAATCCCGGTAATTCGCATCGACGGCGGTCGCCTTGACGCACTGGTTGGTCAACACGCCGGCGATCAGCACGGTGTCCGCGTTCAGGCCCCGGAGGATCACATCAAGATTGGTCGCGTAGAAACCGCTCAGGCGGTTCTTGTCGACGAACCAATCTTCCGGCCGCGCGTCGACTTCCTTTGATATCTCGTAGCCCCAGGTTCCCTGTCGCAAGCCGCCGTCCTTCAGGAACGGGCGGAGGCTGGCGAAAACCCCGGCGTCAGTACCGTCGCGAAAGCCGTGACGGGTCCAGATGACCGTCGCGCCAGCCGCGCGGGCAGCGCTGACCAGCGCATTCGTCGGCGCGATGGACTGGCGCATATGGGCGATGTCGACGCCGGCTTGAGCATACCAGCCGTCCGGGCTCAAAAAATCGTTCTGCATGTCGATGACGACGAGCGCCGTTCGGCCCGGCGTCAAGCGCCATGATGCAAGGGCGAACGGCTGGGCGCTGGATTGACGGTCGGATGTCATGGCCAGGCTATGTCCCGATGCCGCGGGCTTTCGCCCAGTCCTTGACCCGCCCGATGGTCGGGTTGTCCGGCCGCTCCCGGTAATAGGGGATCAGCGGATAGAGCTTGTCGAACAGCCGGCGGAGCTCCGCCGTCGGCTCCGGATCGTCGTCGACCCGGAGATTGACGATGGCGAACCCGGCGTTCTCATAGACCAGCAGCCCCGCCGACCGCTGGCCGTCCGGCTGACCGCCGGCGGCGGCGCCAGCTTCGATCGCCTGCATCAGTCGGGTTTCGATGTCCTCGGATTCGGCCGCGTCCATGGCCGCGCCCATGGCGTCGACGACCTCGGCGCTGACGATGGCGTTGCCCATGGCGATCCACCCGGCGCCCGTGCGATGGCCGGCCCAGGCGCTGTTGGCTGCGCCGGTCGCGACCGCCGTATGGCCCCAGCGGTCGATGATGGCGATCTGCCGGTGGCCGGCATAGGGGTCGCTTTCGGCCAGATCCTTCAGCACGCGCTCGGCTGGATAGCCCAGGTCCAGCAGCCGGATCGCGAGCGGCCCAAGCCGCGGGTCGGTATAGGCCTGGGTCGCGACGGCGCCGATATTGGCCGAAATGAAGGGCACCCGCCCGCCGACGCCCATTTCCCCGGTCGCGACGGCGATGCCGAAGCGGCCGGTGCGCGGGCAGCGGCCGACCGCCGTGAAGGTGTGGTGATAGTCGCCGAGCTGCAGATCCCTAGCTGAAAAATCGCGCATGACGCTTGCATCTCCCGGGCGTGGATCGAGGGTCGATCAGGCGCCTTCGATCGTGGCGCCGCAGCATGCGCCTGACAAGCATCGAATGCGCGCTTCGAGCCATTTCGTCGCGCGACGGGCGCGCGCCGCTTTGATATATTGTTGCTTGACGGTTCGGCGGCGCCGACCCGGCGCATTCTCGTTCGATTTTGAAGGAGCGCGTAGGTCCATGGCAGTCGATGCGATGCATATTCCGGTCGTCGATCTGTCGCCGACGGCCGATGGCGACGCGGCCGGCTTCCAGAAAGTCGCCCGCGAGATCGCGGCCGCGGCCGAGCAAAGCGGCTTCCTCTACATCACGGGCCATGGGACCCCCCAGGCCTTAATCGACCGGACGTTCGAGGCCTCTAAGGCCTTCTTCGCGCGCACCGATGCCGAGAAGATGGCGATCTCGCTCGCCCATTCGCCGCATTTTCGCGGATATCTGCCCATCGGCGGCTTCGGCGACAGCACGGAACGCGCCGGCGACCTGGTCGAGGCCTTTCAGGCGATGCCGGAACTGGCTGCCGACGATCCCGATGTGCTGGCGGGAAAGCCCTTGCATGGGGCGAACCTCTGGCCGGCCGGCATGCCCGGCTTCCGCGAAACCGTGCTGGACTACATGGCTGCGTTGGCGACGCTGAGCGAGCGGATGCTCCGCGCCTTCGCGGCCGCCCTCACCGTGCCCGACGACATGCTGCTCTCGAAATTCCGGAAGCCGATATCGCAGCTCCGGCTGATGCATTATCCGGCGCAGGCGCCCCAAAGCGCCGTCGAGGCCCAGGGCGTCAGCCCCCATACCGATACCGGCGCCTTCACCATTCTGGCCCAGGACGCCAATGGCGGGCTGGAAGTGCAGAACCGCGACGGCGCCTGGGTCCCGGCCGTGCCGATTCCAGGCGCATTCGTTGTGAATATCGGCGATAGCATCATGCGCTGGACCAATGACCGGTTCGTCTCGACGCCGCATCGAGTGATCAATCGTTCGGGCCGCGACCGGTTGTCGTTGCCGTATTTCGTCAACGCCGACTATGACGCC
This sequence comes from uncultured Alphaproteobacteria bacterium, assembly GCA_937891825.1. GTDB lineage: Bacteria > Pseudomonadota > Alphaproteobacteria > Bin95 > Bin95 > VMCJ01. The sequence continues at coordinate 45,196 of CALAHN010000047.1, forward strand.
GTGATCGAGTGCCTCCCAACCTGTCAGGGACCGGACAACCCGGCGAAATATCCGCCGCTGAACCAGGGGCCGCTGGTCTACCAGAAGTTCAAGCGGATCTGGCCGTCGTCCGCCGCACGTCAGCGTTAGCCGCCGCCCGCCAGGAAATCCGTCACGAGGCCGGCCAGTTCCGCCGTGCGGGTCTCGGGCAGCATGTGGCCGCCGCCCTGCAGCTCGACATATTTGCCATTGGCGAGGCCGTTTGCGATCTCGCGGCCGAACCAGGTCGGCATCAGTTGATCGTCCTCCGCCGTCAGCGCCAGCACGGGGCAAGCGATGCTTGGGGTCAGCGGGCGGGCATCGAACGCCAGGATCGCTTCGAGGCGCTTCGCGAATTGCCGGGCGTCCGGCGGCGACGCTTCCGCCGCTTGCCGGGCGAAGCCTGCCTCATGCTTGCGGCGATAGCTTGGCGGGTAGAGCAGACTTGCGTTGAAGCGGGCGTAGCTCGCCGCGTCGAGCGCCTCTGCGGCCGCGATCCGGAGGCGCTGCATCGTCGTCAGGTAGGGGTCGCCATGGGACCAGGGCGCCGCCAGGACCATGCGCTCGACCCGGTCGGGATAGGCGGCGGCGAAGGCCAGGCCGATGCCGCAGCCGGTCGAATTGCCGAACACATGCGCCCGCGGCAGCTCCAGCGCATCCATGAGCTCCGCGACTTCCCGGGCGCGATCCGTCATCGCGTAGCCGTCGCCGGACGTGGGCGGCGCGCTCCGGCCCGTGCCGCGCTGATCGTAGCAGACGACCGAGAACCGCTCGGCGAGGGCAGCGACGAAGGGCGCGACGCCGACCGGTCCGCTGCTTTGCGGCAGCAGCAGGACCAGCGGCGCGCCGGCGCCTGACCGGCTGTAATTGATGTCCCCGCCCGCGAGCTGCGCCATCGGCATGCGTCGATCCTTTCAAGCTTTGAGGGCGCGGGCTATTCCGCCGCTTCGAACGGCGGCAGGTCAACGACCGCGAGAGCCGCCTTCAGCCGGTCCGCGATGACGGCATAGTCGGCCCGTTCGAAACGCACGAAGCCCTGGATGCCGAAGACTTCCGCCGCCTCCGCGGGGAGGCCCGAGACCGCCCGCTCGATCGCGCGCCGGCTCGGCTCAAGCGCTTGCCCGGCCCTGGCGATGAAGGGCAGGCCGGGGGTCGGGTCCGTCAGGGCGAGGACGCGGAGCCGCTCCGTCGCCTGTTCCCGGCCGACGCTCAACCGCCAGGTGACCGCATCGATCGACGCCATGTCGGCGGCGCCCATCGCGACCGCCTCCATCGACGCCCCGTGGGAAGCGGTCTTGACCGCCCGCCCGAAGAAGCGCCCGGCCTGCGCCAGGGGCGCTACATGGCTCATCACGGCGCCGTAGCCCGATTGCGAATCGACGCCGTTCAAGGCAAGGGCCGATCCGAAGAAATCCTCGACCGCTGTCCGAGGATCGTCGGCGCGCACGACCAGGGCGCTTCGATAATATCCCGGCGGGCAGCCTTCGACCCCGTAATCCAGCGCGCCGAGCAGCGTCACCCGTTCCGCCAGCCGCGAGATGTAGGGGAGGCCGCAGGTCTGTCCCAGGACGAGATCCGGCCGCGTCCATCCGTCCATGCGGGCGGGCGAGCGATCGATCTGATCGGGGGCGGCGATGCCTTCGGCGCGGAAAGCGTCCCGGATCGCGCCCCAAAGCGCCGCCGCCGCCGGGCGCGTTCCGGCCACATCGTACATCGGCAAAAACGCCAGACCGCCGTTCATTCCGTTCATCCCGTCCGATCCCATCCTGTCCCAGTCAAACCCGGTCAAACCCTGCCAGGCCCTGCCATTCCCGTACCGTACCGTCCGGTACCGTTATTTCCCAGATTCGCCCGCCATCATCGCCAAATCCGCGCCATGAGGCCAGCGGCCCCGTTCGCCGCGCAAAAGAATCGATCGGCGCGCTTTCGTCCGATAGACTTGCAAGGCTGTCCGCCCAACCCGCGCCCCACGCAGCCCAGGAACAAGGACGATTCGCCATGAATTACATCGCGCATTCCGCCTTAGACATGTCCGATCCCGCCCATTATGCCGGCGTTCGCAAGCCGGTCGAGCAAGCGACGCCCTTGCCGAACTGGTGCTACAACTCCGCGGAATTCTACGCGCTGGAAGTCGAGCGCATCTTCAAGAAGGCGTGGAACTATGTCGGCCATGCCTCCAGCATTCCGGCGGCGGGCGACTTTTTCACCCATGAAATCACGGGCATGCCGATTGTCCTCGTCCATGGCCATGACGGGACGATCCGCGCCTTTCACAATGCCTGCCGCCACCGGGGGGCGCCGGTCGCGTCGGGCGCGGGCAATTGCCGGCATTTCTCCTGCCCCTATCATTCCTGGACCTATGCGACCGACGGCGCGCTGTTCGCGACGCCCCTGATCGACGAGGACGACAACCTCCGCCATGCCGACCTCGGTCTGCTGCCGGTCCGCCTGGAGCGCTGGCACGGCTTCCTGTTCGTCACCTTCGACGACGGCGCCATGCCCCTGATGGACTGGCTCGGCGATCTGCCCGAGAACTGCGCCGGCTACGGTCCGGAGACCATGGTCTGCACGCGGCGGGTTTCCTGGGACGTGGCGGCGAACTGGAAGCTGCATTTCGAGAACTTCAACGATTCGCTCCACATCCCCTTCATCCATGGCGGGACGCTGAACCGGCAGAAGGTTTCGAGCCGCAAGCGCTCGACCCACGAGGAAATGCGCGGCCAGTGCATCACCCATTTCACCGCCCATGAAGGCAGCCGCGGCCTGATGAACGGCCAGACCGGCTTCGAGCCCATCGGCACGCTGTCCGGCCGCTATCTGCAAGGCACGTATTATCCCTGCATCCTGCCGGGCACGATGATGGCGTGGACGATCGACTGCATGTGGATCTTCGAGCTGCATCCGACCGGGCCGGCGAGCGTGCGCGTCGTCGGCGCCTCGTTCTTTCCCGAAGCGGCGACGCAGCGGAACGACTTCGATGCCATCGCCGAGCGCTATTACGAGCGGATGGACGCGATCCTGCCGGAGGATAATGTCGCGGTGGAGATGCAGCAGTCGGGCTTCCGCACGCCCGTGCAGGCGGCTTCCAAGTTCACCCACATGGAAACCCTCTGCCATGCCTTCGACAACTGGATCGTGGATCAGGTGACCGACACGAAATGTTAGATGGCAACGTCCGTCAGTCCGGCGCCGCCCAGAAATCCAGCCGCCCTCGGCCGACGAGGCCGACTTCGCCCGCGGCGTCGAGCATGGCGAAATGGGCGGGCAAGGGCGCGCCGGGCCGGAGTCCGGCCCGGTCGACGCCGACTTTCAGACCGAGATCGGCGAAGGCCGGATGGGACGCGATCCCAAGGTCCGTTCCGGCCGGCGCGGCCGGTTGGAAGGGCGCGAAGGCTGCTTGAACGGCGGGCGCAAAGCGGGCGGCGAGCGCGCCAAACCCAGCCGCCTCGATGACCGCGCTATCGCCGACCGCCGGGCAAAGCGCGACGCCCGCCAGGGCCTCGTTGAGGCGCGGCCCGTCGGGTCGGGCGGCCCCTTGCTCCAGCCAGACCTCGGGCGCGCTGGCCAGGCGGACGCCGGTCCTGACGCCGTTCGCCCCGGCGCCGATGAGCAAGGTCGATCCGGGAATGCCGGCGCCAGCATTGAGCATCGCCATGGCGGCCGCCATCCAGACGTTCAGGAAGAACTGACCGGCCGAGGCCAGATATGCCGCGACCGCGTCGTCGGTCAGCAATGGCGCCAGAATATCGGAGAGCTGCGCGTTCGCAGCCGCGACGCTGGCATGCAGCTCGTCGCCCTGGCGGAGGGCGGCGGCGGCTATCGGCGCCAGCGCGATCGGCGCCGAACGGAATGCCCGGTCGAGCGCGGGGGCGGCGACCTCCGCCAGCATCCGCAAGCGCGCGGCCGTCGCTTGGGTCGGCGCGCCGAACCGCGCGGCGCCGGCTGGCGGCCCGTCGTTCAAGGGCGCCCGGCCAAGCGCGCCGGTTTCGCGGCAGACGACCGTCAGAATCGCCGTCGACGGCCCCGCGACGAACGCCAGCGGCACGACGAGGCCGTGGGACTGCGCCGGGGCGAGCGTAAAATCGCCGTCCAGCACGCCGCGCCGTCCTTCGTCCAGATCGGCGGCCCAGCCTTCCGCCATGGCCGCCGCCGCCGCCGCGTTGATGACGCTCCGGGGAATGTCGATCCGGGACCAATAGGCCGGCCCCGCATGCAGCAGCGTCTTCGGCGGCACGCTCAAGCTCTCGGCCAGTCGGCCGGCGCCGGCCAGAATGGGCGCCGTCGCCGCGAGCAGCCGGGCCGAAGCCAAAGTCGCGGGGCTGGGGGTCGGTCGGGTTTCGGTCATGATGGCCCGCCCTCCCGGACAACCCGCCGCGTCAGCGCAGCTTCAGCGCGGCCCGGCCCATGTGATTGCCGGCTTCCACCAGAATCGAGAGCGCCCGCAGAAAGGCCTCCCGCTCCGGCCGGGGCAAAGCTTCGATGGTCCGCGCATGGGCGCGCTCGGCGCATTGATCCAGCGCTTCCAGCAGATCGGCGCCGGCGGGGGTCAGGACAATCAGGCGGGAACGCTTGTCGCCCGGATTGACGCGCCGATCGAGCAGGCCCCGCCGTTCCAGCCGGACCGCGACATCGGTGATATTGGTGCGATCGATGCCAAGCGACCGCGCCAGTTCCGCCTGCTCGCACTCGCCGCGCTGCGCCAGTTCGGTCAGCAAGCTGTACTGCACCGGCGTGATGTCGTGCCCGGCGCATTCCTCCAGGAACAGCGCCACATGGACCTGATGCAGCCGTCGGATGAGGAACCCCGGCCGGGCCAGCAGCGATTGGGCGCGCCAGGGATTGCCGGCGTCGGCGGCGCGGAATTCGGTCGGCATCTGGCAGTCTCCCGTGCCGGAAGCCGGCGCATCGGATGGCGAAGTCCGGGGGGTCTAATCGGTTTCGCCGCATCCTCAAAGACCGAAGGCTCGCCGAATGCGCGCGCTGAGCGCTTTCAGGGCAAAGCCGATGCCGCCGGCGGTCGCGCTTGCGTCGACCGCCTCTCCGGCCGCGGCTTTCGCCAGGTTGCCTGAAAATTCGCCGATCAGCAGCTTCGCCGCCTCCGCGACGACAGCGCCCCTGGAGAACTGGGCCAGGCCGCCGCGGACGTTGTAGCGGAGCGCGATATCCAACTGGCTGCGCCCGCCATCGACTGCGTTGAGCGCGAAGTCCAACTGGCCGTCGGCGCGGGTGCGGCTGGACTTGTCCTCGCCGCCGCCGCCGATCCGGCCGGTTCGCTCGCCATCGTCGAAGCTGACCTTGGCGGCGCCCTCGAACGACGCCCGCATCGGCCCGATCGCGACGGCGAACACGCCCCGCGCGACGCCTGCGCCAGCATCGAACGCCTGGAGCGTTGCGCCCGGCAGGCAGGCCGCGACTGTCTCGACATCCCGAAGCACGGCCCAGGCCTTATCGGCGGGCAGGTCCAGGATTTCGGAAAGCGCGATCTCGGCCGCATCCGCCGGAAGCGTCGGCGCGGCATAAGGCGCGCTATCGGCTTCGGGCGCGGCGCGCGCGGCGACTGCGGCTGGGGCGGCAGGCGACGCTCGCTTGACGCCGGCAAAAGCGAGCGGCTCGGCCCGGACCGCATCCGCCGGCCGCGACGGCGGGTTCGCGGCGACTTCGTGGATCGCTGCGACCATGCCGGCATAGCCGGTGCAGCGGCAGAGGTTCCCCGCCAGTTCTTCGCGAATACGCGCGGGATCGGCGCCCGGCAGGCGGGTGACGATGTCGTAGGCGGTCGCCAGCACGCCCGGCGTGCAATAGCCGCATTGCAGGCCATGATGCACGCTGAACGCCCGGCGGAGCGCCGCCATCACGGGATCGTCGTCGAAACTTTCGATCGTCCGGATGCTGACGCCGTCCGCCGCCGCCGCGAAATCGATGCAGGTCCGCTGCGGCGCGCCGTCGACCAGCACGGTGCAGGCCCCGCAAACGCCATGCTCGCAGCCCAGATGCACGCTGGTCAGTTGCATGTCTTCGCGCAGGAAATCCGCGAGATGGGTCCGGGGCTGAACCTCGCGCGTGACGACCGAGCCGTTGATGGTGAGGGTAACCGTCGTCATGCCGCGATCTCCTGAGGCGCGAGGGCGAGACGGGCGGCGCGCTCCAGCGCTTCGGCGTGCAGCCGCTGCGCGGCCGGCGCGCGTTCGGGCGCGAGCCGGGCGACGATATCCGCCGCGGCGCGCGGGTCCGCCAGCAGTTCGGCGGCGTCCGGCACGAGGATCGGCGTCCGCTCGACGGCGCCGATGACCGCCCGCGTCTCGCCGCGATCCGGATCGTGCAATACGGCGGCGGCGGCTTTCGCGAACTCGCCGGTTTTCCGGCAGAATTTCCAGTAGCCCCACCTAGCGTGCGGCCCGCGCTTCGGCAGACGGAGGCCCGTCAACAGATGATCGAAGGCAAGCGCGACCTGAAACGGCCCGACCAGAAAGTCGGCGAGCGGCGCGGCGCGCGGCCCGGCAGGCCCGAGCGTCAACGCCTCGGCCCCCAAAGCCAGCAGGACGGTCGGCCAGTCGGCGGCGGGATCGGCATGGACGACGCTGCCGCCGATCGTGCCCTTGTTCCGGACCGCCCGATAAGCGATGCCCCGCGCGATCGGCGCGAGCCAGCCGGGCGTCGCGTCCGGAACAAGCCTGTCCTCGAACGCCGCATGGGTAATGCCGGCGCCATAGACAACGGCGTCGGCCGTCGCCGCGACGGCAGCCAAGTCGGCCGCGCGGCGGATATCGACCAGCTTGTCCGGCCGCGCCAGCCGCAAGTTCAGCATCGGGCCGAGAGACTGGCCGCCTGCGATGATCTTCGTCTGCGGTCCGCCAGCGCCGAGGCAGCGCACCGCGTCGGCCGCATCGACCGCGCGGACATAATCGAAGCGCGCGGCCTTCATTCCGCTGCCTCCTTGGTCTGACTGCTTGCGGCGGCGATGGCGTCCAGCACGCGCTCCGGCGTGATCGGGCTTTCCGTGATGCGGACGCCGAGCGGATGGAGCGCATCGTTGACGGCATTGGCGATGGCGGCCGGCGGCGCAATCGCCCCGCCCTCGCCCAGGCCCTTCTGGCCGAAGCGCGAATAGGGCGAGGGCGTCATCATGTGGATGATCCGCGCATCCGGCACTTCGGCCGCGCCCGGCAGGTGATAGTCCGCGAGCGTCGAGGCCAGAGGCTGGCCGGACGCATCGAACCGCATCTCCTCATAAAGCGCCGTGCCGACGCCCTGGGCGAGGCCGCCGAGGATCTGGCCGTCGACGATGAGCGGGTTCAACAGCGTGCCGCCATCCTCGACGATCACATAATCCAGGATTTCGACCGCGCCCAGGCCAGGGTCCACGGCGACGACGCAGGCGTGACAGGCGTAGGAAAACGTCCCGTGATCGTTCGGCGCCATCCGATAGCCCTGGGTCGCCTCAAGCCCGCCCGGATCGACGTCGCCCGGCAGGTCCTGCGGGCGCCGATACCAGGCATGGGCGATATCGGCGAGGGAAACCGACGCAGCGCCGCTTCGAACGCAGCCATCGACGACGGCCGCATCCTCGGCCGGGACCTGGAGCAGATGCGCGCCGATGGCGACGGCTCGTTCCGCCAAGGCCTCGCAGGCCGTCGCGACGGCGCCGCCGACCATGACGCCGCAACGCGACCCCCAGGTGCCGGTGGAATAGGGCGTCATCGACGTGTCGCCATGGATCACCCTGACCTTCGGCACAGGGACGCCGAGCACTTCGTTCGCGACCTGCGCCAGCGAGGTTTCCATGCCCTGGCCATGGGAATGGGCGCCGACCCGAACTTCCAGGCCGCCATCCGGCGTCAGCCGCGCCGTCGCCTGCTCGAAGCCGGGCACGAACGGAATGCCCCAGCCGGAATACACGCTGGTCCCATGGGCCGCCTGCTCGCAGTAGATCGCGAACCCGATGCCGATGCGGCGGCCGTCGGCTTCCGGCCGCGCCTGACGGAGGCGGACGCCGGCGAGATCGATCGCCGCTTCCGCCTGCCGGATCGCTTCGGGATAGTCGCCGCTGTCGAAATGCTTTTTGACGATATTGTCGAAGGGCATCTGCTCGGGCCGAACGAGGTTCCGGATGCGGAACTGGGACGGCTCCATGCCGATCTGACGGGCCAGCGCGTCCATCGTCAATTCAAGCGCGAAGCAGACGCCGGTCCGGGCGACGCCCCGGTAGGGGAGAATGCCGGGCTTGTTGGTGCAGGCCGAGAAGGTATCGCACTTGAAGCCCGGAAAATCGTATGGCCCTGGCAGGATCGAGCCGACTTGCGCGCCCTCCAGGCAGGCGGAGAACGGATAGGCCGAATAGGCCCCGGCATCGACAATCGCCGCGCATTCGATCGCCAGAAGATCGCCCTCGGCGCTGGCATAGCCCGAGATATCGTAATGGTGCTCGCGGCAATTGGCGTTCGCCGTCAATTGCTCGCGCCGGTCCTCGATCCAGCGGACGGGACGGCCGAGATGCATGGCGAGCCAGCCGAGCGTCACGTCCTCCTGGGTCAGAATGCCCTTGTAACCGAACCCGCCGCCGACATCCGGGGAGATCAGCCGGACCTGGCCTTCCTCCAGGCCAAGGCAGCCAGCGAGGCCGGACCGCATGACGTGGGGCATCTGCTGGCCGGTCGTGAAGGTCAGCATGCCAAGCCGCTCGTCCCATTCCGCGACCGTGCCGCGGCCTTCGATCGGCGCCATCGATTGCCGGGCGGTCCGGACCTGCAATGTCGCCGAAACCGCGGCGGCGGCCTTGAGCGGAGCCAACGGCTCGCCGCCGACCGCCGTGCTTTCCAGAAAGACGTTCTCGGCCCAATGCTCGTGGATCAGGGGCGCGGCGGCGTCGCGCGCCCGGCGCATGTCGACGACGGCCGGAAGCTCCTCGATCTCCAGGCGGACGGCCTCCGCCAGATCCTCGGCTTCGGCGCGGCTGGCCGCGACGCAAGCGGCGATCGGCTCCCCAACATGGCGGACTTTCCCGGTCGCCAACGGCCATTGGTCGGAGCCGCGAAAGCCGGGCAGGGTCGAGTCCGCCCGGATGGGACGGACGCCAGCCAGATCCGCCGCCGTGAAAACCAGGTCCGCCGCATGGTCGGGCTTGCCGACCGCGACGATGCGGCCATGGGCGACGGGGCTGCGCAGGAAGGCGACGTCCAGCATATCGGCGCGGCGCACATCGCCGACAAACTGGCCGCGGCCGCGCAGCAGGCGGTCGTCTTCCTTCCTGAGGACCCGGGCGCCGACGCCGCCGGTCGTCTTCAAATCTTGCTCAGCCATCCATCATCTCCCTGAAGCCAGTTCAGCAAACGACGTGCCAGCGAGAAACCCACGACCGCGCGCCCGTTCCGCCCGCCCATGCCCGGCGCGGGCGCCTGAAACGCAGGCGGGCGCGCCCAAGGAATAAGCAGTCGTCAGTATGCTTGCGATTCCTCCGGGACCCAACCGTCCGCTGTCAGATTGAGCAGCGGCGACTGGAAGACATACCGCACCTTGGGCGGCAGATCGGGCCGCGTCGCGCCCAGGGCCTGGCGCCAGACATCGGACTGGCTCATGGCGAAGGCGAGGCCGACGATCTCTGCGCCGGCGCGCTCCAGCAATGCGGCGGCCGCGAGGATCGTCGTGCCCGAACTGATGGTGTCGTCGACCAGGATCGCCCGCCGGCCCTCGACCCGGGAGCGGAGATTGGGATCGAGGTACAGCCGGCGCGCGCTGTCGGGCGTCGTGATCGAGGTGACGGGCGCCGAGAGCTCGTCCCGATACCAGAACTTCCGGGATGTCCCGAGCGGCGCATAATGGCGGTGGCCCAACGCCTTCGCGACGCCGGGGCCAAGCGCCAGGCCCAGGGTCGGCAGCGCCACGATCACATCAGGCTCGAGCGGCCGCGCCATGGCGGTGATTTCCTGCTGCAACAGGTCGATCACCTCGAACGAGCCGTGGTTCGGAATGAAGGACGCGACGGCGCGCCCGGGCGCGCCTGGGCGCTCGCGGATCGGCAGGCGGAGCGTCCGCCCGTCCGGCAATCGGGCTGGATAGCCATAGCGATAGGGCGGTTGCTCGGGCGTCGGCGGCGCGGGCTCGATCTCCTGCCAGTAGCCCGCCGTCGTTTCGACAAAATTCGCGGCGCTGGCGGGCCGGTCCGTTCCTGACATCTGGGCTCCTGCTCCTAATTTTGCGGCATGACTGCGCTAAAAATGGGCGTCCGCGGCAGCGCTTCGCCTGCCCGAAGCCCGGTTTTCCGCCGTTCCCCCGGTTGGCATGTCCCTTGCTCTCAATCGTCGTGAGGACCAATCGCAAGCATGCTGACGATCAACCGGTCGCCAGCGCCGCCCGAAAAACCGGAATACGTGGGAGACCGAAGCGATGCAAGCAGTTCCAATCGGATTGAAGCGGATCGCCATGAGCCTTGGCGCCGCCCTTCTGGCGATCGGCATGGGCGCTGAAAGCCATGCGGAGACTGTCAGGATCGGCGCGCCGCTGGCGCTGAGCGGCGCCCTCGCCTCTTCCGGCACGAAACAGGCGCTGGCGTATGAAGTCTGGCTGGAGAAGGTCAAGGCGGCCGGCGGCATCAAGGTCGGCGACAAGATGTATGACGTCGAGCTGATCACCTACGACTACCAGACGGACGGCAAGAAAGCGGCGCAACTGGCCGAAAAGCTGATTGTCGACGACAAGGTCGATTTCCTGACGGCGCCCTTCGGGTCCGGCCATACCAAGATCACGGCCGGCGTCGCCGAGCGCTACAATGTTCCGATCATCGCGGTCGCGTCGTCGGAGCCTGTCCACGATCAGGGCTACACGAACCTGTTCGGGACCCTCGCCCCAAGCGGCGGGCTGATCGACGTGATGATCGCGGAATTCCAGAAGGCCATTCCAGGCGTCAAGCGCGTCGCGGTGCTCGGCCGCGAGGACGTCTTCCCGAACCTGATGGCCAAGCTGATGGCCGACAAGGCGCCGGCGGCCGGGCTTGAGGTCGTCTATGCCGGGACCTACCCCATCGACGCCATCGACCATTCCTCCAGCCTGGCGGCGATCAAGGCAGGCGCGCCGGACTGGATCTACGTCACGGGCTATTCCCAGGACCTGATCCTGGTGCGCAAGCAGATGGCGGATATCGGGCTTGAAGCGCCCATCGTCACGATGATTACCGGCCCGGTCTACCGGGAGTTCATCGACGCCCTGGGGCCGCTGGCGGAAGGCGTCACCTCGGCGACCTGGTGGCATTGGGGCACCGATTACCAAAGCACGGACGTGTTCGGCTCCACCAAGGCTTTCTATGACGCGATCGTCGCCAAGACCGGCGGGGCCGAGCCGGACTATGTGCATGCATCGTCGGCCGCCGCCCTCGTCGCTCTGCAGATGGCGATCGAGTCCGCCGGCTCCATCGACCGGGACAAGGTCCGGGCGGCCCTGCGATCCATGGACGCGGTCACCTTCTATGGCCCGATCAAGTTCAGGTCGGACGGCATGAATTCCGCCCGCGCATATCCCCTGATCCAGATTCAGGGCGGCGCCCCGGTCATCGTCTTCCCGGAGGCCGTGAAACAGGCCGATATCAAAGCCTTCGCCGGCAAGTAGATCCATCGTCAAGCAATGGGAGAAGCACGATGGCAGGTTCATTGACCGCGGCCGAAGTCGCCCGGTTCCAAAGCGAGGGGCATCTCTCGCCCTACCGGGCCATGTCCGCCGAAGCTGCGGCCGGATGCGCCGCCAAGATCGCCGAATACGAGACGATCCTGGGCGAGGACCCGCAACGCTATTTTAAGATCAAGGCGCATATCGCGGCGCCGTGGATGATCGAGCTCGCGAAGAACAAGGCGATCCTCGATGCGGTCGAATCCCTGATCGGACCCGACATCCTGTTGTTCGGCTCCTCGCTCTTCGCCAAGCGCGCCAACGACACGCGCTTCGTGTCCTGGCACCAGGACAGCGCCTATTACGGCCTCGACCCCCATGACGAAGTGACGGTCTGGGTCGCGTTCACGCCGAGCACCAAACAGAACGGCTGCCTTCGGGTTCTGCCCGGCTCCCATATCGGTCCGGACCGGACCCATGAGGAAACCTACGATCCCCAGAACCTTCTGGCGCGCGGGCAAAGCATCCAGGGCGTCGAGGACGACCGGGCGGTTTATATGGAGCTGGAGGCCGGGGAGTTCTCCATCCATCACGAGCGCACGGTGCATGGATCGCTCGCCAACATGAGCGGCGAGCCGCGCATCGGCCTCGCCTTCTTCTACATGCCGGCCGCGACCCGCTCGACCATCGGCCGCCGCTCCGCTCTGCCGGTTCGCGGCGAAGACCGGCATGGGCACTGGGATATGGACCCGCTGCCGAAGCGCGATCTCGATCCGGATACGATCGCCGTGTTGAAGGCCGTGTGGGCGCAGTACCAGGACCGGTCCGTCAGCCAGGCCGCCGCGGTCGCGCCGCACTGACGCAGCGCCAAACGCCAGGCGCCCAATCCGCGGGCTAATTATCGGCGCGGCGACGCAAATAGCGGCAGTTTGCGGCGTTAATCGGCGCCCCGAAACGGCGCTTCCGCAACGGAACCGGAGTTGGCACGAGCTTTGCAATCATCAGCATGCTGACGATTGCGGCGCTCAGACCGCATTGCGCATCGAGAGAGGCTTGAACCGGACATGAGGAGTTGGGAGATGCAATTGAGGCTCAGGAAGCACTGGAGCCGGCTGGCTTGCGCCGCCGCGGTCGTGGGGGCCATGGGCGCCGGGGCGCCGCAAGCCCTTGCCGACGTTATCAAAATCGGGGCGCCGCTCGCGCTGACCGGCGGTCTGGCGGACGAGGGCAAGAAGCAGAAGATCGCCTATGACATGTGGTTGGAACGGGTGAACGCCGCCGGCGGCATCAAGGTCGGCGACACGATGATGCCGGTCGAACTTGTGGTCTACGACTATCAGACCGACGGCAAGCGCGCCGGCCAGTTGACGGAGAAACTGATCACCTCCGACAAGGTGAATTTCATCACCGCGCCCTTCGGCTCCGGCCATACCAAGATCGCCGCCGGCGTCGCCGAACGCTACGGCGTGCCGATCATGGCGTCCGTCGCGTCTTCGGAATCGGTCTACGACCAGGGGTTCCAGAACCTGTTCGGCACCCTCGCGCCGAATACCGGCCTGACGGACAATATGTTGAAGCTTTTCAAGGCGAAGATGCCCGACACGAAGACCGTGGCGGTCCTCGGCCGGGAAGACGTGTTCCCGAACGCCATGGCGAAGGCCCTGGTCGAAGGCGCGCCGAACTTCGGCTACAGCGTCGTCTACGACCAGCGCTATTCCGTCGGCACGCTCGACCATTCCGCGACCTTGAGCGCGATCAAGGCCGCCAACGCCGACTGGATTTATGTGACCGGCTATACGCAGGACCTGATCCTGCTCCGGAAGCAGATGGCGGACCTTGGGCTGACGGCCAAGATCGTCACGATGATCACCGGCCCCGCCTACAAGGAATTCGTCGACGCCTTGGGCCCGCTCGCGGACGGCGTCAACTCGGCGAGCTGGTGGCATCATGCGACGACCTATCAATCGTCCGATGTTTTTGGCTCGACCAAGGCCTTCTACGACGCCTTCGTCGCCAGGGAAGGCTCCGACCCGGACTACGTCCATGCGTCGTCCGCGGCCGCCCTCGTCGCGCTGCAGGCGGCCATCGAGAACGCCGGATCGATCGACCCGGACAAGGTCCGCGCCGCCCTCCGCGACGTGTCGATCACGACATTCTACGGACCGATCGACTTCGGCGCGAACGGCATGAACGGCGGCCGCGACCTGCCGATCATCCAGGTGCAAGACGGCACGGTCGTCGTGCTGTTCCCGGAAGCGATCAAGCAGGCGGAGCTGAAAGCCTTCTGATCCCTGCGGCAAGGCGCGTTCTCCGGGCGGCCAGTCCGGGGAGCGCGCCTCGCCGCGTTATCCGCTTCGCAGCAGACCCGGAGAGAACCCCACCATGGCGCCAGCGCCGTCACGCCCTTCCGACAGGCCCGCGAAGACCGCCGGTATGCGGTCCTCCGCCCGCCGCGCCATGCCAGCCGCCGGAGCGAACTGACCCATGGACGTTCAAACGCTTCTGAACGGCCTCGTGCTCGGCGGCTTGTATGCCTGCATCGCCGTCGGGTTCTCCCTGGTGTGGGGCGTCCTGAACATTATCAACATGCTGCATGGGTCCTTCATCATCCTGGGGGCCTATCTGGCGTTCTTCGCCCATGCCGCATTCGGCGCGCATCCCTTCCTCAGTCTGCCCTTCATCGCGGCGGCGCTGTTCGGCCTCGGCTATGTCATCCAGCGCGGCGTCATCAACCGGGTGGTGTCCAGTCCGGTGCTGATCACGCTGGTGCTGACCTTCGGCCTCGACATGATCCTCTATAACGCCATGGTGCTGGGCTTCTCCGCGACCCCGCGGCGCCTCGCGCTCGACATGGGGCGGATCGATATCCTCGGCGCGACGCTGCCGCTCGACCGGATCGCCGCCATGGCGCTCGCGGTCGCGCTGACGGCGATGCTCTTTCAGGTGCTGCGCGGCTCCCGAATCGGGCGCGCGATCGTCGCTGTCCGGATGGACCGGGACGCGGCGGCTCTGATGGGCGTGCGCGTGCCCCAGATCTACGCCATCACCTTCGGCATCGGCGCCTGCATGGCCGGGGCTGCGGGCAGCTTGATGTCGGTCGTCTTTCCGTTTTCGCCGGCGATGACCGGGCTGTTTCTGGGGAAGGCCTTCATCGTCTGCGTCATCGGCGGGCTCGGCAGCGTGCCCGGCGCCCTGGTCGGCGGCCTGGCGCTTGGCCTGATCGAAAGCATGGCCGGCGCCCTGATCGGCCCGCAGGAAGCCGTACTCGCCGGTTTCGTCGTGATGCTGGCGCTGCTGATCTTCAAACCAACCGGCCTTCTGGGCAAAGCAGGTTACGAATGAGCGCGTTCATCGGCGGCAAGAACCTTGGCCTGACGATCGTCCTCGGCGTCGTCGCGGTCCTGATCGCCCTGCCCTTCATCGGCGACAATTACCTTGTGCGTCTCGCGACGTTCCTGTGCCTGTTCTCGGCGCTGGCGCTAGGCTGGAACTTCATCGGCGGCTATGCCGGATACCCTTCCTTCGCGACCGCCGCGTTCTACGGCCTCGGCGCCTATGTCGGGGCGTTGCTGCAGAACGCCGGGACGCCGATGCCGCTCGCCTGGCTCGGCGCGGGCCTTGGGTGCGCGATCTTCGCAGCGGCGCTGGGGCCGACGCTGCTCCGGCTGAAGGGCCACTATTTCGCCGTCGGCTCCATCGCGATCGTCGAGATCATGCGCCTCCTGGCGTCGATCTTCGCGGACTTCACCGGCGGCGGCATGGGCCTGAACGTGCCGATCCTGCGCGGCGGGCCGGATTTCGCCGGCATGGTCTTCCTGTACGCGATGCTGGCCGTCGCGGCGGCCGCTTTCCTCACGACCCTCGCAGTCGATCGCGGCCGTTTGGGCTTCGGCTTGCGCTGCATTCAGCAGAACGAGGACGCTGCCAATATGTTGGGCGTCGACGTCAACGCCTACAAGACGGCGGCGTTCGTGCTGTCGGCGATCTTCTGCGGCCTCGCCGGCGCCATCTATGCCTCCTGGGTCGCCTATATCGACCCGACGGACGTCTTCTCGATCCTGCTGACGTTGAAGGTGCCGGTGATGGTGCTGCTCGGCGGCGCCGGCGGCGCTTACGGGCCGCTGGTCGGCGTCGTCGCCTTCATGGCGATGGAGGAGCTGATCTGGTCGAACTTCCTGGAGCTGCATCACGGGGTGCTGGGGGTCATCATCGTGATCCTGGTGTTCTTCCTGCCGGGCGGCCTGCTGAAGTTGCGCTGGCCGCAGATCCTCGGCCGCTTCAGAGCCGGCGGCGACGCCAAGTCCGAAGCGAAGGCGGCGGCGGAATGAGCGCGCCCTTGCTAGAACTTACCAACGTCTCCCGCCATTTCGGCGGCGTCCGCGCTGTCCAGAACGTCAGCGCCAGGATCGAAGCTGGCGAGATCGTCGGCCTGATCGGCCCGAACGGCGCAGGCAAGACGACGCTGGTCAACGTCATCACCGGCGCCCATCGCGCGACCGGCGGCGAAATCCACTTCATGGGCGAGCGCGTCACCAACCAGAAGCCCTACCAGGCCGCCCGGCGCGGCCTGTCGCGCACGTTCCAGATCGTCCAGCCCTTCCCATCGATGACGGTCAGGGAGAACGTCGCCGCTGGCGCGCTCTTCGCCGGCAAGGCCATCAGCCGCCGGGCGGCGATGGATGCGGCGGAAGCCCACCTGAATTTCGTCGGCCTCGGCAAGCTGGTCGACGCGCCCGCCAGCACGTTGACCCTGCCCAATCGGAAGCGCCTGGAATTGGCGAAATCCCTCGCGATGCGGCCGCGGATGCTGCTGCTGGACGAAGTGAACGCCGGCCTCAATCTCTCCGAGATCGACGAGGCGCTCAGGCTGATCCGGGAGATCGCCGCCCAGGGCGTCACCATCATCATCATCGAGCATCTGATGAAGGTCGTGCTGGGTTTGAGCCAGCGCATTCTGGTCCTGCATCACGGCGAGTTGACGGCGGAAGGCGCGCCTGAGGATATCCTGGAGGACGAACGGGTGATCGAGGCTTATCTTGGCGACCGGTTCGCCAAGCGTCGGCAGGGCGCGCAGTCATGAGCACATTGCTCGCCGTGGAAGCCCTTGAATCCGGCTACGGGGACGTTCAGGTGCTTTGGGGCCTCGATCTGACGGTCGAGGCCGGTTCGATCACCTGCATCGTCGGCTCGAACGGCGCCGGCAAGACGACATTCCTGCGGACGCTCTCGGGCCTGGTCAAAACCAAATCCGGCAGCGTGCGGTTCGCCGGCGCGGACGTGACGGGCGTCGAGCCGGACGCGGCCCTGGCGGCCGGGATTGTGCATGTGCCGGAAGGCCGGCGCTTGTTCAAGGGCCTGACCGTGCAGGACAACCTGCTGCTGGGCGCCTATACCCGCCATGACGATGGCATCATGTCCGACCTGGAGTTCGTCTATGCCACCTTTCCAATCCTGAAAGAGCGGCGGAAGCAGGACGCCACGACGCTCTCCGGCGGCGAGCAGCAAATGTGCGCGATCGGACGGGGCATCATGTCCCGGCCGAAACTGCTGCTGATCGACGAGTTGTCGCTTGGGCTGGCGCCGAAAGCCGTCGACCGCTTGAGCGCGGCGCTGGTCGATATCAACGCGGGCGGCATCACGATCCTCCTGGTCGAACAGGACGTCATGACGGCGTTCGACCTGGCCGCGACGGCATTCGTGGTCGATATGGGCCGGGTCGTAAAATTCGGCGCGACGGCGGACCTGGCGGACGATCCCGCGATCCGCGAAGCCTATATGGGACTTTGAGCAGTGCGCGACGCGCCGCGGCGCGTTACGCTTCCGATGGACACAATGAAGGGGCAGCGCGATGTCAGTTGAAGCAATCAGGTTCGACACGGTCCTGAAAGGCGGGCGGGTGGTCGATCCGGCGTCCGGGCGGGACGGCGTCTTCGATGTCGCCGTCGCTGGCGGGCAGATCGCGGCGGTGGAGCCGAACATTTCGGCGGAGCGCGCCGTCGAGACCATCGACGTCGCGGGCAAGCTGGTGCTGCCGGGGCTGATCGATACCCATGCCCATGTCTATGAGCATGTCACCGGCAAGTTCGGCCTGAACCCCGACATGGTAGGCGTCCGGTCTGCGGTCACGACAGTGATCGACCAGGGCGGCCCAAGCTGCATGACGATCCCGGGCTTCCGGGAATATATCGTCAAGCCATCCCGGACGCGCGTTTACTGCTTCATCAGTTGCTATCTCGTCGGCGGGCTCGAGGGGCATCTCTACCCCGAGCTTTACGGTCCGACAGGCGTCAACGTCGCCCATACCGTCCGCGCCGCCGGGGAGAATGCCGATATCGTCCGGGGCATCAAGGCCCATGCCGAAATCGGCGGCGCCTCGCGCTGGGGCCTCGAGGTCATCAAGCTGGGCAAGGAGATTTCGCGCGCGGCTGGCTTGCCGCTCTATATCCATCTCGGCCAGTTGTGGCCGACCCAGGATTCTCAGACCGTCGACGCCGACGCGGTCGTCAGCGCTCTCGTCCCCCTGATGGAGGCCGGCGATATCCTCGCCCATCCGTTTACCCGCCATCCCGGCGGGTTTGTCAGCGCCGAGACCGGCCAGGTGCATCCGGTCGTCTGGGAAGCCCTGGAGCGCGGCGTCAAGGTCGATATCGGCCACGGCTCCCATTTCAGTTTCGACATGGCGAAGCGCGTCATCGACGCCGGCATCCGACCGCACACCCTGGGGGCCGATCTGCACGGCCTCAATGTGCGCAAGCCGCAAGGCAAATTCGGCGCCGGCGAGCGGGAGGAAAACCCCTTCTTCGGCGCGGCGCCCTTCAGCCTCGCCATCGCCATGAGCGAACTTCTGGCGCTGGGCATGACCCTGCCGGAGGTCGTCGCGACGGTCACGACGAACCCGGCCGCAATGCTGGGCGCCGAAGGGACGCTGGGCGCGCTCACGCCCGGCGCCGCCGCCGATATCTCCGTGCTGGACCCGCTGACCGGACGCTTCCGCCTGACCGACAACACCGGCGCCGAAATGATCGCGGAGACGCTGCTGCAGCCGACATTCTGCCTGTTGGGCGGCGAGCGGATCGATACAGACTCGCCGCTTGTCCCAGCGGCGGAAGGCCTCGCGGCCTGACGAGCGGCAATGCGGCAAGGCTGCTGGCGACCCCGGCAGGGCTCGAACCTGCGACATCGCGCTTAGAAGTCTCTATACCGCGACCCTTTTACGCCCTCTAGAGCCCTATTAAAGCAAGGTAATTAGCCGTTTTTCGGCTATACTTCCCCTTAGAAGCCCTATCTAGCCCTCTCCTCTCCCGGTTCGAAAACGGTTCGGAAAGAGTTTGATAGACGGTTCGCAAAATGGGAAGGTCGAAGATGCCCGAACGACTGACTGAAGCCGCCGTGCAAAAGCTCCGGTATGACGGAAAGGCGATCACTGTTCGCGATACGAAGGTCGTCGGCCTGATGGTCGCCGTGAACAAGCGTAGCAAGTCCTACAAGGTGCAGCGGGATCTTTGGCAGGGTCAGCGTGGGCGGCAGACGCTCCTTAAAACCGTCCGCCACACCCTGGGCTCGGCCGATGCAATGACGCTTGAGGAAGCTCGGGCTCATGCGGCTCGAATCATCGATCAAATCAAGCGCGGCATCGATCCAAACGCGCCTCCGGACGCCCCCGGCGCCGACGCGGGCGCGTGGACCGTTCGGCGCATGTACGACGAGTATGCGGCTGACATGCGGGCCCGAGAGTGCTCCGAGACCACGATCGCGGACACGCTCAAGCGGTTCCAACGCTATTTGCCCAAGTGGGCGGATATCTCGATTGGCGAAGTGAAGCGTTCGATGGCGCGCGAGGCGCATGCGCGGGTAACCCGCGCCCATGGCCCAAGGGCCGGCAACCAGGCGCTTAAGGACTTCCGGGCGGCCTACAACTTCGCCTTGAAGGTCGTCGATAATCCTGACGCCCTCCCCGGAAACCCGGTCGTGGCCGTCACCTTCAACAAGGAACGCGCGAGCAATCGCGTCATCATGCCGGAAGACCTGCAGGAGTGGGGGCGCCGAATTCAGGCTCTGCAAAATCCCCTTCGCCGCGACATGCACATGCTCGGACTACTATCGGGCCTACGCCCGGGGACACTCGTATCGCTGCAACGCGATTGGGTCCGGCTCCACGATCAGGCGATCTCGATACCGCGGATGAAGTCAGGGCGTTCGTTCGATCTGCCGCTATCCGAGCCGATGGTGGACCTCGTGCAGCGCATAATGACCGCGAGTGAGGTGCTTTTCCCGGACGCACCCTGGGTTTTCCCGAGCCGGTCGAGCAAAACTGGCGAGGTCATCGCCACCCAAGTTTGGCGAGAGAAAACGCTGCCCAGCGAGACCGGGCATATCCTCCGGCACACATACCGCACCATCGCCCAGCGCGTCGGTATCGACCAGATCAACGCCCGCCTCCTCCTGGACCATACCGTGCCGGGAATTGACGGCGTCTATATCCACGAGCGGGCGCTCTTCGATACTCTGCTTGCGGAGCAAGAGCGGATGTCCGCGGCGATCTTTAAACTGGTTGAGCCGGGATGAAGGGAACCTGGGTTGATTACGATTAGCGACGAGGCTGAGACATGACGCCTGAGCAGGCTCTGCGCGCGAAGCTGCGAAAGATTGAAAGTTTGTTTGCCGGCGCGGCGACCGAAGGAGAAAAGGCGGCGGCGGGCGCTGCTGGAGATAGAATCCGTGCGCGCCTCAAGGAGGCGGTTGGCAAGGAAACAGAGATCGAGATGAAGTTTTCGATCTCGGACGGATGGTCGCGCCAACTCTTTATCGCGCTTTGCCGACGCTATGGCCTTCGCCCGTTCCGGTACAGACGCATGCATCGCCAAAGCATTATCGTAAAAGGGCCGAATAGTTTTCTCGAGCGCGTGCTTTGGCCCGAGTTCGAGGAATTGAATGCCGCGCTGACCGCCTACCTCGCAGAAATCACCGAAAGGGTCATCAGAGAGGAGGTCCACGGCGAGACTGGCGATGTTGATGAAGTCGACGAAAGTCGGCAGATCGGTCCCGCCGGGTCCAAAGCTCGGTGAGATCAGCCCCGGAGCCAAAGGCGTCGACCCTCGCGGCTTGCACGGCCAAGATATTCACCTTAAGTTCTTTTTCCGTGTAGCCTTTCAGCCCCCTGCCCGAACGAGCCCTGATGGCCGATCAAATCGTCATCACCGAGAAGACTAGCCAAGCGAAAGACGTCCGCGCCGCGGTAGGCTCTCGTTTTGGCGATGTGCTTCCCGCCGAAGGACATTTGTTCGATCTGCTTGAACCGGAGGAAGTCGTTCCGGAATGGAAACGATGGTCGCCGATTTTGCTGCGCCCGGACGGGCTATACGGCACGCGGCCAGCGACCGGCGGCAATAAGGCCGCCAAGCTCAAAGCTATTCGTGGAGCTTTGCGCACCGCCAAACGCGTCTGGCTCGCCACTGATTGTGATCGTGAGGGACAACTCATAGGTCAGGAGATTCTTGAGCATTACAAGTACCGCGGCGAGGTCATGCGGGTGCTCTTTACCGCTCAGGACGCCCAGAGCATTCGAAGCGCCTTCAGCCAGGCAAAACCGAATTCAGACTATGGCCGGCTTTATGCAGCGGCCGTCGCGCGCCGGCAGGCAGATCAGATCTACAATCTCTCGCTGACACGAACCGCGACTGTAATCCTTGGCCAAGGCAGGCGGGGCGTGATTGGCGTTGGCCGCGTGAAGACGCCAACGCTGGCGATCGTGTGCAGACGCGAGCTGGAAATTCGTGACTTCGTGGCTCAGACCTATTTTGAGATTGTCGTCGCGGCAAAAGTCGCCGGCGGTCAATTTCAGATGCGGCATGCTCCGCAGGAGCGCATTCTTAAGCGCGAGATTGCGGAAAGCGTCGTTGAGGCGGCACAGGACTTTGAAGGTCCGCTGAGCGTGCGTGTTGAGGATAAGCGGCGTGGGCCGCCTAAACTCCATGATCTCCCTTCGCTTCAAAAATACTGTTCTTCCAGGTTCGGTTGGACCGCTGCCAAGACGTTGGATGTTGCGCAGGAACTCTATGACGGGCAGGGCAAAAAGATCATCACCTATCCCCGCGCCGAAGTCCGCTATCTGCCGGAGAGCCTGATCTCCGATGTGCCGAAGATCGTGGCCGGACTTCAGGTCGGTAAAGCTTTCGCCGCCATCCCCGTGCCGGCGCCGCCAGTCATTCGTAAAGGCGCGACGGGCGCTTTCCATGACAAGGGGCTGGTTGGGGCCAGCCATCATGCTGTCATCCCCAACGTCAACACGGTCGATGATCTGCGAACGGTTTGGCCACGGCTATCAATCGACGAGAAGAAGCTGTTTGACGTCATTGCGCGCGCGTATCTCGCTGCCGTCATGCCTGACTTCCGCTACCGGCAAACCACCGCGACGCTCGATGTACGAGGCTTTCCTTTCAAGGCCACGGGTCGCCAGCCCATTGATCTCGGTTGGCGCGCTGCCTTCCCGGACTGGCGGCCGGCCGACGAGAAAGGCGATGATGCGCAATTGCTGCCTGTGATGCTCAATGGTGAGATCGCGCATCTGTTCGACCCCAAGATCGAGGACAAGGAAACGCGTCCGCCTCCGCGCTACACCGAAGGCACTCTGATCGAGGCGATGCAGAACGCCTGGCGTTTCGTCGATGACGATGCTTTGCGAGACCGCTTGAAGGAAGCAAAGGGCATTGGCACGCCGGCGACCCGCGCGGAGATTATAGGCGGGCTGAAACGGCAAGACTTCCTGGTCGGCAAGGGCAAAACCATCGAACCCACCGAGATCGGGTTGCAGTTGTTCGGCGTTTTAAAACAAGCTGACCCTGCGTTGGTCGATCCGGGCGTTACGGCCGAGCTTGAATGCCTGCTCGACGACGTCCTTGTCGGAACGCAGGAAATGGTTGGGGCGATCGACGCCGTCTGTGATGTCGCCCAGCGAATCATCGGCAAACTCAAAGACGGCACTCCGGCAGATGCGGCGCCATTATTCGGGGCGGGGAACGCCTCAGCGGCGGGGGACCGCCCGCCAACCGCCGCGATGAAGCGATTTGCCGACAGCATCGCCCGTCAAAAGCGCATCAAGCCCCCACGAGGCTATACGAAGTCGGGATCTATCTGCCGCGCCTTTCTCGAAGAACACGCGCCACGGAAAACAAGCGACAAAATCACCGGCGATCACGGTTCAACAGCGGCGGTGACGGCGCAGGTCGCAGTTGCCAAGAAGGCTTCTCGGAAAAAGGGCGCCGGCGTTCGTGAGGAACTCAAAGCCGATTCGACTGCGGTCTCTCCCGAGATTGATTTGATCCCAGGTGCGACGCCGAGCAATAGCCAAGGAACGTCGAACAACACGCAGAGAGTTGGAGCAAACACGCCGCTCGTGATCCCCTATGGCAACAAGGCGGCCGCGCAAAAGCTCGGCGCTCGCTATGCCGCAGGGGGATGGTATGCCCCTCCGGGCGTGGATCTAGCGCCCTTCAGCGCGAAGGGATGGCTGTGACGCTGTTTTGGTGGCCGCCGCATTCGATCTGAAGCATCCTGTTTAACGCGGTGCGCTGCCTATAAGGGTTGGACAAATGCACAAAGCCTGGATCGAACAATGTAACGCTGCCGAGCGCATTAAAGTGCGGTATGGCCTGAAGGCGGCGTTCGATTATCTGGTGGCAGAAAAGCTCCTAAATTACGCAAGCGCCGCCGCTGACCGTCCGGAATTCGCACGCGCCCTGCCGCAGTTCGTATCCAAGGTGAGGCTTATGTTCACGCCGGAGGAAATACGGGCAGAGATCGCGCGGATTGAACGGGAAATGCATGACCGCATTACCGCGGAAGCGGACGACGATGAGCTGATCCAGGAAGACCCCTTGGAGACTGCCAGGCAGGCGGAGCGATTCGCCATCATCAAGGACTTGCTGACGGCCAGGGGCCTCGGCGTCTCGTGAACGCTCAGGCGAGGCCTCAGCAAGACCCTTCGGGCCAGGAGGTTCTCGCTGGCCTCGCTGAGCGCGTCACATTTCACAATGCCGAGAACGGCTTTTGCGTTCTTCGGATCAAGGCGCGCGGCCATCGTGATCTGGTGACGGTGATCGGCCATGCCGCCACAATCTCTGCCGGCGAGTGGATCACCGCTAGCGGCGAATGGGTGAATGACCGTAACCATGGCCAGCAATTCAAGGCGCGCTTTATGCGCACCTCGGCGCCGACATCCGTTGACGGCATCGAGAAGTACCTTGGTTCCGGCATGATCCGTGGCATTGGTCCCGTCTATGCGAAAAAGATGGTGAAGGCTTTCGGGGAGAAGGTGTTCGACATCATCGAGGCGGAACCTGAGCGTCTGCGCGAAGTGACCGGTATTGGCCTCGTTCGCGCCAAGCGGATCACCGACGCCTGGGCGGAGCAGAAGATCGTGCGGGAGATCATGGTCTTTCTGCACAGCCACGGCGTCGGCACGGCGCGGGCGGTCAGGATCTTCAAGACCTACGGCGCCGACGCTGTGCAGGTCATGACCGAAAACCCCTATCGGTTAGCGCGTGACATTCGTGGCATTGGCTTCAAGACCGCCGACGCCATTGCGATGAAGCTCGGCATTGAAAAGACGGCGACGATCCGGGTTCGCGCCGGCATTTCCTATGCGTTGACCGAGGCGATGGACAATGGCCACTGCGGCTTGCCAACGGACGAGTTGGCGCCGCTCGCCGTTGAGCTGCTGGAGGTTCCTGAGGACCTGGTGCTGACGGCGCTCAAGCTTGAACTGGCCGAGGGCGCGGTCATCGCGGATACGGTCGGCGATAGGCCCTGCATCTTCCTCGGCGGTCTCTACCGGGCTGAACAGGTGATCGCCGAACGTCTACAGCGTCTGGCGAACGGAAAACTGCCCTGGCCATATATCGACCCTGAAAAGGCGTTGCCCTGGATCGAGCAGAAAACGGGCTTGTCGTTGGCGGAAAGTCAGATGGCCGCCATCCGGTTGGCGCTGATGTCGAAGGTTCTGGTGATCACCGGCGGTCCGGGCGTTGGGAAGACAACCATCGTCAATTCGATCCTACGCGTTCTATTGGCGAAGGACGTGAACCTACTGCTTTGCGCGCCGACGGGCCGTGCCGCAAAGCGGATGACCGAGGCGACGGGATTCGAGGCCAGGACGATCCACCGGCTCCTCGAGACCGACCCCGCGAATGGGGGATTCAAACGCAACAGCGACAACACGCTCGACTGTGATCTGCTCGTCGTCGACGAGACCTCGATGGTCGATGTCATGTTGATGCAGGCTCTTTTGAAAGCCGTTCCCGACCATGCGGCCTTGCTGATTGTCGGCGACATCGACCAGTTGCCGTCGGTGGGGCCTGGTCAAGTTCTGGCCGACGTCATCGCCTCCGGCGCGGTTCCAGTCGTGCGATTGACCGAAGTCTTCCGCCAAGCCGCGCAAAGTCGGATCATCACCAGCGCGCACAAGATCAATCAAGGCTTCATCCCCGATCTCTCTAAGCCGGAAGGCGACAGCGACTTCTACTTCGTGCCGGCGGACGACCCGGAAACGGCGGTGTCGCGGATCGTCGACCTTGTTAAATCCCGCATCCCAAAGCGGTTCGGCCTCGATCCCATACGCGATATCCAGGTGCTATGTCCGATGAACCGTGGCGGCGTTGGCGCTCGCTCCCTCAACATCGAACTGCAGGCTGCCCTCAACCCCGCCGGCGATTGCAGGGTCGAGCGCTTTGGCTGGACCTTTGCTCCAGGTGACAAGGTCATGCAGATCGAAAACGACTACGACAAAGAGGTCTATAACGGCGACATTGGCTACGTCGTCAGCATCGAACCAGACGCCGGGGAACTCACGGCGTTATTCGACGAACGAGAAGTCACCTATGGCTTTGGCGAACTCGATACGCTCGTGCCCGCCTATGCCACGACCATCCATAAGAGCCAGGGTTCGGAATATCCAGCCGTCGTGATCCCGATCATGACCCAGCATTTCACCATGTTGCAGCGGAACCTCCTCTACACAGGCGTGACTCGCGGGAAGCGTCTGGTAGTGCTCGTTGGTCAGCGCAAGGCCGTCGCGATCGCCGTCAAGAGCGTCTCTGGGCGGCGACGGTGGTCGAAGCTCAGCGAATGGCTCCGGTGTTAATCAGCGTCGCCGTTGTCGTCCTTAGCTTCGCTTGGCCGCCAATTGCAAATCGCATAAATCGCACCGATTACGGCGATCGGCGCCGCGAGGGCGCTCAGCATGCCGCCGAGCGGCACCGCGTCTTGAAACGCCGCCGAAGCGTCCAGCGCCAAGAGACAGCCGACAAGCCCAAAAAAGGCGATAGTAATGCGCATACAGCATGTTCTTTCTGGATGTAGCAGGTCAGCGTCACGGTTTCGTTCTCTGAACGGTAGGTCAGATCTGAGATGGGCAGGAAGACGCGATTGGCTTAAGCCCGCGCACACTGCCTATAGCGATCAAAGGGCGAGATATGGGCAAAAGTTGGTGACGCCAGATCAGGCAACGGCTTGAAGGTGTCGGATCCCGTCGCGGAACTCAACTGTTGATCGGCGTCGCATCTTGACCCCCGCGAACTTAATAATTTCAGCATCTTGCGACGCCGATAGGCGTCCAAATCCCGCGCCGATCAACAACGGTGCTCCATGGGATCGCGACCTGAAAGCAGATCTCGCAGCAATCAAGCGTTCGGGCGCCATCTTGCTCATAACACTTATGGAAGAGCATGAATTTGCAATGCTCTGTG
Organism: uncultured Alphaproteobacteria bacterium; assembly: GCA_937891825.1. Classification (GTDB taxonomy): domain Bacteria; phylum Pseudomonadota; class Alphaproteobacteria; order Bin95; family Bin95; genus VMCJ01. Next base: position 71,547 of record CALAHN010000047.1, read on the forward strand.
TATCCAATCTTGAGGCAGAGGCGAAGGCCGCAGGCCTCGAATGGCGGCACCTACCAATCGTCGATGTCAGCATTCCAGACGAGCGATTCGAGTTCGCATGGCCAACCGTCAGACAAGAGGTTTTGGAGGCGCTAGTAGACGGAGGCCGCGCCGTCTTCCACTGCCGCGGCGGCCTAGGCCGAACGGGTCTCGCCGCCGCGCGCTTTCTTGTCGAAACTGGGAGGCAGCCCGACGCAGCAATAAGCATTGTCCGGAATGCGCGGCCTGACGCTATCGAAACATCTGAACAGGAAGACCATATCCGAAATCTGATCCCTAGAATTTAGCCCCCTCAGTGGTCATATCCTTGCATCCCTGAGACCAAGCGCACGAAAAATGGCCGCGCCTAACAGGCCAATTTATTTCAACGGTTTGACCTGGATTCACCAGAATGCGGAGAAAGAGAACATCTAAAAAACATCGTGTCATTGCGGAGTTGGATCTGCCTGACTGGTGGCGCGCAACGATGGCTCTGCAGAACCCGATTGAGGTGGACTTCCACCTATTCGCCCTTTTATCCGGCATACACCCAAAGCACTTGCATGCTATCCCTGGCCGCAATGTCGACATCTGGCGGAAGAGCCTCACTCTATTTAAGCCGAGCGGCGAGATCGATTATGTCGTCCCACTTTCGCGCCCGCTGCTAGGCATAATCCTTCGGAGTTTGACGCGCTTTACCGACGCCCTCTGTCACGAAGCCACCACTCCGTTGCCGCCAGATGCTTATGGCCTCGACGGCACTTGGCACAAATATTGGCGAGAAGAGCGCATCCTAACTTACTATAGGAACGTATTTCATAATCCGCCGCTGAGAACGGCGGTGAGAAAGTCGTCCACTGGAGCGGCGGGATAATCTCGCTGCG
>CALAHN010000048.1 GCA_937891825.1 uncultured Alphaproteobacteria bacterium
TGAACCCGCAGGCATTGGAGCACATGAACATCGCGAGCTCGCCGATTTCCTCCGGCCGGCCCAGGCGGCCCATCGGCACGTCGGCGGCCGCCAGCTGGATGCGCTCCGGATCGGCGCCGGCGCTGGCGAGAAACGGGGTCTCGATCGGGCCGGGCGATATCGACAGCGCCCGGATGCCGCGATTTGCGAATTCCCGGGCGACGCCCATGGTCAGGGTCACGACGGCGCCCTTCGCGGCCGCATAGTGGATCAAGCCGCCCGGCCCGCCGCGCAGATGCGACTGAGACGCAACATTGACGATCACGCCAGCCTCATTCTCCAGGAAATGCGGCACGATCTCCTGCATGCAGTTGAAGACCCCGGTCGCATTGACCGCCATCGACTGATCCCAGAGGTCCTGGTCGATCTCCAGGAAAGGCGCGCAGCGGCCGGCCGCGCCCGCGCAGTTGAACTGGAAATCGATGACGCCGAAGCGATTGATCGCGGCCCTGGTCATGGCCTTGACGTCGGCGCGCTTCGCGACGTCCGCCTGAACGGCGAGCGCGCCGGCGCCGCGCGTCTTGACCGATGCGGCTATGGCTTCGGCGCCGGCCAGGTCGATATCGACGCAGACGACATTAGCCCCGGCTCTGGCGAAAATCTCCGCCGTCGCCTTGCCGATGCCGCTGGCGACGCCGGTTATGATGATGGTCTTGCCGACGAAATACTCTGGCGATATCGACACTGGGGCGCTCCTGCAGGCGTGGTCAGGCGACGCAGGCCGCCCCAGCGTGCGTGCACCTTACAATGCGCCTGAGTGCTAGCGCTCGAGCCACCCCGCTTCCAGCAACGCAGGCGCGAACTGGAATGCGACATTGCGATTGGGCATCGCTAATGCCTTGATTTTGCCCGGATAATCGAACCGAGACAAAAGGTCTCGCATGATTTCGATGCGCGCCGTGCGCTTGCGATTGGTGCGAACGATCATCCAGGGCGCGGTCGGCAGACTGGTGCGGCGCAACATCTCGTCGCGCGCCGCCGTATAGGCGTCGAACTTTTCGATGGCGACGGCGTCGATGCTGGAGACCTTCCAGCTTTTCAGGGGATCGGTGCGCCGCGCCTCCAGTCGTTCGGTCTGCTCCTCCTGGCCGATGTCCAGCCAGTACTTGACCAGGGTGACGCCAGCCTGGCTCAACATCGCCTCGAATTCCGGCGTGCTTTCGAGAAATGCTTCATGCTCGGCTGGCGTGCAGAACCCCATCACCGGTTCGACCCCGGCGCGGTTGTACCAGGACCGGTTGAACAGCACCATTTCGCCAGCCGCCGGCAGGTGCGAAACATAGCGCTGAAAATACCACGAGGCGCGCTCCCGGTCCGACGGCTTCGGCAAGGCGATGGAGCGGACGGCGCGCGGGCTCATGTGCATCATGATGCGCTTGATGGTCCCGTCCTTGCCCGCAGCGTCGCGGCCTTCGAAGACCAGCGCGATCTTCAGTCCTTCCGCCTGCATGTGCGCCTGCAGCTTGACCAGCTCCAACTGCTGCTCCAGCAGCCGCCGCTCATACTGCTTGCGCTTGAGTTTCGGGATCGGCGGCGGGCTGTTCGTCAATGGCTAATCCTCTTGCAGATGGGCGAGATCGGGCGACGCGGGCCCGGCGATCCAGCGATCCGTCGCCGGGTCGTCTTCGCCCGGCACATGGACTACGACATAGTCCAGCCCGTCGCGCTTAACTGGCATGGTCGCATCAAGGCCCATCTTGTCGGAAATGCCGTCGTCCGACGATGGATCCAGCCTGGATCCCAGTCCGCCATGCAGCAGGACCAGGTCCTTGCCTGCCTGGAAGCGGGTCGCGACCGCCCACTCGACCTTCGTCGCGTCATGCACATCGACATCCTCATCGACGACGATCACCTGCTTGATATCCGCATGGGCGGAGAAGGCGCCGGCGATGATGTTCTTCGGCTCGCCCTCATAGCGCTTCTTCATCCGGACATAGAGGTGGTATCGGCATATCCCGCCAAGCGAAAGATGCACGTCCATGACGCTCGGGAAGCTGCGCTGGAGCAGCGCCACGATGGTCGCTTCGCGCGGAATGGCGCCCAGCAGCAGATGCTCCATGCCGGCCGAGACGATGGTGTGGAACATCGGGGCCTTCCGGGTCGTGATCGCGTCGACCTGGATGACCTCGCGTCGGCCGGCGGGGCCGTAATATTGCGGGAATTCGGCGAACGGGCCTTCCATCTCGCGCACGTTCGGCAACAGCCGACCCTCGATCACGACTTCGGCGTCCGCCGGAACGCGGACATTGTTCGTAACGCACTTCACGACCCGGAGCGGCTTGCCATGCAAGGCACCCGCCACCTCAAGTTCATCGAAGTCGATCGGGACGATCGCCTGGGAGGCCAGCAGGGTCGCGGGATCGACGCCGATGGCGATGGCGACTTCAAGCGCGTCGCCCGCTTCCTCCGCCGCCTGGTAAAAGGCGTGCAGATGGCGCGGCAGGATCAGGATCCCCATCCGGTCCGGCCCGCTGATCTGCAGGCGGTTGATAGAGACATTCTGCACGCCGGTGCGGGGATTGCGCGCGATGATCAACCCGGCCGAGATATAGGGACCGCTATCATGTTCGTTGTGCAGCGGGATCGGCAGGTCGCGTAGCAGATCGGGCTCGCGGATGACGGACTGCTGCACGGGCGCGTCCGCCACCTCCTCCCAGGGGATGGGATGGTCGACCGCCGAGCGGAAGCAGTCGAGCACGCCGTCCGGCTCGACGCCGAGCGCCTCCGCGACCCAACTGCGGTCGGCCAGCAAGTTGGCGATCACCGGGACGTCCGGACCGTTCGCGTCGCCGCGCTTCGGGCCGGGGAACAGCACTGCCTTCGACCCATCCTGGCGTTTCGCGACCGCCGCCACCTCGAAGTCGAGATCGGCCCCTGCCGTCGCCACGACCAGCCTGTCGGTTTCCGCCAGCCGCCTGAGCCAGCCGCGCAAGGTCCGGTACGCCATGTCACACTCCTTTGCCATCCAGGCGGCCTATATTGCTCGCCAACGCTTTGGCAGGCATCGTATAGCTTTCCGGGCGTCCCGAAACCCGGACTGCGGAACGAATTATGCCTTATGCAATCGGCCCCAGCATCAGCAGCGTGATCAAGCGCGGCTTGAAGCGCAAATGCCCGAACTGCGGCGAAGGCCGCGCCTTTCTGGGATATCTGACCGTGCGTGAGCGCTGCGACGCTTGCGGCGAGGCGCTCGGGCATATCCGCGCCGACGACTTCCCGCCCTATCTGACGATCTTCGTGGTCGGCCATATCGTCGTGCCGCTCGCCCTGATGGCGGAGCAGAGCTACAGCTGGTCGGCCGGGCTGCATATGTCGGTCTGGCTGCCGTTGTCGCTATTGCTGACGCTTCTGGTCCTGCCCGTCATGAAAGGCGCCGCTGTCGGCGTCATGTGGCGGCTTGGCCTATCCGGCGACGAGCGGCAATGACGGGCGACGCCCCGTTCTGGCGGACAAAGCGCCTTCGGGAGATGACGAAGGCGGAGTGGGAAAGTTTGTGCGACGGCTGCGGCAAGTGCTGCCTTCTGAAGGTCGAGTACGAAGACACCCGCAAGATTCTGCCGACATCCGTCGCCTGCAAGCTGCTCGACCTGGAAAGCTGCCGCTGCCAGCATTACCCGACGCGCAAGCGCTATGTGCCGGATTGCATCAACCTGCGCGATGTCGTCGATCTCGCGACCATCGCCTGGCTGCCCGAGACCTGCGCCTACAAGCTCGTCGCGGAAGGCCGCGACCTGTACGATTGGCACTATCTCGTCTCCGGCTCCCGCGAAACAGTGCATGAAGCAGGCATGTCGATCCGCCACAAGGTCATCTCCGAAGACGATCTGAACGATGTCGATGAGGACCTGCCCGCCTATGTCGTCGACTGGAAACTGTGAACAGCTTGTACTGGACGACGGCGACGTCGCGCCTGTCACGATTCGCGTCGACGGCCGCGCCAGGCGCATCACCCTAAAGGTCGACCGTGTCGGCGGCCGCGTCACCCTGACCGCGCCGAGCGAGGCTGCCCTCCCCGACGCGCGCCGCTTCATGCAGAAACGCGCCGGATGGATCGCCGCCCGCCGGGCCGCCGCCCATACGATCGTCCCCTTCGCCCCCGGCACCGCAATCCCGATCTTCGGCGTCGAGCGCGTGATCCAGCATGCCCCGAAGGCCGTCGACCCCATGCGGCTGACGGCCGACGCGGCCATAGTCGGCGGGGCGGAAAGCGCCATCGCCCGAACCCTGACGGCTTTCCTGAAAGCGGAAGCGCTGAAACGCCTCAAGGCCGCGACCGACCGTCATGCCGCCGCCGTCGGCAAGCCGGTCGCCCGGATCACGGTCCGCGACGCCAGGACCCGATGGGGCAGTTGCGCCAGCGGCGGCCGGCTGTCGTTCTCCTGGCGGCTGGCGATGGCGCCGCCGCATGTGCTGGACTACCTCTCGGCCCATGAATGCGCCCACCTCCGGCACATGAACCACGGCCCCGACTTCTGGGCGCTCGTCGCGGAGCTCGACCCGGCCTGGCGGGCGGCGGAGGCCTGGCTGAACCGCCATGGCCCCAGCCTGCGCCGCTATGGCTGAACCGCTCTCCCAGGCGCGCCTGCTTCAGTTCTGGACGCCGCTTGCGCTGACCTGGGCGATCATGGGGGTGGAGATCCCGGTGATCTCCCTGGCGGTCGCCCGCCTGCCGGAGGCGACCGCCAACCTGGCGGCGCTTGGGGCCGCGATCGCCATCGCCTGGTTTTCCGAAACCCTGATCACCAACCTGACGGCGATCTCCCTCCGACTGGCGCGCGACCGGGAAAGTTATGCGGTCGTCCGCCGCTATGCGGTCTTGCTGATCTGCATCGCCTCAGGGGCCAATTGCCTGTTGATCCTGTCGCCGGCTTTCGGCTGGATGCTGGAGCATGGCCTGGGCCTCGAACCGGACCTGGCGCGCCGCACGACCGCCGCCTACGAATGGCTTCTGGTCTGGCCTGCCGCCATCGGCGTCCGCCGCTTCTATCAGGGCCAGTTGATCCGGCACGGCCTGACCCGGCGCGTCGCCTATGGCACCGGCGTCCGGCTTGTCGTGATCGCGCTTGGCGCGCTCGCCGCCGCCTGGACGGGCGCGCTGCCGGGCGCCGAGGCCGGCGCCGCGATCCTGGCGGCCGCCGTGGTCGCGGAAGCGGTCGCCGCATGGCTCATGGCGGCATCGGCCGTCCGGACGACGAACGCCACCGACCCGGTCGAAGCCCCGCCCACGCTTGTCGCCTTCTGGCGCTTCTACTGGCCGCTGACGGTTATGATGAGCCTCAATCTCGGGGTCGGCGCGCTGGTGACCGTCGGCCTCGCCCGCTCCCAAGATGCGATCATTGCGCTCGCGGCTTTCCCCGTGGCCCACGGCCTCAACTTCATCGCGCGGGCGACGGTGACGAGCTACCAGGAAGCCGTGATCGCCCTCCTCGGCGAGGCGGAGAGCCATGGCCGGGCGCTCCGCCGGTTCGCGCTGAAACTCGGCGGCGCCGCGACGGCTGCGCTTGCGCTGATCGCGGTCACGCCGGCGGCCTCCTGGCTGTTTCTCGGCCTGATGGACCTGCCAGAGCGCCTGATCGAGCCCGCCAGGGAAGCGTTCCTCGCCTTGCTGTTCTACCCGGCCGTCACGCTCTGGTTCGTCTGGAGCCGCGCGCGGCTCACCCATCTTCGCCACACGCGCCCGATCGCGACCGCCACATTGCTGGAGACCGTCCTCCTGGCGCTGGCGATGGCGGCGATGGTCGGGCCGCTCGACCTGCCCGGAGCGACAGCAGCCGGCCTCGCCATGACAGGCAGCCGGCTGATCGCGAACATCTGGCTGGAATATGCGGCGCGGGACCGGTTCCGGGCGCTTGCGCGCTGATCTATCCTGCCGGCGTCACATTGGGAGAAATCGTCCATGCCTGATCGCATCGTCATTGCAGGCGCGCTTGGCGCCGTCGGCCGCGCGGCGCTTGAGCATTTCGACCGGCTTGAGGGCTGGGAGGTTATCGCCCTCTCACGCCGGGCGCCGGATTTCGACAATGGCGCGACGTGGCTCTCGGTCGATCTGATGGACGCGGCCGACTGCAAGGCGAAGCTCGCCGGGCTGAAAGGCGTTACGCACCTGGCCTATGCCGCCGTTTACGAGATGCCCGACGTCGCCAAAGGCTGGCTGACCCGGGAACATGCGGACGTCAATATCGCCATGCTGCAAAACCTGATCCGCCCGCTCGCCGCCGCGTCGCCCAATCTGCGGCATATCTCCCTGCTGCAAGGCACAAAGGCTTATGGCGGCCACCTCGGGCCGTTCAAGGTGCCGGCGAAGGAGAGCGACCCGCGCTACATGCCGCCGAATTTCTACTACGACCAGATGGACTGGCTGGCGGAGGAGCGCACGCGGACAGGCGCCGGGTGGCGCTGGACCGTGCTGCGGCCGCAGGTCGTCTGCGGCCTTGCGATCGGCAGCCCGATGAATGTCATTGCCGGCGTCGGCGCCTTCGCCGCCGTGTCGCGGGAATACGGCATGCCGCTGCGGTTCCCCGGCGGCGATCCGCGCATCGGCGAAGCGACCGACGCCCGCCTGCTCGCCCGCGCCATGGAATGGGCGGCGACCGACGACCGCGCGGCCGACGAGGTTTTCAACATCACGAACGGCGACGTCTATCAGTGGGAGGTCATCTGGCCGCGGATCGCCGAACTGTTCGGCATGGAGGTCGGCCCGCGCCACCCGATCTCCCTGACGAGGGTGATGCCGGGCAACGCCCATCTTTGGCCGAAAATCGTCGAGAAGCATGGCCTGAAGCCCTATAGCTTCGCCGAACTGGTTCCGAGTTGGGGCTTCATCGACTTTGTGCTGGGCCATGGCCAGCGCCCGAACCCACACAACATGAGCACGATCAAGGCGCGCAAGCACGGCTTTCTCGACTGCATCGACACTGAAGAGATGTTTGTCGAACTGCTTCGGGAAATGCAGGCCCAGCGCTATCTGCCGCGCTAGATCAACTCGCCTTCGCGCGCCGGATCATCAATTCCAAGGCATTCAGGAAGCGCGAGCGGTCCGCCTTCGAGAACGGCCGCCCGCCGCCCGCGACGCCAAGCGGATTGGCGGCGCGGATGTCCGCCATCAGGTCGCGCATGCCGAGCTGTTGGCCGATATTATCCGGCGTGAACGGATCGCCGTTATGGCGGATCGCATGGGCGCCGGCCGCAATGCATTTGGCCGCAAGCGGAATGTCGCCGGTGACGCAGATGTCCGGCGGGCCAATGCGATCGGCGATCCACTTGTCGGCCGCGTCGGCGCCTTCCGGCACGATCACGGACTCGACCAGCGGGCTGGGGTTCGGACGGATGCCGCCATTGGATACGACAAAGACCTGGAGGCCATGCCGCTCCGCCACACGGTAGATTTCGTCCTTCACCGGACAGGCGTCGGCATCAATGTAGATGGCGGTCATGGCGTCGGGTCTTGATCTCTTCCGAATGGGGCGGGCAAGCTGGCGGGGACCGTAGTGTGATCGGCATGGGAATGAAAGAGACGACGCCGCAGCGCCCGGCATCGACATGACGCTAGGCGAAGCCGCTGGAATGGCGAGCCCACTGGGGTTCGCCGTCGCAGGCGCGGCCGTGCTGCTGGCCGGGTTCCTTCGGGGGTTTGTCGGCTTTGGCGCTGCCTTGATCACGGTTCCCGTACTGAGCGTGATCTTCACGCCCGCCATCGCGGTCGCGATCACCTTCATCTCGGGCTTGCCGACGGTCATCCAGTTGCTGCCGACGGCGGTGCGCCATGCCGAACGGGCCTTGGCGCTCCCGCTGACCGTCGGCGCCCTGTTGCTGGCCCCAGCGGGCGCATATCTTCTGATCAGCATCGATCCCCGCGCCCTAAAGATCGGCATCGCGGTCGCGGTCATTGTCATGGTGGGGTTCTTGCAGACCGGCTGGCGTCCCCGGCGGCCGCCCGGCTGGCGGGCGCTTTTCGGCGTCGGCGCGGCCGCCGGGCTGATCCAGGGGATCGCCGGCATCGGCGGGCCGCCCGTCGTCGCGGTCGTGCTGGCCCGGCCGAGCCCGCCGATCGTGCAGCGCGCCAACCTGATCGCGGCCGTCACGGCGCTCTCGCTGTCGACCGCTCTGCCGTTCTGGCGGCTTGGCCTGTTCACCGAGACGGCATTGTGGCTGAGCCTGTTCTTCGTGCCGGCCCACATGGCGGCGGCGATGCTGGGCGCGCGCTATTTCGCCAAGGGCGGGCAGCGGCACTTCCGGAAAGCCGCCCTCGCGATCCTGGCGGTCATCGGCGTCGCGACGTTTATCGCGGCGCTCCAGGACTATATCGCGCACGGCTGACCTGGGTTCGATTTGACGGCCTGGCGCAAAGGACCTCGGCGTTTTGCCCGATGCCGCAGGCATTTTGCCGGGCGCGATCCTTCCGCGATCCCCCGCCCTGACGGTCATCCGTTTCGCCGACAGGGCGAGCGCCGGAATAATTTACCGCGATTGCCGTCAAATCGAACAATTGTCCATTCGCGAAACACGTGAATTCGCACCTGCAACAGTGCTGATTCCCTTAAAAATAATGGATTTTTTCTGCGCGCCGTTTGCGTTGCAGCGCTGGGGCCTGCTAAGGCAAGGCCAACGCTCGATAACCGAAAGGCAGAATGCTTTGACCGATCCATGGAAGCATGGCGGCGTCCAGGTCATCCCTGGCGACCAGCTTGACACGAATACGCCGCAGACTCCGGGCATGAACCGCGCCGCCGCGATCAACTTCGCCCGCGCCGGCGCCAAGCAATTATGGGCCGGCACCGTCCATATCCACGCCGACGCCAAGACCGGCGTGCATCACCACGGCGCGCTCGAAAGCGTGATCTATGTGGTGAAGGGCCGGGCGCGCATGCGCTGGGGCGAGAAGCTGGAATATGTGGCCGAAGCCGGCCCCGGCGATTTCATCTTCGTGCCGCCCTACGTGCCGCACCAGGAAATCAACGCCTCCTCCGAAGAAACACTGGAATGCGTGCTGGTGCGCAGCGACCAGGAAGCAGTCGTCGTCAACCTGGATATCGACCCCGTCGAGAAACCCGAAGCCGTCAAGTGGATCGACCCGATCCACAAGCACTGACCTCTGGCGTCGGCGTGACCAATTCGGCTCGCCGGCGCCAAACCCGCATGGCGCGTTACGGCGCACGCCCGAGCAACCCGCTCGGGCGAAGCAGCAGCAGCGCGGTCAACGCCGCGAACGAGGCGATATCCCTGTAGGCGCCGGGCGCGTAGCCTGTCCAGAATGTCTCGAAGCAGCCCAGAATAAGCGCGCCCAGCAACGCCCCGGCGATCGAGTTCATGCCGCCTATGGCCGCGACGAACAGGGTCTTCAGCGCCAGCACGAACGATCCGTAATAGCTGGCGACGCCATAGGCGAGCGTCATCATTCCACCCGCGGCGCCTGCGGCAGCGCCAGCCAGGATCATGGTCAGCATGACCGTCCGGCCGATGTCGACGCCAGTGAGTTCGACCATCGCCAGGTCGTCGCCGGCCGCCCGCCAGATACGCCCGAAGCGGCTCCGCCAGATCAACAGGCAGATGCCGCCAGCGAGGCCCAACGCGACCAGCGTAACGATTGCCTGGACAAGGGCTATCTGCACCGGAAACGCTTCGCCGCCGGCCAGCCGCAAGGTCTCGTCAAAGGCGCGCGGCAGCCAGCGTTCCTGATTGCCGTTCCCTAGCCGCGCAGCTTCCTCCAACGCAACGGCGAACCCCAGGGTCGCAATCAGCACCGCGAGCGCCTTGGCGCGGATAAACGGCCGCACCGTCATCCGGTCAATCGCAAACCCGAGCGCGCCGCCATGGGCCACGGCTGCGGCGAGCGCGATCATCAGGAGCGGTCCGACGGCGGCGCCCGGGTAGCGCGTCTGCAGCAAAACCGCCAAATTGGCTGTCGTGTATGAGGTCGCAATCGCGACCGCGCCAAACGCCAGATTGATGCGCTGGGCCACCCCGTGCGCCAGGACGTAGGATACCGACATCAAGCCGTAGAGCGCGCTGACAAGCAGCGCGTTCAAAATGAGTTGCAGGGCGAACGCCATGGACATGCTGCCTGACCGACTGGGAGCCTCCGCCATAATACCCGCCCGACCGCCCGGTTGTCCGGTCCCGCGTCGGCGCCGGTCGCTCTGCATTCCGGCCGCAATGGTTCTCGCGCTAGGCTTCCTCGTCGCAGCCTGTGACGACAGCGCGGACGACGCGCATCCGGTCGTCGAGATCAAGGGCGGCGGATTCGTCTTCAACTACCGAGAGGCCGAGGCTTTCTACGGGCTGACGATCCGGCCGCTGCAACGCCTAGCGCCGGGCACAGTGATCGAGGTCGCATTCCAGGACCCGGCAGGCGGTCCCGAAATCCTAGTGCGTGAGGAAATCCGCCAGCCGTCGCTCAGCTACATGTTTAGAACGCCGGGGCTAACGGGCGTAGAGGCCGGCGTTGACTACCGGGCGTCGGTCACGGTCCGGGGTCCGGGCGACGGCGCCGTGCTTGGCCGCCTGGAGAAAACCTTCCGGTCGAGCGTCGATCAATCGGTCCTGCCGGCCGCGCCGCTGACGATCGGCCCGGGCTATATGCCGAACCCTGCCTTGCAGGACCCAACGCCCTAGATGCGGGCCGCCTGAGCGCGCTTCAGGTGCCGCAGAAGGTTTTGTAGGGGCTGTCCGATTGCGCCGCCGGCGCCGCATAGGCCTCATTGCCCGCCGCCTCTACGAAGGGCGCGGTCAGGACCGCGAGCAAGGCCTTGAACGGCCCCATGTCGTCGGCGTCGACGGCGGCGGCGAGCGCTTCTTCGACCTTGTGGTTGCGCGGGATATAGATCGGGTTGACCCGGTCCATCGCGGCCGCTCGGTCCGCAGCCGCGCCCGTCTCCACGGCGAGGCGCGCCCGCCATTCGACCAGCCATTGATCGAACGCCGCCGGATCGGCGAACGCAGCGCGGGCCGGCGCGTCGTCGCCCATGACCGCCGCCGACAAGGCGCGGAAGGTTCGCGTGAAATCCGCGGCCCCCGCTTCCATGGTCGCCAGCAACGCCATCGCCAGATTGAAATCGCCCGGCCGCTCGCTCGCGAGGCCAAGCTTCGCCCGCATGCCGGCAAGCCAATGGCGGTTATAGGCGTCGGCGAAACTCTGAAGCGCGGCCGTCAGGCTGTCGATGGCCTTCGCTTCATCAGGATCGATGACAGGGATCAGGGTTTCCGCAAGCCGCGTCAGGTTCCATTGGGCGATCGAAGGCTGGTTGCCGAAGGCATAGCGGCCATGTGTGTCGATCGAGCTGAACACGGTTCCGGTCGCATAGGCGTCCATGAAGGCGCAGGGGCCGTAATCGATGGTCTCGCCGGAAATGGTCATGTTGTCGGTATTCATGACGCCATGAATGAAGCCGAGGTTCATCCAGCGCGCCACAAGGCTCGCCTGGGCTTCGACCACGGCCTCGAAGAACGCAAGATAGGGGTTCTCGGCGGATTGGACGGCCGGGTAATGCCGCGCGATCGCATAGTCCGCGAGCTGCCGAACCTTGTCCCATTCCTGGCGGGCGGCGAAGAACTGGAACGTGCCGACGCGGATATGGCTGGCTGAGATGCGCGTCAGAACGGCGCCGGGCAATGGCGTCTCCCGGTAGACGGTTTCGCCGGTCGCGACGGCGGCCAGCGCCCGGGTCGTCGGGACGCCAAGCGCTTGCATCGCCTCCCCGATCAGATATTCCCGCAAGACCGGACCGACGGCGGCCTTGCCGTCGCCGCCCCGGGAAAACGGCGTCTTGCCCGAGCCCTTGAGCTGGATGTCCCGGCGCTTGCCGTCGCGGTCGATCACCTCGCCCAGCAGCAGCGCCCGGCCGTCGCCCAGTTGCGGCGAGAACCCGCCGAACTGATGGCCGGCATAGGCCTGGGCGATCGGCCGCGACCCTTCCGGCGCCAGATTGCCGGCGAGCATGGCGAGGCCGTCCGGCGATTGCAGCCATGCGGCATCCAACCCCAGGTCCTCGGCGAGCGCCAGATTGAGCATCAGCAGCGCCGGCGCTGGCGCTTCTGCGGCTTTCCAGGGCACGAAAAAGCCTGGCAGCGCGCGGGCGTAGGTGTTGTCGAACGGAATTTGCGGACGCTCGACGGTATCCATGCTGCTCATCTCGCCGTCTCCTGACTTCAAGTCCCGGATATGGCGCCAGGCGCCCGCATGTCCACCGTCAGGGGCGGCGAACCTGCGGGCGGACTGGCCAACAGGCGCTATTTCTTCAACTGCTTGGCCAGCGCTTCCGGCGTGGTTTCGCCTGCGAAATATTCGAACGGCTCTGGCCAGACATAGGGCAGATCGACCAGCACGCCCGGTTCGGGCGCCGTCGCCGCGAGGCCAAGCGCATCCCGCAGGATCCGCGTCTGCATCTCGCGGTCGCGCGGCCGGCCGAATGTGTTGCCCATCGGGAAATTCACGAACACGCTGCGCGGCGGCCGCACCAGCGCCGTGATATCCCGTCCTGTCGAAACCGACACCGTCGGTATGCCGCTTTCCTCAACGACGCGCGCGACCAGACCCACGGTCTGGTGATCGAGCGGTCAAGCAGGGATCGCGACCAGGAGGTCGACGCCGTCGTCATGCAGCGACTGGGCGAAGGCGGGCCCGGACTCGTTGATGACCTTGCTGCGATTGTAGGTGCGGCCCATGAAGCCGCTCCAATGGCGCCTGGCGACGCCGCCGATCTCGCCGTCGGCCGCAAGCTCCTTCAAGCGGTCGAGCGGGAAGAGGCAGTTCAGGTCCCGTCCGGCGTCGGTGTGATCGTAATAGCTGTCGTGGATCTGATACTGATCGAGCGGCGTATCGACGTCGATCGCATCGACCCGATGGTCGTTCCGCGCATTGGCGTCGAACGGCACGGCCGAGCAATGGGAAATGCCGCCGCTGACGAGCAACGCCACCGTGCATTCCGCCAAGGGTTTCGTCATCGGCGTCCATGGCGCGTCTTCGTTGACGCTCCATTGGTAGGGCGGGAAGCCCATACTGCCGTATTTGTTGTTGAGCGCCTCGACATACCGGATCGGGTCCATCGGAATACGCCTCCTTCTCGCTGGGGATGTGCGGGCGAGCATCCCACATGCCGGAATTGGACGCCAGCCAGGGATTTCGTCTGGCGCTCGCCGGCCTTCCGGGCCATGCTGGCGACCCCCATGGCCGCCGCTTGACCCAAGCGTTTCCAATCCGGCCTGAACCTCGGGAGACGCATCCATGGCGCCGCTCGCCATCGCCGTATCCGGCGGCCCCAGGCCGTCCGAAATCGTGGAGTTGATCAGGCTTGCGGAGGATCTTGGATATGAGTCCGCCTGGGTCGCGGAAGGCCATGGCGGCGACCAGTTCGCCGTGTTGTCCGCCGCCGCCGTCCAGACATCGACGATCAAGCTCGGCACCGCCATCAGCAGCGTGTTCGTGCGGACCGCCCCCACCATCGCAATGGCCGCGGCGACGCTCGACGACCTCTCCGGCGGCCGCTTCATCCTGGGCCTTGGCTCCAGCCACAAGGTCCAGGTGGAGCCGGAACACGGCGTCGTCTATGCGAAGCCGATCACCCGCACCCGCGAGACTGTCGCGTTCATCCGCGCCCTCCTGGCCGAAGGCGTCGCCAGCTTCGACGGCGAGACCATCCGGATCGAGAACTTCGATTTGTGGTTCGAGCGCGCCGACCGCGCCATCCCGATCTATCTGGCAGGCCTGTTCCCGAAAATGCTCCAGGCGACGGGCGAAATCGCCGACGGCGTCATTCTGACCCGCAGCACCCTGGCGACCGCCGCCGCGACGCGCAAGGACCTCGCCGTGGGCGCAGCGCTTGCTGGCCGGGACGTCAATCAGGTCGCGCTCACCTCGCTGCTGCCGCTCGCAATCTCCGAGGACCGCGCCGATGCGTTCGACCGGATGCGGCCGGGCCTGGCGTTCTATGTCGGTTTCTTCCCCCGTTACAGGCGGTTGATCGCCGAACATGGCTTCCAGGATGAAGTCGCCAGGATCGCTGAAGCCTGGGCGCGCGACGACCGGAAGACCGCCATCGGCCGCGTAAGCGACGCGATGATCGATGCGACGGGCATCGCGGGCACGCCGGCGGAATGCCGCGACAAGATCGACGCCTACCGCGCCTCCGGCATCGACCTGCCAATCCTCAGCCCCTTCGCGCGGGGCCCAGGGGCCAAGGCGACGTTCGACTTCGCCATCCGCGCCTGCGCGCCCCGATGACCGGCCCATCCCTGCCGCATACCGGCGTCGGCGCCCCCGTCCGCCGGGTCGAGGATCGGCGCCTGATCACGGGCAAGGGGCAGTTTGTCGATGATCTGACCCTGCCCGGCATGGCGTTCGCGGCGTTCGTCCGCTCGCCCCATGGCCATGCCGAAATCGGCGCAATCGACGGCGCGGCCGCCCTAGCGCTCCCCGGCGTGCTTGCGGTGCTGACCGGGGCCGAGCTTGCCGCCGACGGCGTCCTGCCACTCTCCCACAACACCGACTGGACCGGCCCGCCCGACGCCGAACTGGCCCTCAAGGACGGTTTCGCGGTCTATGCCCCGCCCCATGTCGCCCTGCCCCAGGACCGGGCGCGCTTCGTCGGCGAGGCCGTCGCCATGGTGATCGCGGATACGGCCGCCGCCGCCGCCGATGGGGCGGAGCGCGTCACGGTCGACTATCGCCCGCTGCCCGCCGTCGCCGACGCCCGCGCGGCGCTGGCGGCGGATGCCCCCGTCGTCTGGCCTGACCGGCCAGGCAATATCTCCCTGGACTGCACGGTCGGCGACGGGGCCGCGGCCGATGCGGCGTTCGCCAGGGCGGCGCACGTCGTCGCGTTCGAGAGTTGGGTGCAGCGCATCGCCGGCGCGCCGCTGGAGCCGCGCGCTGTCATCGGGTCTTATGATGCGGCGCTGGGGCGGTATGAACTCCGCGCCGCCTCGGGCCGCGGCGTCGTCCAGACGCAGGCCCGCATCGCTGCGGCGCTTGGCGTCGATCTTGCGTCGGTCCGCGTCGTTTTCGGCGATATGGGCGGCAATTTCGGCACGCGTAACGCGATGAACCCGGAATTACTGTTGCTGCCCTGGGCGGCCAGGCGGATGGGCCGGCCGGTCAAATGGACGGCCAATCGCAGCGAATGCTTCCTGACCGACTATCAGGGCCGCGACCTTGCGGTCAAAGCCGAACTGGCGCTGGACCGGGACGGCCGGTTTCTGGCGCTCCGCGGCGAGAATATCCAGAACCTTGGGGCCTATGCCGCCTACTTCTGGCCGCTTCGCAAAGGCCTCTCGATGATGCAGAGCGTCTATGCGATCCCAGCCGTCGCGTTTTCCGGAAAGGCGGTCTTCACGAACCTGCCGCCGACCGCCGTCTACAGGAGCGCCGGCCGTCCTGAGGCGATCTATGTCATGGAGCGCCTGATCGATATCGCCGCCGTCGATTGCGGCTTCGACCGCGTCGATCTCCGCCGCCTGAACCTCATCGCGAAGGACGCCTTGCCGTTCAAGACCGCCGTCGGCGTCACCTATGACAGCGGCGATTATGCGGCCGCTATGGAGCAGGCGCTCGCCGCCGCCGATTGGGCCGGGTTCGCCGAACGGCGGGCGGCATCGGCGCGGGCGGGACTCTGTCGCGGCATCGGCATCGCCAACTATATCGAAGTCACCAGCGGCATCCCCCGTGAACGGGCGGAGCTGCGGGTCGATCCGGGCGGCCATATCGACCTGGTCGTCGGCACGATGAGCAGCGGCCAGGGCCACGAAACCAGCTTCGCGCAGGTCGCGAGCGACTGGCTTGGCGTCCCTTTCGGCAGCATCCGGTTCGTCGCGAACACGACGGACCGGGTTTCGGTCGGCGGCGGCTCCCATTCCGGCCGCTCCATGCGCCTCATCACCATCGCGATCCGCGATGCGATCGCCGACCTGACGGCGAAAGGCCAGGCGATCTCAGGCCATGTTCTGGGCGCGGCGCCAGCGTCGATCGCCTATCGGGACGGCCGCTTCGTCACGGCCGACGGGCGAAGCCTCAGCGTGTTCGACGTCGCCCATGCCGCATTGACGTTGAACAGCTTGCCGGAGCCCCTCCGCGCGCCGTTCGAAGGCATCGGCGATATCACCGACCGATCCGGCGGCTACCCCTACGGCGCCCATGTCTGCGAGGTCGAGGTCGATCCCGAAACGGGCCAAGTCAAGCTGGTCGCCTGGACCGGCGTCGACGATGTCGGCCTCGCCATCAACCCGATGATCCTGCATGGCCAGGCGCATGGCGCGATCGCCCAGGGCGCCGGGCAGGCGCTGCTCGAAACCCTGACCTACGAAGCCGGAACGGCGCAATTGCTCTCGGGCTCGTTCATGGACTACGCCATGCCCCGCGCCGACATGCTGCCCGCGCTCAAAACGCTGATCAGCGAAGTGCCCGCGTCCTCGCATCCGTTCGGCGTGCGCCCAGGCGGCGAAGGCGGCACGACGCCGGCGCTTGGCCTCGTGATCAACGCCATCGTGGACGCGCTTGCCGGCTACGGCGTCCGCCATATCGAAATGCCCGCGACGCCGGAGCGGGTCTGGCGGGCGATAGCAGCGGCGCAAGCATGACCTTGCGGCTCGCTTACCGGCGGCGGCGCCACAGGAACGCCACCGGCAACAACGGCGCCAGCGCGATAATGCTGAGGGCGACGAAACCGTCCTGGAAGCCCAGCATGTTGGCCTTCGCCGTCACCACCTGATCGAGATAGCGAAGCGCCGCCCCCTGTTGCTCCGCCAGGGGCAGCCCGAAGGTGGAGAGATGATCGCGGACCGTACTGAGCAGTTCGGTCGTCGCGCCGTTCGCGGCCGTCTGGGTCGCGCTCAGACTGCCGGCATGAAACTCGACCCGCTTTTCCAGCAGGACGACGAAGCAACTGATGCCTGTCGAGCCGCCCAGCATCAACGACAGGTTGGTGACGCCCGCGCCCCGGCGCATCTGGGCCGGCGTCAGCGCGCCGACGGCGGTCGTATTCAGGGCCGGCGACACGAAGGCCGAGCCCAGCCGCCCCAGCAGCAGCGCGAACGCCACATACCAGAACACCGTATCCGGGTCCGCGCCCGCAAGCATGATGACGCTGGCGGCGATGATGACCAGGCCAAACGCCATGATCGCCTGCGCCGGCACGAAGTCCGCGACCCGGCCGGTCATCGGCAGCACCAATGCGGCGAACAGGCTGCCCGGCAGCAGCATCGAGCCGGCGATCGTCGGCGAGAAGCCTTGGACGATCTGGCCGAAGATCGGGAACGCATAGACGCTGGCGAAATTGCCGAAGCCGAAGAGGAACGAGATCGAGAGCGCCGTCACGAACCGGCGATTGCTGAACAGGCTGAGGTCGAGCAGCGTCGCGTTCGGGCGCTTCTGGGAATAGACAAAAGCCACGCCCGCGACAACGGTCGCGACCGCCAGCATGAAGATGTCGTTCGATTCCCAGCCCCAGCGCTGGCCGTTGCCGAGCATCGTGAACCAGCAGAAGACGGTGGCGTTGATCAGCCCAAAACCCAGCACGTCGAACCGCCCGGCGGGCATGCGGTGCTCCTCCGCGGGCAGGAACAGGAAGCCGAGGAACATCGCGAGGCCGCAAGCCGGGATCGGCGCCAGAAAGATCGCGCGCCAACTGAAGGCGTCGATCGCCATGCCCCCAAGCGCCGGCCCTAGCCCGAGGGCGACCGTGACGCCCATGCTGAACATGCCCATCGCCAGCCCGCGCTTCTCGACCGGGAAGACCTGGAACAGCACCAGCATCACCAGGGGCTGCAGGATCCCGGCGGCGAAGCCCTGAAGCACCCGACCGGCGATCAGCACCTGCAAGGAGGTCGCGAAGTAGCACATGAGGGCGGCGCCCGCGAACACCGCCATGACGCCCATGAACGCCCGGCGCTGCCCGGTCTTGGCGATCACCCACGAACTGGCGAGCAGGCCCGTGGTGTTCATCGCCAGGAACGCCGAGGACAGGAATTGCGCCTGCCCCTGCCCGACGCCGAACGCCCCCATGACATTCGGGATCGCGACGTTGACCATCGTCCCGGTGAAGATCGAGGTGAAGAAGGCCGACAGCGCCGCGATCGTCGCAAGCCAACGGGCGGCGGGGCTGAAGACGGCCTGCGCGTGCGGCGGGGCGGTGGCGGCGGTCATCCGGTTCGATGCCAATTCCAACGACGCGGCGGCATCGCCGCGGGCGCTCGAAATAGCATGGGACCGTCAGAGACGCCAGAAAGCCCCGCCAAGGGCTGGCGGAAGCGTCAGGCCGGCGCCGCGCCGGCGCGGATGCAGCGCACGATCTGGCCCGCCGCGACCTCGACCGGCGGCGGCGGCGCTTCCAGGCAGCCAGCGATCGCAAGGCCGCAGCGGGGCGCGAAGGGGCAGCCCTTCGGCGGATTGCTCATGTCCGGCGGCGAGCCCGGGATCGCCTCCAACCGCGCGCCGCGCGATGCGCCATGCACCGTCGACCGTAGCAGGCCGCGCGTATAGGGGTGAGAGGGCGAGCGAATGACGTCCCGGACCGTTCCGGTCTCGACCATGCGCCCGGCATACATCACCGCCAGCCGGTCGGCGATTTCCGTCGCGACGCCGACATCGTGCGTGACGAAAATCACGCTCATGCCAAGCTCGCGCTGCAACTGGCGGAGCAGCAGCAGAATCTGGATCTGCACCGTCGCGTCGAGCGCCGTCGTCGGCTCGTCCGCCAGCAGCAGCTTCGGCGAACAGGCGAGCGCCAGCGCGATCATCGCGCGCTGACGCATGCCGCCCGAAAGCTCGTGCGGATATGCGGCGAGCCGCCGTTGCGGCGACGGGATCTGCACCAGGTCGAACAGGTCGCGCGCGCGCTTCAGGCCTTCGGCCCGGGACTTGCCCATATGACGCTCGACGGTTTCCGCGATCTGGGCGCCGACCGAAAACACCGGGTCGAACGCCACCATCGGCTCCTGGAAGATCATCGCGACGTCCTGGCCGCGCATGTCCGAGAGGGCGCTCGGCGAAAGCTGCATCACATCCCGGCCGTCGACGCTGATCTCGCCCTCCAGGCGCGCCCGCTGCGGCAACAGCCGCATGAGCGCGCGCATGGTGACGCTCTTGCCGGACCCGGACTCGCCGAGGATCGTCAGCACCTCGCCCCGCGCCAGATCGAAATCGACGCCGTTCACGGCCTGGACGGTCGCCTCCCGACTGACGAACGCAACCTTGAGCCCGCGCACGCGCACCAGCGGCTCGGCGGTTGCTGCTGCTGCGGCGGCGGCTGACGCTTTGACGGGCGGCTCTGCGAGGGCGAGATCGTTCATAGGTCTGGGCTCCGTTTTGAGAATCCGGTCTCGGCCTCATAGGCCGCGCCAAGGCTATAGAGATCGGCTTCGGCGAAGGGCCGGCCGATCAACTGGATCGAACCCGGCATGCCAAGCACGGCATCGGGCGTCGGCATTGCGAGGCCCGGCAGCGTCAGATAGTTGAACGGCCGGGTGCAGCGGGACAGGCGGGAGATCACGCTTTCGAACCCCTGCCCGGCCCCGACGTCCGTCGCCTCGATCGCCGGCGTCGCGACGTTGCAGGTCGGCGCCAGCAGAATGTCGCACGCGCCGAATACCCGCTGGCAGAACTCCGCGACGATTCGGGGCCGAAGCTGCAAGGCCGAGAGATAGTCGACCGCGCTGAAGCGAAAGCCGGGTTCGGCGCGCGCCAGCATCTGGGCGCCGTAATCCTCCCGGCGCTCCCTGATCCAGTGGGCATGCAAGGTCGCAGCTTCCGGTCCCATCGTCGCAGCCGCAAGCGCATTGATGCGCCGCATGTCGCCGACATCGACCTCGACCAGCGTGGCGCCGGCGGCCTTCAGGGCGCCGAGGGCCGCGTCCCTGGCGGCCAGCGCCTCCAGGTCGGCGTCGTCCTCGAAGTAGCCGCGCGCGACGCCGACCCTGACGCCCCGCGCCTTGGGATTCGCCGCCGCGGCCGCGTAATCCGCGACAGGCATGTCGGACGCCGTCGGGTCATCCGGGTCCGCGCCTGCGATCGCCGCGAGCAGCATCGCGTTGTCCAGCACCGTCCGGGTCAACGGCCCGACATTATCCAGCGAGAACGACAGTCCCATGACGCCGTGACGGCTGACGCGGGTCTGCGTCGGCTTCATGCCCGCGAGGCCGCAGAATCCGGCCGGCAATCGGATCGAGCCGCCGGTATCGGACCCAAGCGCGCCGAAACACAAGCGGCCGCCGGTCGCCGAGCCGGACCCGGACGACGATCCGCCGGTGATGCGCGACGGGTCCCAGGGGTTCCGGCAGGCCCCGAAATGTTCGTTGTGCCCGGTCGGCCCGAAAGCGAATTCGGCCATGTTCAGACCGCCGAGATAGACCGCGCCCGCGTCGGCAAGCCGGACGAGCGCCGTCGCGGTCACGGTCGGCTCGAACGTGCGGCGGATCTTGGATCCGCAGGTCGTCGGCTTGCCTGCCCGGTAGTACATGTCCTTATGGGCGAGCGGCACGCCCGCGAGCGGACCGAGCGTCGCCCCCTTGGCCCGCTTGTCGTCAATCCGGGCCGCCTCAGCGCGCGCGATATCGGCATCGACCCGAATAAAGGCATTCAGCTTCGGGTTGATCGCATCGATGCGGCTGAGCGTCGCCTCGGTCAGTTCAAGCGCCGTGAATTCGCCCTTGGCGACGCCTGCCGCCGCCTCCGACAAACTGAGATCCGTCAAACTCATGAAGCGCTTCCTTCGGCAAGCTTGCGAAGCGTCTTGTGCAGGTGATCCGGCTCCGTATCGAAGAGGGAAACGCCGCCGCGATCCAGGATCGCCGCCCTGACCGCCGCCTGGGCGCGGTCGGCGCGCGCCGCCGCCTCTGGCGTGTAGACAATGCCTGGAAACGGTTCGTCCGCCTTTGTTTCAGTCATGCCGGAAGTCCTTCCGCGCTGGATTTGCTATGACCCGAGCCGGCCTCGGCCATATGGCAGGCGACAGACTGCGCGCCGCCCGCGCGGATCGATCGCAGCGCCGGCGCCTTCAATTCGCACACCTTTTCCGCGAACGGACAACGGGTGTGGAACCGGCAGCCAGACGGCGGATTGATCGGGTTCGGCGGGTCGCCGGTCAAGGGCGGCGCGTCGGTGCGCCGGTCCGGATCCATCGAAGGCATCGCGGAAAGAAGGGCGCGGGTATAGGGATGGCGCGGCGATTCATAGATCGCATCGACATCGCCGATCTCGACGACCTTGCCCAGATACATCACCAGGACCCGGTCGCTGACATAGCGGACGACGTTCAGATCGTGGCTGATAAAGACAAACGTCAGGTCGAACTCGCGCTTCAGGTCCATCAGCAAGTTCAGCACCTGCGCTTCGACCGATTTGTCGAGCGCGGATACGGCCTCGTCCAGGATCAGCACCTCCGGCTCCAGGGCAAGCGCCCGGGCGATGTTGACCCGCTGCCGCTGGCCGCCGGAAAGCTCGTGCGGATAGCGGCGGATGAACAGGTTCGGGTCGAGGCCCACCTTCGCCAGCAGGTCCCGCGCCCTGGCGCGCGCCGCCGTCTGGCCAAGTCCGTGCACCATTGGTCCGAAGGCGATGCTGCCTTCGACCGGCAGGCGCGGATTGAGCGACGAATACGAGTCCTGAAACACCATCTGCATGCGCTTGCGCATGTCGTGAACCGCGATGCCCTCTCGGCTGCCGACTTCCATGCCGTCGAACACGACGGCGCCGGAGTCGGGGCGGATCAGGTGCATCAGCAGCCGCGCCGTCGTCGACTTGCCGCAACCGCTCTCGCCGACGATGCCAAGGGTTTCGCCCCGCGCTACATCGAAATCGACGAAATCGACCGCCTGCACCTGGGCGACGGTCCGGTTCAGGACGCCGCCCTTGATCGGGAAGTACTTCTTCAGTCCGGAGACATGGAGGAGCGGCGCTCTCATAGGCGGATATCCATCGCTGTGCGGAGACCGTCGCTCAACATGTTGAAGCTGAGCGAGGTGAGGAAGATCATCGCGCCGGGCAAGGCTGCGACCCACGGGCTGACATAGATCGATTGCCGGAGGGTGTTCAGCATCAGCCCCCATTCGGGCTTCGGCGGCTCCGTGCCGAGGCCGAGGAAGCTCAAGCCCGAGGCCAGAATGATGCTGACGCTGATCAAACTGGTCGAGTAGATGAAGACCGGACCCGCCACATTGCTCAGGACATGCGCCCTGATGATGGTGAAGGCGTTGGCGCCGCTCGCCCGCGCCGCCTCCACATAGTCGAGATTGCGGATCTGGGTGGTGACGCTTTCCGTAACCCGGGCGATCGGCGGAATGAAGACGATGGTCAGCGAGATGATCGCATTAACGATGCCCGCCCCCAACGCGCCGGAAATCGCTATCGCCAGCAGCACCGACGGGAAGGCATAGAACACGTCGATCGTACGCATGATCGCCATGTTGGTCTTGCCGCCAAGGAAGCCTGCTGTAAGGCCGAGCATGCCGCCGATCACGAGAGCGAGCGCCACCGGCGATATGCCCATCACCAGGGAAAGGCGGCCGCCATGCAGCAGGCGGCTGAGCATGTCACGGCCCAACTCATCGGCGCCGAGCAGGAAGCCCGGCGTGCCGATCGGCTTCAAGCGCTTGACCATGTTGGTTTTAAAGGGGTCGGCTGGCGCGAGCACGTCCGCGAAGATCGTGCTCATCAGGATCGTGATCAGGATGCCTGCGAAGACCAGCGTCACCGGATCGCGCAGCAAGCTTTGCCAGACGGTCGTCCAGTATGACCGCGATTTCGCGGCGACCTGGGTATCGTCGATCGCGGCCTCAGCGAGGCCGGCGGCGACGGGCGTGGTATCGGCCATGGGTTCCGTCCCCTCCTAGCTGCGCGCCATGCGCGGATCGATGAGCGATTGCAGAATGTCGACCAGCAGGTTCATCACGACGAAGAACATCGCCAGCACCAGAATGACGCCCTGCAACAACGGGATGTCCCGCCGGAAGATGGCGTCGTTCAACAGGAAGCCTGTGCCCGGCCAGGAAAACACTGTCTCCACCAGGATCGAGCCGCCGAGCAGGTAGCCGATCTGCAGGCCGGACACCGCCAGCACGGTCGGCGCGGCGTTCGCGCAGACATGCAGGAATATCCGAAAGCTTTTCAGGCCCTTGGCTTCAAGCGTCTGCACGAACTCCATGGTCAGGATTTCAGCGACGGTCGCGCGGACGGACCGGGTGATGATGCCGATCGGGATCACGGAAAGCGTTATCACCGGCAGAATCAGATGGCGCATATGCGCCTGATCCCAAGCCCAGTCCTTCGCTCCGCCGGGGCCCATGCCCATGGCCGGCAAGACGTTCATCTCGACCGAGAAGATGATCACCAGCACGAGGCCCAGCCAGTAATGGGGGACGCTGACGCCGGCGATGGCGAAGCCGGTCGCGAGCTTGTCGATCCAGGAGCCTTGATAATATCCGGCGATCGCGCCGATCAGGCATCCAAGCGTCATGCCGATCAGGATCGCGCCGGCTGCGAGGATCAGCGTGTTGACCACGCCGCCCGCGATCGCCTCGGCGACAGGGCGGCCGGTGGCGAACGAGATGCCGAAGTCGCCGGAAAGCGCCCGACCGAGCCAGATCGCGTATTGCACCGGGATCGGCTTGTCGAAGCCATAGGCCTCGATCAGGATTTGAACTGTTTCCTTGGGCGCATCTGGCGGAACGACGGCGTTGAGCGGGTCGCCGGGCGCGATGTGCACCAGCCCGAAGATGATAACCGTGACGCCCAGAGCGATAGGGATCACATAGAGGATACGGCGGGCGATATACGCAAACATGGGCGCTGGCCTCGGGCTACGTCAGGCTTGGGAGAACGCGAGCGGGGGGCGGCGGCGGCGCTGGAGTCTGGCTCCGCCGCCGCCCCCCAGGGAACGCCTATTCCATGTAGACGGACGTCAACGACTGGAACCAGTTGCGGGACTGAACGTAGCCCTTCACCTTGGTTGTCATCGCCCGAGGCGCCACGTCATGGACCACCCAGATGAACGCCGCATCGTCAACGGCCCGGGCATGGACCTTCGCCAGGATCGCATCCCGTTCAGCGGGATCGAACGCGCCGTCCGCCGTGCGCAGCAGCGCATCCATCTCCGGGTCGTCGTAGTAGCCCCAATTGACGCCCTTGGGCGCGCTCAGATCGCTCCGCATGAAGCGTGTGAAGGCGCTGTAGGGGTCCTGGGTGGTGTAGCTCACGTTGATCACATGGGCGCCGTTGGCTTGCGGCGATTTCGCGCCCGCCCGCCAGAGGTCGATCAGCGCATTCCATTCGGTGACCTCGAAGTCGATCTTGATCCCGACATCGGCCAGGTTCTGCTGCATGTACTCGTTCATTTGCAGCGGCAGCATCTGGCCGGAACCGCTGGCGGAGATCATGGCTTTAATATTCACCGGGTTGTCCGTGCTGAAGCCTGCCTCCTTCAGCAGCGCCTTGGCGGCTTCGGGATCGAACTTCACCTTGAAGGTCGGTTCGCCGAACCAGGGATCGGTCGGCGTCACGTGACCCACAGCCGGGATCGCATAGCCGCCGAGCAGCGCCTTGATGCCTTCGCGGTCGATGGCGAGGTTGGCGGCCTTCCGCACCCGGATATCGTTCCAGGGCGAGCCTTCGACGCGGCTCAAATGCCAGGACCAGATATGCGGGTAGACATTGGCGACCATCTTGAAGCCCTGGGATTCTATCCTGGGGATCGCATCGGGCGCCGGCGCTTCGATCCAGTCGACCTGGCCGGATAGCAGCGCCGCGGTCCGGGCGTTCGGGTCCGGGATCGGCAACGCGATCACCTTGTCCAGTTTCGGCACGCGGCTCGTGTCCCAATGCTCCTTGAACGGCACGAATTCCACGCTTTCGCGCGGCGCCAGGGCCGCAAGCTTCCAGGGGCCGGTTCCGGATGGCGTTTTCCCGAATTCGTTCCAGTCCTTGCCCGTCTTTTCCCATTGGGCCGGGCTCGCCATCAGGATGTAGCAAAGCTGGAAGGGCACGAAGCCGCTTGGCTCATGGGTGGTGAATTCGACGGTGTAATCGTCGATCTTCTTGTAGCTCTTGATCGAGGGAATGCGGAAATTCACGAGCGACCCTTGCCGGGCGCTGAACTGCGGCGAATCCTTGTCCAGAAGCTTGTCGAAGTTGAAGATCACCGCGTCGGCGTTGAAGGTGGAGCCGTCATGGAATTTCACGCCCTTGCGGAGGTTGAACGTCCACTTGGTCGGATCGTCCTTGTTCACCGACCAGCTTTCCGCCAGGCCCGGAATGAGCGCCGAGGGCTTGTCGTCGGCCGTCATGTCCCAGTTGATCAAAGCGTCATAGAGCATCAGGCCCATAAACCGGAAGCCTTCGAAGCCCTGGTCGGGCTGGCCGAAGGAAACCGGGATATCGGCCAGGGTCATGCCCAGACGAAGCGTGCCTTGCGCTTCCGCCGGCTTTGTCAAAGCGGGCGACAGGCTGAGGGCGGTCAACGCCGCCCCGCCCAGCACAGCCGCGACGCCGCGGCCGAAAGTTCTACGATCGATCATTCCGATGAGCCTCCATCGTTAATTTTTGTTTGACAGCGTCCTGAACGCAGCAAGCCGCATGCCAAACGGCGACATCTGCGGGAGCGCGGCAAATTCGAGGCTTTGTGGGAAGCCCGCCGATTGCTGCAAAGCACAAACTTTTTGCGGCAATGAAAAATTCGCGATGAAATATTAGTCATGCCGGTTTCGGCATATCGCCGCCAGGCACATGCCGCTTCGGAAGCTGCGACTGGCGCCCGCCTTGCTTCTACCCGGCATATGGATACGCCATCAGCGCCGAAACTGCCTGTCAGGAGACCTCGTCCATGCCGAAGATCAATCCCGACCGCCTGCTCGGCGACCTATACAGATTACGCGAGTTCGGGGCTTACAAGACCGGGGTCCACCGGCCGACCTACGCCCCGGACGATATTGCGTCGCGCCATTGGCTGGCGGCGCGCATGGCCGAAGCTGGGCTGGACGCCAGTATCGACGGCATCGGCAACGTGATCGGCCGCGCGCCCGGTCCCGGCCCGAAGCTGCTGATCGGCAGCCATTCCGAAACCCAGCCCTATGCCGGCTGGCTCGATGGCGCGCTTGGCGTGATCTACGGCCTGGAAGTCGCCCGCGCGCTCAGCGAGGACCCGGCATGCGCCGGCCTCGGCGTCGACGTCGCGGCCTGGGCCGATGAGGAAGGCCACTACAAGTCCTTCATCGGCAGCCGCTCCTTCATCGGCGACTTGACCGAGGACGAGATCGACGGCATCGCCAATCAGCATGACGGGACGCCGCTCAGGACGGCGCTTGCAGCGGCCGGCCTCAAGGACAAGCCGCGCATTCAGGTCGAGCCGGGCCGGCATATCGGGTTCATGGAAGCCCATATCGAGCAAGGCGACAGCCTGGAGGCCAGGGGGCTGAAGCTCGGCGTCGTCGCCAGCATTGTGGCGATCTGGCAGTTCCGGATCACGGCGACCGGCATTCAGAACCATGCGGGGACAACGCGGATGGCGATCCGCAAGGATGCCGGCCTCGCCCTCGCCCGCCTCGCCGTCGCGATCGATGAACGGTTCCCGGCGGTCAAGGCGCCGCTCTCGGTCTGGACGGTCGGCGACATCGATCTCGAGCCTGGCTTCGGGTCGATCATCCCCGGCAAGGCGACCATGCTGTTTCAGTTCCGCGACGTCGACAAGGCGCAGTTGCTGCGGTTCGAACGCACCCTGGAAGCGCTCATCAAGGCGGCCAATGCCGCCGGCCCCTGCGCGCTCGAGCTTGAAACCGTGTTCAAGACCGAACCGATGGCCATGGCCGAAGCCATCCAGGCGGCGCTGGACCAGGGCTCTGAGGCGCATGCGCCCGGCCTGCATGTCCGCATGCCCAGCGGCGCCGGCCATGACGCGCAGGTGCTGGCCGGGATCATGCCAGCCGGCATGCTTTTCATCCCCAGCATCGGCGGCGTCAGCCATCACTGGACGGAGAACACCGCCGACGCCGATATCGTCACCGGGGCGGCCGCGATGGCGGATGCGGCGGCGATCCTGCTGAAGGCGGCCGCGAAGGCTTGACGCGCAGTTGAAGCTCTGACGGCTCAATCGAAGCGCAGTTCCTCATACCCCCTTGCCGCCACGTCATCGCACCAGGCGCGATACTCCGGCGCCGTGCCGCTATAGCGGGCAAGGATGCGCTTTTCCTTGCCGTCGACATTCAGGTTGACGCCGGTCATCCAGGAATCGACCTCGTTGGTCAGCAGGCCCTCGCCTTTCATGGCGACGAATTCGGTCCATTCCTTCACGGCTTCCGGCCGCGCCGCCACATATGTATGGCCCGATTTATGGGCATGGCCGATCAGGTCCGCGACCCATTCGACATTGTATTCGATGCTGCGCGGAATATTGCCGAGCGCCGTGTGCGGGCCGACATCCATGAACAGGTTCGGGAACTTCTCGATCATGACGCCGACAAAGGTCGTCAAGCCTTCCGACCGCCATTTGTCCTTCAGCTTGACGCCGTCCTCGCCGACGATGTCGATCCGGTCCAGGCTGCCGGTGATCGCGTCGAACCCTGTCGCGTAAACGAGCAGATCGAACTCGTATTCCCGTTCGCTCGTCTTGACGCCCTTCGGCGTGATCCGCTCGATCGGGGTCTCCAGAATGCTGACCAGCTCGACATTCGGCTGATTGTAGACCTCGTAGTAGCGGGTCTCCTGGGGCACGCGGCGGGTGCCGAAGCCATGATCCTTCGGGATCAGCATCTCCGCGACTTTCGGGTCCTTCACCCGCTCGCGGATCTTGCGCGCGACAAACTTGGACGCGAGCGCGTTTGCGGCCCGGTCGGTCAGCATGTCGCGGAAGTTCCCTTGCCAGATGCCGAAGCCCGGCGACGCATAGAGATGTTCGTAAAACGCCTCGCGCTCCTCGTCCGAAACCTCGAAGGTGCCGCGCGGGTCGACGGTGTGAATGAAGCAGGCGGCGGTCTCGCGACACCGCTCGAACAATTCCGGATAGCCTTTTCTGATCTCGCGCATTTCCGCGCTATCGATCGGGCGGTTATGCAAGGGCGTGCACCAGTTCGGCCGGCGCTGGAAGACGGTCAGATGTCCGGCCGTCTTGGCGATCTCCTGGATCGCCTGAACGCCGGTCGCCCCGGTGCCGATGACGCCGACGCGCTTGCCCTCGAACGTCACCTTGTGCTTCGGCCAGAGACCGGTGTGATACGCTTCGCCCTGGTAGCTGTCCCGGCCCTCGATCCTCGGATATGTCGGCGCGGAAAGCGGGCCGACCGCCGTTACGACAAAGCGGCCTGTAGCGCTCTCGCCGCTTTCGAGGGTGACGGTCCAGGCGCGCGCCGCCGCATCGAAGCGCGCGGCGGCGACCCGGGCGGAGAACTGGATGTCGCGGCGGAGGTCGAACTTGTCCGCGACAAAGTTCAGATAACGCTCGGTTTCCGGTTGCGGCGAAAAATGCTCGGACCAGTCCCATTCGTCCAGGAGTTCCTGGGAAAACGAGAAGCCATAGGAATAACTTTCGGAATCGAAGCGCGCGCCCGGATACCGATTCCAGTACCAGGTGCCGCCGACGCCTGTGCCCGCCTCGTAGACGCGGGCGCGGAGACCCAGCTCGCGCAGCTTCAGCAACTGGTACAAGCCGGAAATCCCTGCGCCGATAATAATCACGTCATAGTCGGGCACAGCGTCGGGCGCCGGGGCCGAACGAACCTGCTGGGACGAAGCCATGATGAGGTCCTCCTGAATGCTGTCGCCTTCTCCCGCCTTGCCGGATTTTCCGGAGGGCGGGCAGCGCTTTGCTTGATTGTGCGCCGTTGACGATAGCCGAAGCAATCGCGGCTGTGCATGGACGTAATGCCACGGTCCAACGCCCCGTCGCCCCTGGCGCCGGAGCATGGTAATTTGGCTTCCGACGCCCAAATGCCAGCGACAATGAATGAAGGATCGCCGTGCCATGCCGATCATCGACGCCCAAGTCCATGCCTATGAACGCGACCGCCCCGAGCGCCCCTGGGCGGCCGTGCTGCCCGGCCCCGATGAGGTCACCGGCGACGCCATGATCGCCGCCATGGACGCGGCCAACGTCGACGGCGCGATCCTGGTCTCGCCCTTCACCATGTACCGCTATGACGCAAGCTATGCGATTGACGTTTATAAGAAATATCCAACTCGCTTTCGACTGGTCAAGCCGGTCGATCCAACCGATCCCGGCGTCGCCGAAACGATCGCAGATTGGGCCGGGACCGAGGGCGCCGTCGCGATCCGGATGATGATGGCCCATGGCCCCGCGATCGACGCCGATAGCGCCGGCGTCGCCGAAGTCATGCGGGCGGCGGCGCGCCACGGACTGCCGATCAACCTCCTGTGCTGGGGCAATCTGGGCGATGCGGCGAAGCTCGCGGCCAAGCATCCCGACGTCACCCTGGTGATCGATCATCTGGGCCTGCAGCAGCCCTTTGCGCCGCCCAAGCCGGACGCGCCCTTTGCCGACCTGCCGCAGGTCCTGGACCTCGCGAAGCATCCGAATGTCACGATCAAGATCACCGGCGCCTGCACGCTCTCCCTCAAGCCCTATCCCTACGACGATATCTGGGACCCGGTGCGCCGCATTGTCGACGCCTATGGCATCGACCATTGCATGTGGGGCACCGACTGGACCCGCGCCGTCAACTTTCTGACCTATTCAGAAGGCGTTGAGCCGTTCCGCGAAACGACCGCGTTCGCATCCAACGAGCGCGCCGCCTTGATGGGCGGCAATCTCCAGCGGATTTACGACTGGCCGTTTGGCAATGCCGCGGCGCCGTCCAGGCCCTGACTTTTTACCGCTCGATCAGCTCCGCCCGTCGGGACGGAAAAAGGCTGGGCGGCGGCGGATCGGGTCGAGCAAGGACCAATCCCCCTGCGCCACCGTATATCCCGCTGGATGCGGCGGCCGCGGGTCCATGCCGAGCGACCGCATGACCCGGTCGTCGCGGTAATAGCATTGAGCCGTCAGGCTTTCGAGGAAGCTCGCGGCCGCCGGATCGCGCGCCCGGAACGTCGCCGCGACGGCGTCGCGGGCCGCGCCCGAGAGGTCGGCGAAGCGCTGCTCGCCGCCAGCGTCTTCCGCCGCGCGGTCAAGCGCCGCGAGCGCCGCCTTCAGCGTCCCGATGCGTCGCACGGCGTCGGTCTCGATAGCGGCTGCGATCGAGGGATCGCCGGCGCTTGGCGCAGCGTGTGCGGCGCTTGCCGGGATGATGCAGTCCGCGACCGCGGCGAGCGTCGCGCGCTCGGCATCGGTCAGGGCCGCGGCGCCTGGCTGGGTTTTGGCTGGCATGGGCGTCGGTCCCTTTAGAGCATGACGCGCTCAAATGAGCGCGTGGTCCATGCTCTACCTTATTAATATCGATCAAATTATCCAGTCTTAGGCGTTTCCGCGTAAGACTGGTTTGATCTAGTCGAACAAGTTGGCGAGGCGGCTTTTCATCTGGTCCGCCACATAGAGCGCCAGCGCCTGGATGGTGTTGGTCGGGTTAACGCCGGCGCTGGTCACGAAGATGCTGCCATCGACGATGAACAGGTTCCGGACATCGTGGCTCCGGCCCCATGCATTCACGACCGAACGGCCAGGATCGGTCCCCATGCGCGCCGTGCCCATCAGGTGCCAGCCGCCCCAGGGAATCGGCGCCTCGCTTAGAATGTCGGTCGCGCCGGCGGCTTTCAGGATGTCCGTCGAGCGCGCGATGCCATGATCCAGCATCTTCCGGGTGTTCTCGCTCAATGTATAGCTGATCTTCGGGGCCGGAATACCATTGCCGTCCTTGAGGTCGGGGTCGAGCGACACCCGGTTATGCTCCTCCGGCAGGTCCTCGCAGACAGCGACCATGCCGGTCAGCCGGTTATAGAGCGACCGGAACGCATCGTGATGCGCCGCGCCCCAAGGCAGG
Organism: uncultured Alphaproteobacteria bacterium; assembly: GCA_937891825.1. Lineage (GTDB taxonomy): Bacteria > Pseudomonadota > Alphaproteobacteria > Bin95 > Bin95 > VMCJ01. Next base: position 30,937 of record CALAHN010000048.1, read on the forward strand.
CGGCCATGGCGAAACGCCGTGTTCGCCGTCCGCACCGGCGGCATGCCGCGGGTAATCTCCAGCGTGTAGCCGCGCACGAAATCCCGGGCGCCGTCGGTTTCATAGAATTGCTGGCTGCGGATCGCCTTGTTCGGTCCCGCGTAGCCGTCGACCTCGTCCGCGAACACGCCCTGCACCCAGGCATAGGGGTGGAACATCAGGTTCTTGCCGACGAGGCCCGATGAGTTCGCCAGCCCGTCCGGAAACTGCTTCGAGGTCGAGTTCAACAGCATGCGGGGCGTGCCGACGCCATTGCACGCCATGACGACGATATGGGCCTTGATCGCATGCAGGTCGCCCTTGGCGTCATAGTAGAGAGCGCCCGTCGCCATGCCGTCGTCGCCGACAGTGATCTCCCGCACCCGGCAGCGGGTCCGGAGTTCGACGCCGGCGCGCTGAGCATGCGGCCAGTAGGTGACGTCGGCGCTGCCCTTGGCGCCCTGGGCGCAGCCGGCGCCGCAGGCCCCGAGGTTGATGCACTTGGCGCGGCCGTCGTAATCCTCGGTGATGATCGCCGTGTCGGACGGCCACCAATGCCAGCCGAGCTTGTTGAAGCCTTTCGCCAGGGTTTCGCCGGACTTTCCGAACGGCAACGGCGGCAGTTTCTGGGCATTGTCCTGAGGATATGCGGGATCGCCCGCCAGGCCGGCGACGCCGGTCATCCGTTCGTTTTCGGCGTAATAGGGCGCGATGTCGGCATAGTCGATCGGCCAGTCGTCCGCGACGCCGTCCAGGCTTTTCACGCGGAAGTCGGAAGGGTGAAAGCGCGGAAAATGCCCGGCATACAGCACGGTACCGCCGCCGACGCCGTTGAAGTTCGCGATCTTGATCGGGCTGTCGTCTTCGTTGATCGGGTAGTCGGAGGCCAGCCCGCGCACATTGGGATTGGTCGCGAAGTCGCTAGCGGCCCGGGCTTCCCAGTCGCGCCCGGTGCTGGGATAGGCCAGCGGGTTCATGACGCCGCCCTGCTCCAGGCAGACGATATGCATTTTGGTTTCGGCAAGGCTCCAGGCCATGGCCGCGCCCGACGCGCCCGCGCCGATAATCAGAACGTCTACAGGCTCATCCGCCGCCATCGCCCTACCCCCGATCGCCTATGCGCCCAAACGGTAGTCCAGCGGCTTGGCGCCTGCAAACGCCCGTGATCAGAAGAAAATCGACAGGTTCTTCGCCAGCAACACGCTTTGATCCAGAAAGACTTCCCGCCGCGCAAGACGCCAGCCGCCGTCGGCCCGGCAGAGGGTGTCGTTGCGTTTGCCGATGAAAAAATCCTGCTCGTCCTCGTTCCGGTTGCGGTAGGTGAGGAAGCGGCAGCGGACGGCCAACGCCGCGATATCGCCGAAGGGGTCGTCGGCCGTCGCCGCGCCGTCACGGGAAATAATGTCAATCAGGCGGACATTGCTGACCATGCGCGTCGTCCGCGAGGGCGGCTGCTCCGCCCAATGGACGCCTGTCGCTAGCTGCTTCACCCGCTGGCGGAGCGTCTCGATGCCTTCGTCGAACCAGTTGGCGTCGAAATTTTCCGCAGTCGTCTCCGCGACCGGCCCGCCGGATTCGGCGTTCCGGACGATCGGCATCCAGATTTTCACGTCATCGGTCAGCATGGCCAGCCAGGCTTCGAAATCCCGGCCGTCGAGGCAGTCGGCTTCGGCTACGAGGAAGGCCTCGGCCTCGGCCTGGAGCAGCAGGCGCCGGACGGCGCTATCCCATTCAGCCGCCATGGCGCGCATCTCCTTCGGCTTCGAAGGGTCCGGGCGCCGCCATCAGGTCCTTCCAACGGCGATAGAAGATGCGGGCGTTGCCCTCGGAGTAGCTGCCGCTCGCGACGCCGCCCGCCAGCCCGTCCACCGGCGCTTCCTTGCCAAGGCCAAGCTGGTAGTTGAACGGCTGGCGGCGGCCGATGGCGCCCTGACTGGCCAGGGTGACCTGGGTCCAGTTCTCCATGTCGTCCGCCTCGGTCATGCCGCCAGGGCCGGAATAGCGGAGGTAATAGCGGCGGAGCATGTCCTGCACCCGCGCCGGCGTATCCCGGTCGACCAGGTACATGCGCCACATCTCGACCTCGGTCGGGCTGATGGGGTGAACAATCGCAAGGCTCCGCGGCTGGTTCGCGTGGAAGGACATGTTCGGGAAGATCGTGCCGACGACCAGATTGACATGCGCCTTTCCGGCCAGGTTCTGCACCTTGCGCCCGTGGATTTCGGCGTAATAGGCGTTGATCTCGGCGTCGCCATAGTCGGGCGACAGGTTCAGCGGCGGCTCGGTCGTCGGCGGGAACGCCAGCCCGCCATGGCCGAGCCCTGGAAACCCGATGGCATGGCGAAGCGGCAGGGCGTCCCGCCGCCCCTTGCCTTTGGCGAGGCCGATTTCCGCAAGGTTGGCCGATTGGTGGCTGACTTCGTGATAGAGGTCGCCCGCGAAATTCTCCGCGACCGTCTTCCAGTTGCAGCGGATGCGCCATTTCTGGACGCCGCCCAGCAACTGGCTGCCGCCGGGCGAGCCGTCGCGGCCATCGAGCGCCACATCGAGATAGCGCCGCATGTCGCCAAGATAATCTTCCAGCGGCGGCGCGTCCGGGTCCCAGTTCGCCCAGATCGAGCCCTTGTAGTTCACGACGTTCGGACAGCGCTTCAGCCCCCACCGCACCCGGTCGAGTTGGCCCGAATAGCCCTCCTCCGAGCGCGGCACGCCGATCAACTGGCCTGGAACCTCGACCCGCTCCCGGTTCGTTGAGAAGCTCCAGCCGTGATAGGGGCAGGTGAAAAGCGCCGCATTGCCCTGATCGAAGCGACAGACCCGCATGCCCCGATGGGGGCAACTGTTCAGGAAGACCATGATCTCGCCCTGACGGCTCTGGGTCAGGATGACGGAATCGTTCCCCATACGGCTGACGAAAAAATCGTCCGGCGCCGGGATCCGCCCCGCGTGGCCCACGAGCAGCCAGGAGCGCGCGAACACCCGGTCCAGTTCCAGCTCATATAGGTCCCGGTCGACAAACAGCTCCCGGCTGATGACCCCGTTATCCGCATCGACCAGCGCGTCGAAATCCCGGTTCAGCGACATGGCTGCGCTCCTTCAAACACTTGGCGCCCATGAGAGAATCTTTGCAGCCCCGCCGCAAGGCCAGAAATTCCCTAACCCGCCATCGCCAGCAGCGATGCGTTGCCGCCGGCCGCGGTCGTATCGATGCAGAGCACTCGCTCATGGGCGTAGCTGATGCAATCGATCCGGCGGGCGATCAGCGGGATGCGGGCCCCGGCTCTGGCCGCCAGGGCCTGACGGAGCGCCGCACCGCCGCCTTCCGACGCGACGGCGTCGACCTGCAGCCGCGCCAACGCCGCTGGATCGAGCCCGCCGTTCGCCGCGAATAGCGGCAAACCCGCGTCGATCAGGATCCGAACCGCCGCCATTGCGTCGGGCGCGACGGCGACGACCCCGTTCCCGGCCCGGAGCGCTTGCACCGCCTGGTCCAGCAGCGCATCGGCGCTCGGGCCGAGGCACAGGACCCGGCCGCGGGGCGCGAGCCAGAGCCGGTTCGACTCGCCCGTCGGCCCCGGCAGATCGATCGGCCCCATGTCGAGGGCCGCAGCCGCGCTCATCGCGGTCCGGGCGCGCCCGCGGAGCGCATCCCGCAGCGTCGATACCTGGTCGCGCCGGGCGGCCCATGCCCCCATGTCGAGCGCCGCCAGGGCGGCCGCGACCTCCGCCTCGGGGACCGTGTTCGCCGTGTCCGGAGGCGACGCCGCGGCCGCCAGCGGCCGCTGCCGGAAGCGCTCCAGGTAGAACGGTCCCCCGGCTTTCGGCCCCGTTCCCGACAGGCCCTGGCCGCCGAAGGGCTGCGACCCGACGACCGCGCCGATCTGGTTGCGGTTGATGTAGAGATTGCCGACCGCGGCCGTATCGACCACGTCCTGCACCCGCCCGTCGATCCGGGTATGCAGGCCGAAGGTCAGGCCGTAGCCGGTCTCGTTGATGTCGGCGATGACGCCCGCGACATCGCCGGCTGTCAACGGCGGCGTAAAAACCAGCCAATTGGCGGCGCAAAAGTCTACCACTGC
>CALAHN010000049.1 GCA_937891825.1 uncultured Alphaproteobacteria bacterium
CGAACGCTTTGGGAATCCCGAAAATGAGTCTGCCTCACCGCAGGCTGGTATCAGTAGGTGGCGCGTCCGCCGGAGAGGTCGAACACGGCCCCGGTCGCATAACGCATTTCTTCGCTCGCGAGCCAGCAGGCCATGGACGCAAGCTCTTCGACCTGCACGAAACGGCCCCGAGGAATTTTCGACAGCATGTAGTCGATATGCTGCTGGCTGATCTGCTCGAAGATGCGGGTCTTGGCCGCAGAAGGCGTGATGCAGTTGACGGCGATATCATGCGCCGCCAGTTCCTTGCCAAGCGACTTGGTGAACGCGATGACGCCTGCCTTCGCGGCCGAATAGGGCGCTGCGTTCGGGTTGCCTTCCTTGCCCGCGATCGAGGCGATATTGACGATCCGGCCGTAATTGCGGGCGATCATGTCCGGAACGACGGCCTGGGCGCAGTAGAAGACCCCGTTCAGGTCCAGTTCGATCACCCGCCGCCAGTCGGCGATGGGGTAGTCCTTGACCGGAAGCGCAGGACCGGCGATCCCGGCATTGTTCACAAGAATGTCGACGGCGCCATTGGCGGCCTGCGCCTTGGCGAGCGCGTCCTGGATGGCGTCCGGGTCGGTGACGTCCGCCTGGATCGGCGTCGCGCCCGGCCGCGTCGCCGCGGCCTTGTCCAGTTCCGCCTGGTCGATATCCCACATGGAAACAGTAGCGCCCGAGGCGAGCATCCGGTCCGTGATTGCAAGGCCAAAGCCCTGGGCGGCGCCGGTCACGACCGCGTGGCGGCCAGCGAGGTCAATCTTGTTCATGATGTCCGGATCCTAAAGGGTGAGGCCGCCATCGGCGACCAGCACCGTGCCGGTGGTATAGGCGGAGTCGTCGCTTGCGAGATAGAGCGCTGCGGCGGCGATTTCCGAGGCAAGGCCGAGGCGGCCGAGCGGCTGGCGCGCGATAAAATCCCTCCGCGCCTGCACCGGGTCGGCGAACGCATTGATGCGGTCGTCCAGGGAAGGCGATTGGACCGTGCCCGGCGCAATCGCGTTGCAGCGGATGTTCTGGCCGATGTAATCTCGGGCGACTTGCTTGGTCAGGCCGATGACGGCGGCCTTGCTCGCCCCATAGACCAACCGGTTCTGCACCCCGGCAAGGTTCGATGCGACGGACGCCATATTGACGATGCTGCCGCCGCCGGACGCCAGCATCCCCGGCAGGAAAGCGCGGATCGTCCGGAACATGGATTTGACGTTCAGATCGAAGCCGAAGTCCCAGTCCGCTTCCGATGCGGTCAGGATGTCGCCGTGGTGCACGAACCCCGCGATATTCGCCAGGATATCAACCGGGCCAGCGGCCTTGGCGAGCGCTTGCACGCTTGCCGTATCAGTCACGTCGCAGGCATGCGCCTGGACGCCCGCCAGATCCTTTAGCTTCGCGACGTCGAGATCGCTGGCGATGACAGTCGCGTCAGCGTCGCGAAAGGCTTCAGCGATGGCGCGGCCGATGCCCTGGCCGGCGGCGGTGACGACGGCGGTCTTGCCGACGAGGCGGGTTGTCATCCGAAGCGCTCCCTGATGTCTCGGACGAGACGATAGAAAGCAGGCTCAGGAATGACAACCCGCGCGCCGATCGACTTGGGACCTTCCGGACGTCAGAGGATGCCAAGCACTTCGTCGGGGTGGTCCGCTGGCGTCACCTTGTCGAATCGGCGGACGATCTTGCCGTCCGGTCCGATCAGCACGGAAATGCGCGCCGGTCGCGCCGACTCGGCCGTCGCCGCGCCATAGGCGATCGACATCGCCTTGTCGGCGTCGGTTAGAAGATCGAAGTGGAAATCGAATTTATCCTTGAACGCCTTGTTCGCCTCCGGCGCGTCGAAGCTGCAGCCGAGGATCACGACGTTCTTTGCATTGAAGTCTTTGGCTCGATCACGGAACCCTTTGCCTTCAACCGTTCAACCAGGCGTGTCCGCCTTGGGGTACCACCAGATCAGCACGGATTTTCCAGCCAGGTCCTTGAGCGAAACCATCGCCCCATCCTGATTGGCCAAGCTGAAGCTGGGCGCATTTTCGCCAATATCGGCCATTTTATCGCCTCCATTACTTGCAAGAACCAAAAGCATAAACTGACACCGTATTTCAAGCCAGCGGTCCATGATAGGATCGCCAAAAGCTACCCTGGGAGCGCCGCCAATGCCGAACCGCATGATCGCCTTGGTCCTTGGGATGATTGCATTTCTTGCTGCGCCGACGGCGTCGATGGCGGCGCGGCCAAGCTTCGATTGCGCCAAGGCGTCGACCGCGCTGGAAAAGCTGCTCTGTAGCCATGACGGCCTCGCGCGGCAGGATTGGGCGATGGCGCAAGCCTACCGGACCGCCATGGCCGGGCTCGAGGGCGAGGCGGCCCAGACGCTCCGCGCGGAACAGCGCGCCTGGGCCAAGGCGCGCGCCGTCACATGTCCGAATATCGGCGCCGATCCGGCGAAAGACGCGGTCTGTCTGGCGGACGTCTATGCCGCCCGCATCGCGGAACTGACGCCGGCAGTCGAGCGCGACCTCGCCATGTTCCCCGGCGCCAACGTCCAGGCCGACCGACGGTCGGCGCTGGTCTGTCTGCGGTTCGATCAGGTCCTGGAGGCGAAGCAGGCGGCGGCGCTTGAAAGTTATGTCACGAGCGCTGGCGGCGAGACCCTTGCGGCGCGCGCAGTCGGCGACGAATTATGCGTCACCGGCCTGCCCCATGGCGGCGCGGCCACATTGACGGTGCGGGCCGGGCTCCGCGGCGAAAGCAGCGTGTTGCGGGCCGATGTCACCCAAACGGCGGACATTCCGAACCGCCCCCGGCGCGTCGCTTTCCCCTCCAGCGGCCTCATTCTGCCGCGCATCGACGCCGCCGGGTTGCCGATCGAGGCGATCAACATGGATGTGGCGCGCGTTTTGCTGCTGCGCGTCGACGACAGCCGCGTGATCGAGGGCCTGAAGCGGGGCCTGATCGACCAGCAGATCAGCTATTCCGATGTCGGCCAGGTCGTCAGCCGAATCGGCAAGAACATCTGGGCCGGCGAGATCGAAACCGGCGGCGAGCAGAACGTCGCCAAGCGCGTCGCGATCCCGCTCGCGGAGGTCATGCCCGACCTGCAACCCGGCGTCTATCTCGCGGTCGCGGAAGACCCGGAGCAGGAGATCGGCGATGGCTGGTGGGCTGCATCCCAGTGGTTCATGGTCTCCGATATCGGCCTGACAGCGTTTGTCGGGAATGACGGCCTGGCGGTCGCGGCCCGCGCGCTGTCGACGGGCAAGCCCGCGCCCCAGACGCGAGTCGCATTGATCAGCGCCGGCGGCAAGGTCCTGCAGGAAGCCCAGACGGATGCCGACGGCATCGCCCGCATCCCCGCCGGGTTCCTCCGCGGCAAGGAAGATGCTGCGGCAAAGGCCGTTTATGCCTATGGTGCGTCTGGGGATTTCGTCTATCTCGACCTGGAGCGGGCGCCGCTCGATCTCTCCGATCGCGGCGTCGATGGCCGCGAAGCGCCCGGCGCGCTCGACGCCTACCTGACGACGGAGCGCGGCATCTACCGTCCGGGCGGGCTCGTTCACCTTACGGCATTGTTGCGCGATGCTGCCGCCAAGGCCGTGACGGGATTACCGCTGACCCTGAAAATCCATCGGCATGACGGCCTGGAAGTCTCGAGCCAGCAGATTTCGGACAAGGGCGCCGGCGGTTATACGGCGAAGGTAGAGATACCGGAGACCGCGCCGACCGGCATGTGGCGCGCGACCGTCCATGCGGACCCGAAGGGCGCGGCCATCGGCGCCGTCCGCTTCCTGGTCGACGACTTCGTGCCGCCCCGCCTGGAAGCAAAGATTCAGGCCGGCCGCACCGACAATAGCGTCGCGATCGAAGTGAACGCCGCCTATCTCTATGGCGCGCCGGGCGCGAACCTTGCAGCCGAGGCGACCCTGACCGTCCAGGTCGCCAAGACCCCGGTCCCTGGCGCCGAAGGCTATGTCTTCGGCTTGTCGGAGGAGGAGGCGCCGCGGGCCTACCGCCCAAGCTTCGAGCCGTTTGAGACCGATGAATCGGGCAATGGCTACGTCTCCCTGGACCTTGGCGACGTACCGGCGACGAGCTATCCCCTGGAAGCCGTCGCCCGGGCCAGCATATTCGATGTCGGCGGCCGGCCGCTTTCGGTCACCGCGAAGACGCCGCTCGGCAACTTGCCGCTGCTCGTCGGCGTGAAACCGCTGTTTGAGGATGGCGGCATCAAGGAAGGCGGCATCGCCGCGTTCGATATCGCCGCCTTTTCGGCCGACGGCGAACCGATCGACCGGACGCTCGCCTACAGGATCGTCAAGGAAGAGCAGGAATATATCTGGTTCCAGGACGGCGGCCGCTGGGACTACCAGATCCAGTATCTGGACAGTGACGTGATCGCCGTTGGAACCGTGCAAGCAAAAGCCGGCGCGCCCGCCCGGATAGCGGAGCGTTTCGACAACTGGGGCGGCTATCGCCTGGAGGCCCTGGACGAGGCGACTGGCGCCGCGACCAGCGTCCGCTTCCATGCGGGCTGGTGGGGCGCCGCGACGGCGGGCGAGGAGCCAGCGCCCGACAAGGTCAAGATCACGATGCCGCCCGGCCCCTTCGCGCCCGGCGATACGGTCAAGGTGATCATCGAACCGCCGTTCGCCGCTGAAGTGATGGCGAGCGTCGTCGATGGCCGTCTTCGAGATGTGGTGACGGCGTCGATCCCGGAGACCGGAGGCGAATTGACCTTGACGCTGCCGGCGGACGGCGCGGGCGGCGCCTATATCCTGGTGAACGCCTTCGCGCCGGCTCAGGGCGAACGCAGCCTGACGCCGCGCCGGGCCATCGGCGCCGGCTGGGCGCCTTACGATGCCCGGCCCCATACGCTTGCGGTTACGATGACCGCGCCCGCGGAGATCCAGCCCGAAGGCACGGTCGATGTGCGCCTCGCGGTCGGCGGCGGGGCGGGCCAGACCTATGTGACCCTGGCGGCCGTCGATGACGGCGTGTTGGGATTGACCGGCTACAAGGCGCCGGACCCCAAACTGCATTATCTCGGCAAGCGGCGCCTGGGCGTCGCGATCCGGGATGTCTACAGCCGCTTCATCGATGCCGCCGGGGCGGAAATCGGGCGTGTCCGCTCGGGCGGCGACGATGCGGAACGGCCGAATAACTCGCTCGCCAATCTGCCGAAGAAAAGCGCCAGGGTCGTTGCGGTCTTCAGCGGCATCGTCGAAACCGATGCGGCGGGCGTCGCGATCATTCCGCTCGCCATTCCGGAATTCAGCGGCAGATTGCGGCTGATGGCCCAGGCCTGGACCGGCACGGGCGTCGGCAGCGCCGAGGCGACCATGCTGGTCCGGCGCCCGGTCATCGCCACATTGGCGTTGCCCCGGTTCCTGGCGCCGGGCGACGCTGCATCGGTCGCGGTCTCGCTCCGCAATCTGAGCGGCCCGGAAGGCTCCTATGCCGCGACCTTGACGACCCGGAACGGCATCGGGTCGCCCGCTGACGCGACGCTTCGCGCCAACTTGAAGCCGGGCGGTCCGGCAGCCGACATCCGGTTCGATATCGCCGGCATCGCGCCGGGCGACGCCAGAGTTCGCCTGGACGTGACGGGACCGGGCGGCATCGCCTTCACCCTGGAGGAAAACCTGTCGGTCCGACCGGCGTCGCCCGTCGAAACGCGCTCCTATGCCTCGGTCATAGCGCCAGGCGGCGCGCTGACCGTGCCCAGGAACGCAATGGCGGGGCTCTACAAGGAGACCGCCAGCATCATCGGCGGCCTGAACCCGCTGCCGGACCTGGATTTGCCCAATATCCTGACCCGACTGTCGCGCTATCCCTATGGCTGCGCCGAGCAGACGACATCGACGGCGGCGCCGTTGCTCTATGCGGCGGACGTGGCGGCCTCCATGGGCATCCGCGGCGCGCTGGAGCCGATGCAAGGCGTCGAACTGGGCATCGCCCGATTGCTCGGCATGCAGACCTATACCGGCGGGATCGGGTTCTGGGACAGCCAGTTTGAGGCCAGCCCCTGGATCACCGCCTATGCCGGCGACTTCCTAGTTTCCGCCGCCGCCGCCGGGGCCGCCGTTCCGGAAGAGCCGCTCGCCCGTATGCTGGCGCGGTTGAGCGAGCTCGTGGATAGCGGAAACTGGAACCGCGACAACATTCCGGCCGCTGCCTATGCGCTCTATGTGCGGGCCAAGGCCGGCGTCGCCGATGCGGCGCGGGTTCGTCGCTTCGCCGATACGCTTGGGGAGTCGGATGCGACGGAGTTGACGCTCGCCCTGATCGGCGGCGCCCTCGCCAAGGTCGGCGACGGCGCCAAGGCCGACGCAATGTTCCAGCGCGCGATCCGGACCACGATCGGCCTCGATCCCGGCGCGCGCTATGAGACCTATGGCTCGCCGGTGCGCGACCGGGCGGCGTTGCTCGCCATCCTCGCGGAAGCGCGGCTCCTGCCGTGGCAGGAGCTGGACGCCGTCGCGCGGTCGCTGTCGGTCATGGTCCGGGAGCGGCGCTGGCTTTCGACCCAGGAGCAGGCATGGGTCGTCCGGGCGGGCGCGCAACTCAGCGCCGCCGCAAGCGACGACGGCTTCGCCCTGGAGGTCGATGGCGTCCGGATTGCCGGCGCCGACGCCCGGCTTTATCGAACGGCGGCTGGGGGAGCGACATTGCCGACGCTTCGGAACCTGGGCAGCAATCCGGTCAATGGCATCGTCACGATCACGGCCGCGCCGATTGCGCCGCCGCAGGCCGCCGACGCTGGCTTCGCCATTCAGCGATTGCTCTACAGCCGCACAGGCGAGCTGCTCGATCCGGCTGCGATTCGCCAAAGCGATCTGGTCGTCGTCGTCCTGCTGGGGCGTCAGACGGGCGAGGGGCGGTCCCGAGCGATCCTCGTAGACTACCTGCCGGCCGGGTTCGAGTTGGAGAACGCCAGGCTCGGCGGCGATAATCTCGGCGAATATGGCTGGCTGGGGCAAGTGACCACGCCGGAACATGTCGACCTTCGGGACGACCGCTTCGTCGCCGCGTTCGACGCCCAGAAAGATGCAGAGTTCCGGGTAGCATATCTGGCGCGCGCCGTGACGCCGGGCCGCTTCGCCCATGGCGGCGCTCAGATTGAGGATATGTACCAGCCGGAACAGTTCGGCCGGACGAACGGAACGACGGTTGTCATTCAGCCTTAAAAACCGGGCGCTTTGGGGGGGCGCCGTCGGCGTCGCCCTGCTGGGGCTGACGGCGCTGGCGTTCCTTTGGGCGCCGCCGCTCGATCTGTCGCGCTTCCATGACCGGTCGACCATCGTCGTCGACCGGCACGGCGCGCCGCTCCGCAGCTACATGAGCCAGGATGAGAAATGGCGGTTGGCGACCCGTATTCAGGACGTCGATCCGCTCTATATCGCCATGCTGCTGTCCTATGAGGACAAGCGCTTCGAGCGCCATTCCGGCGTCGACCCGCGCGCCATTCTGCGCGCGGTCGGCCAGGCGCTTGTCTCGGGGCGTGTCGTCTCCGGGGCCTCGACCCTGACCATGCAGGCGGCGCGGCTGCTCGATCCGAGGCCGCGCTCGCTCGCGGCCAAGCTCGTGCAGGCCTATCACGCGCTTCTGCTGGATCATCGGTTCACGAAGGACGAAACGCTTTCGATCTATTTGACGCTGGCGCCGTTCGGCGGCCCGGTGGAGGGGGTGCGCGCCGCGTCGCTGAAGCTGTTCGGCCGCGAGCCGCAATTGCTGACGCCCGCCGAAGCAGCCTTGCTCGTCGCCTTGCCCCAGGCCCCGAACGATCGCCGGCCGGATCGGCATCCCGATGCGGCCCGGGCCGCGCGCGCGCGGGTGCTGGACCGGGCGGAAGCCGCCAGCGTGATCTCCCCGGCCGATGCGGCAGCCGCCCGCACGGCGCCGCTGCCGGCCGCCTACCGCGACCTGCCGTTCGCGGCGCCGCATCTCAGCGACGCGCTCTTGGCTGAGGCGGGGCGGGGCGGGCAGATCGAAACGACTCTTGACCTGGATCTCCAGGTCAAGGTCCAGGCGCGTCTACGTGCGGCGATGGCGGATCACCCCGCCCCGACCACAGCCGCCGCGATCGTCATCGATGCTGGCACAGCGGAGGTGCGCGCGCTCGTCGGCGGGCCGGATTACTTTGACGGCCGCCGCTCGGGCATGATCGACATGAGCCGGGCGGTCAGGTCCCCAGGCTCCGCCTTGAAGCCCTTCGTTTACGGGCTGGCGTTCGACCGGCTGCTGGCGCGGCCGGAAACCTTGATTTCGGACGCGCCCTTCCGGCGAGGCGGCTATGCGCCCGAAAACTTCAGCGGCGGCTATGCGGGCGATGTGACCGTCGCCGACGCGCTCGTCCGGTCGTTGAATGTTCCCGCCGTCAAGGTGCTGGAGCGGATCGGTCCGACGCAGTTCGACGCCGCGCTGACGACCGCCGGACTGACCCTCGACTTTAACCGCGAAGGCGGGTCCTCAGGCCTGGCGCTGGCGCTAGGCGGCGTCGGGCTGGACTTGCGCGACCTCGCGCGGGCCTTCGCCGTATTCGCGGGCGATGGCCGCATGCCGGATCGGCTGGTCCTGCGCCCAGGCGATCGGGCGGAATGGCGCGCCTTCATCAGTCCCGAAGCCGCACGGGACACGCTCGCGATCCTGGCCGAGGCGCCGCCGCCCGAAGGTCATGCGGCTTTGCCGGGGGGCCGTCCGACGGTCGCCTACAAGACCGGCACGTCATATGGCTACCGGGACGCCCTGGCCGTCGGGGCGGCGCGCGGTCATGTCATCGCGGTCTGGGTCGGCCGGCCCGATGGCGCTGCGTGCGCCGGATGCGTCGGGATCGCGGCCGCAGCGCCGATCCTGTTCGATATCGCAAGCTTGCTCCCGGATGTCGGCGCCGCGCCGCCGCCGCTCGCCCGGCAGCCGGTTCCCGCGCATTTGCGGCATTTCGACCGGCGGAGCGAGGGCATGGCGAGTTCCAGGCGGACGTTCGAAATCCGGTTTCCCTTCGACGGCGCAGAACTGCGTCTCGGCCGCAGCGGGGCGGCGCCCCTGATCGTCGCCGGCGGGAAGCCGCCGTATCGCTGGCTGATCAATGGCGCGGTCGCGCCTGACCAGCAGTCAGCCGGGTTCGGCGCGCGGTCGCAAGCCCTCTGGCGCCCGGAGGGCGCGGGCTATCACGACCTGGTCGCCGTGGATGCAGACGGAGCTTCCGCCCGCGTCCGGGTCTATGTGGGCGCTGCGCGGGGGGCGCCTTAAAATCCGAGGCTTAACTGGCGCGCGCTCGCGGCTGGCCTGAGGAAGCCTTCCGTCGAAAGCCAGGCTTCTTCCTGACGCCGATCGAGGCCCAGGCGCTTGACGGCGCGGGCGAAACGGGCGGCGATCAGATCGGCATAGGGGCCGGCGCCTTTCATCCGCGCGCCGAAAGCCGATTCGTTCAGTTTGCCGCCGCGCATGCCCCGAATCAGCGACAGCACCTTGTCGGCGCGGTGCGGGTGTTCGGCGCGCAGCCATTCCTCGAAGAGGTCCTTCACCTCAATCGGGAGCCGCAGGGCGATATAGCGGGCGGATGAGGCCCCGGCTTCCGCCGCCGCTTTGAGGATGGCCTCAAGCTCGTGGTCGGTCAGGCCAGGGATGACGGGGGCGACGTTGACGGCGGTCGGAACGCCCGCATCGGCCAGGGTCCGGATGGCGGCCAGGCGTCGGTGCGGCGCTGCGGCGCGCGGCTCCAGCGAACGGGCGATCGATTTATCGAGACTGGTGACGGAGATCGTCACATGCACGAGATTCAAGCGCGCCATAGCTTGCAGGGGATCGAGGTCGCGCACGACCGCGTCCGACTTCGTGGTGATCGAGACGGGGTGTCGGAATTCCAGCAGCACGTCCAGAAGCGCCCGCATGATCTTCAAACGGCGTTCGATCGGTTGATAGGGGTCGGTATTCGTGCCGATGGCGATCATAGCCGGTTTGTAGCCCGGCGCCATGAACGCCTTCCGCAGCAAGGCCGCCGCGTCGTGCTTCGCGAACAGCCGGGTTTCAAAATCCAGGCCCGGCGACAGCCCGAGCCAGGCATGGCTCGGCCTAGCATAGCAGTAGATGCAGCCATGCTCGCAGCCCCGATAGGGGTTGATCGATCGGTCGAAGCCGATGTCGGGGGAGGTATTGCGCGCGATGATCGAGCGGGCCTTGTCCGGCGTCACGGTGGTCCGAAGTTTGGCCGGCGCGTCATCTGCGTCCCGCGGCCAGCCATCGTCGAAGGTTTCGAGCTTGCGCTGTTCATAGCGCCCTGTCGCGTTCGACAGTGCGGCGCGGCCGGGCGCACGAGGGATCTGCAAATGTTCCATAATCGGATCATATATGGAACAAAAGCGGGAGAAAAGCCCGAACTGCGGCTATGCAGTCCATGCTTCGGCGGCGCTGCGGATCGCCTCATCATCGAGCGAGGCTTCGACATGCCGCCTGAAGTGCGCCGCCGCTCCAGGCCCGAGGCGCGTGGCCGACCAGGGGCCGTCCGCCTGGGATTCGGTCCGCCAGCGCAGAAAGAAACCGAATGTCCGGAGCCAGACCGCTTGGCGTGCAGCCAGGATCAGCGGCGCCGTGCGCTCGGCGATCTCTGCCGGGACGGCCGCCATCCAGGCTTTGACGAAGCCGTCGCGCGCCGCCGCATCCGGCTGCATGCCGGCCGTAGGGTCCCATCCGGCCGCGACCGCGATCACTGCATGGGCGAGGTCGAGGCCGGGCAGATTATAGGCGGGCTTTTCAAGATCGACGAAGACGGCGCGTCCATCGCGCCGAATGACAAAGTTCCCCGGATGCGCATCCGTAACGCAAAGCGTGACAGGACCTGGGTCGACATGCTGGCTTGCGAAATCCGACAACCATCGCATCCGTTCCTGGACGATCCGCGTCGCGGCGCGGCTGAGGCCGGCGCCGGGCAGGTAGGTCTCGAACGTCGCATGCGCCCGGGCCGCAAGCGCCTTGAAGGGTGCAGTCGGTTCAGGGATCGGCGGCCGCGCATCCGGCTCGGGCAAGGGCAGGGCGTGGATGCCGGCAAGGGCGCGCGCGATGGCCGGCAGGTGCGTGGGTCCGTCCGGCGCGGCGCCTTCGATCCGTTCGACGATGAGCGCGCCGAGGGGCAAGGCCTGGGTCACGGGCGCCGTCGCAATCAACCGCGGGCTCGCGCCCGATGGCGCCGCCCGTTCGAACGCGGCCACCTGCAAGGCCATCTGGGCTTCGGCGCCAAGATCGAGCTGGCTGAGCTTGGGCGCGCGGACGAGCCAGGGCTGACCCCGGACAGCGAAATGGTCGTGACTGACGCCGTGGGCGTCCAGCTTGGTCAAATGGAGGTCGTCGACCCCAAGCTCATGGAAAAGCGGGGCGAGGGCTGCGGTTAATCGTGCTACATCATCGGTCATGGCGGCGAGCATAATGCGCCCGGCGGCATCGGAAAATGCGACGGCATGGCATGGTGAGCGTAATTATCCCGGTTCTGAATGGCGCGACGCGGTTGGCTGCGACATTGGCCGCCGTCAAAGCCGACGCGAACGAAGTCGTTGTCGTCGATGGCGGATCGACCGACGGCTCGCAGTCGATCGCCGCCGCGGCGGGCGCCCGGGTGCTGTCGGCGCCGCGGGGGCGGGGAACCCAACTGGCCGCGGGCGCGAATGCGGCCGAAGGCGACTGGTTGTTGTTCCTGCATGCGGATACGGTCCTCGACCGGGACTGGCGCGCATCCGCCGAAATGCTGATTGCTTCGGACGACGGCGCTGAGCGGGCAGGATATTTCAGGCTTCGCTTTGATGACCATTCCGCGCCGGCGCGCCGCGTCGCCGCCATAGCAAACTGGCGGTCCCGGCGCTTCGGCCTGCCTTATGGCGACCAGGGGCTTCTGATCTCGAAATCCTTCTATAGCGCACTTGGGGGTTACCGGCTCCTGCCTCTAATGGAGGATGTCGACCTGGCGCGCCGGATCGGCCGCCGCCGGTTGATTGGACTGCCCGCGGCGGCCACGACGTCAGCCGAGCGCTATCGCCGGTCAGGGTGGGTCTGTCGTCCGGCGCGCAACCTGCTTTGCCTCACGGCCTATCTGGCGGGCATGCCGCCGTCGCGGATTGCGCGGTTCTATGGTTAAGCGGCGGTTCGGACCGCGTCGGGATAGCCTCGGCACGGTTATCCTGTTTGCCCGCGTGCCTAAGCTCGGCCGGGGCAAACGCCGTCTGGCGCGGGATATTGGCGACCTTGCGGCGCACCGGTTCTATCAGCGGGCATTGGAGCGGACGGTGACGCTGGTCGCCGCCGAGGCCGGGTGGCGGGCCATGGCGGCGATTGACCCGCCGCGACTTGCAGCCTGCCCGGGGCCGGTCTTTCGGCGAGGACGGGCGCGCCGCATCCGGTGCTTTCCGCAATCCGGCCGCGACCTCGGCCAGCGCATGGCGGCGGCGCTGGCCGCGGCGCCGCCGGGGCCGGTCGTCCTGATCGGCGCGGATATCCAGGGCGTGAGCGCCGCGGCGCTCAGACGGGCGCTTTTGGCATGCCGGAGGGCAGACCTGGTCTTCGGGCCGGCGGAAGACGGGGGCTTCTGGCTGATCGGACTGAAGCGACCGCCGTCGCGGCGGCTCTTTGGCGCGACGACATGGTCGACAGCGACGACGCTCGCCCAAGCGATGGCCGCCGCGCCCAAGGCGTGGCGGATCGCTTGTGTCGATCGACTGCGCGATGTCGATGTTGCGGCCGACCTGCCGATCGGACGCGATCGCCCTTAACGCTGCCTTAACCATGACTTCGTTAACTATTCGATCAGTTAATCTTCGCGAAGGAGCGTCATCATGCGAGGCAGGTTTTCGCTGATGTCACGGAAATCGATCCTCGCAATGGCGGCGGTCCTGGCTGTCGGCGCGATCGCCGTTGCGGTTCTTGCCTTTCAGGCAGCCAATGTCGAGCAGCCGGACCGGGTCGCGCCGATTGCTGCGCAGGCGACCGAGACCGCGACGCGGGCGGCCCTTGCCGTGGAAGAGCGCCTGCTCGATGTCGGCGAACTGCTGGCATCCCTTGCGGCGAAGGGCGGCGCAAGCTCCAAGAGCCGAAAGGCGATGAACCTGGCGCACCGCTCGTTCCGCAAGACCGACGGGCTTGAGCAGCTTGCCGTCTATGGCCCCGACGGGCGCACGCGATGGGTCATGCGGCCGGCCGGGCTGGGCGGCATGATCTTTCCGAAGGACGCCGAGTTCGTCGCCGGCCACCTGTTGCAGCCGGAGTTGCAGATTCGGTTGGGCGCCTCATTCAAAGCCGATGGGCCGACCGCATGGTGGACGCCGGTCACATATTACCTCAAGGGCGATACGCCTGCGGCCAGCGCGGTATTCGTCGCATTCCTGCGCGCTGACAAGCTGCAGGCGATCCTGAAGCAGTCTGCAGGCGATGCCTCATTGTTCACCGACGGCGGCGTGCTTGCCCAGGCCTTTCCGCCGGCGCCCGATGCGCTTGGCGGTTCCTTTGGGCAGACGGATAGTTTCAAGGCGATCGACGCGGCCCCTGGCGCCAACGGGTCATTTGTAAGCGCAACGGCCGCCGGGCCGGCGTCGCCCTATATCGTAGGCTTCAGCAAGCTG
Organism: uncultured Alphaproteobacteria bacterium; assembly: GCA_937891825.1. Classification (GTDB taxonomy): domain Bacteria; phylum Pseudomonadota; class Alphaproteobacteria; order Bin95; family Bin95; genus VMCJ01. The sequence goes on from CALAHN010000049.1 coordinate 13,614, forward strand.
GCTTGCTGCGGGGCGTTTGTGACCTCGGTCCTGCCGGGTCCGGCGCCGGAACCGGTCGATCCGATCCCACTTGGCCGTTGGCTGACGCTCGCGGCGGCCAGTCTGATGATCGTCCTCGCCATGAGCTTGATCCTGCGCTTGATGGTGCGCGCCACACCCGATCCCTGGCGGGATTTCGGCAAGAACCGCGATCAGGCCGCTGCATAGCCTTTGAACGGCGTCGCAATGCCGTTCAACTCCTTGATCAGATCGGGCGGCAGGTCGGCGGGCATGGCGGAATTGGCGCTGGCATAGACGCTGTCCGAGACAGCGCCGAAGCGCTGCTCGAGCAAGGGTTTGATCTGGTCGTGACGGCCCGCGACGCAAAACAGGTCAAGCACGTCGTCAGATATAACGTCCGCCAGCTTGTCCCAGGCGCCGTCCTTGGTCATCCGGTTCAGCTTCAGCCCAAGGTCTTTCAGGTCATGCGCCTCAAAGACTGGATAATAGGCGGGCGTCGAGCCATAAAAGCCAACCCGATACCGCACCCATTCCCGGATTTTCGAGACCTGTTCATCGGTTGGGCCGGTCGCGATGAAGCCGCCGCCGGTCACTTCGAAATTCTCACGGGCGCGGCCGCTGCGCGCCATGACAGTCTGCAATTCGGGCATCACCGTCTGGGCGATATATTCCGGCGTACAGAACGGGTGCAGGCGAACCCCGTCGGCGACCTCTCCGGCGACCCGCAGCATGGCCGGGCCGACAGCCGCCAGCGTCACGGGCGGGATGCGAAGCCCGAGGCTTTCGGGCACAAAATACGGCGGCATCAGCGTGAAGGTGTAGTGCTGGCCAGCAAAATTCAGCTTGCCGCCATGGCGCCAGCTTTGCCAGATCGCCTTCAGCGCCAGGATATATTCCCGCATGCGCGGCGCTGGCGGCGTCCAGGGAACCGAGAACCGTCGCTCATTATGCGCCTTAACCTGGGTGCCGAGGCCGAGGATGAAGCGGCCCCGGCTGGCTTCGTTCAGGTCCCAACTCGCATTGGCGACCGCCATCGGCGAACGCGAAAACGAGATCGCGATCGCTGTCGCAAGTTCTACCGTATCGGACTCTACGGCCGCGACCGCCAGGGGCAGGAACGGGTCGTGCTTGTTTTCCATCGTGGTGACGATGTTGTAGCCGTCCTGTTCGATCTTCCTGATCGCGCCCTTGACCTTGCGAAGGTCGTCCTGGGGGATGGTCGTTGCGATGCGCATCGGCGACAGTCTCTCGATATTGGAGGGAATGGGCCTATAGTATGGCCGGACCGCAACAGGGACGCCAGCAGGCGACGGAACGCATGACGACGACGGATTGGCGGGATGCAATCCCGGAGAAATGGGTCGGTCCCGAGGGCGAGACGGTCGCGTGCGTCGAGAAGCTCAAGGTGCTGGAAGACAATCTGGCCGAGATCGCCGACCTGGCCCAGGACGCCCTGGAAGACGCAATCCTTATGGGCGTCGCAGAAGATCAGGCGCGCGCTGTGTTGTCAGCGGTGATGGCGAGTTTGAAAAATCCATACAAATAAATATGTTATTGGTCTATTCTGCGCCAAATTCTTAGTGCCACGGACTCATGTCCAGGCGGCGAATTGAGCTATGCCGCTTCCGAGTCCTGGGATTCCGTCAGGATTGTGCGGATCGCGGCGGCGTCCGTCGCTGCGCGGAGCCGGCCGCGCACAGCGGGGCCGCGGAGCGCGCGCGACGCTGTCGACAGCGCTTTCAGACAGACCGCGCCCGCTTCTTCCGGGGCCAGCAGCAGCAGGATCAGATCGACCGGCTCGCCGTCCGGCCCTTCATATTCGACGGGCGTCTTCAGGCGCGCGAAGCCGACCGCGATATCCTTCAGGCCTTCGATGCGCCCGTGCGGCATGGCCACGCCGCCGCCGACGCCGGTTGCGCCAAGCTGCTCGCGCGCTAGCAGGTGATCCATACAGACGCTGACATCAAGGTCATTATCCGCGGCCACACGATCTGCGAGCGCGCGCAACGCGCCGCGTTTACTGCTGGCGTCAAGGTCAGCAATAATCGTGGCTTTTTGAAATAGGCTGAACATGAGGCGTCTCTAGCCCTATCTGTTGAGCAGTTTAAGCTGATTTAGCGCGGGGGGAGCAGCGACATGGCGGGCTCAAGCATCCTCAGGCGGATCGACCCAGCCGACATTGCCGTCGTCGCGTCGATAGACGGCATTCAGTCGGCCTGAGCCAGCATGGCGGAAAAATACCGCACTCCGGCCAGACAAGTCCATCCGCATAACGGCGCCGGATACGCTGAGGCGAGGGATCGCCATCGTCGTCTCGGCGACGATCACGGGATCGCCGCCCTCGTCATGCTGCGCTTCGGCGCTATCCGGATCGTCCTCGAGAACGTAATCGACCGCATGGCTGCCGCCCCCGATTTCGGCAGGCGGCGTGTGATGGTGGGTTGCGACGAGCTTGCGCTTATAGCGGCGCAATTGTTTGGCCATGCGCTCCAGGGCCGCGTCGAACGCGGCATGGGCATCGCCGGCCGACGCCGTGCTTTCGACGTTGGTGCCGCGGGCGATGTGCGCGCGCAATGACGCCGTGAACCGCTTTTGCTGGCGGGTCAGCGTCGCGTGGCCTTCAATCGCATTGTCGAAGTAGCGGGACACAGATTCATCAAACTCAGTCTCGATGCGTTGCGTCAATGCATCGCCGACATCCATATTGCGGCCTGTGACAGTAATTTCCATAGCGCCTTACGTTTCCTTTGTCAGGGCCGGGGGTTTATTTGCCGCATGGGCCGTCCTGTCAAGCGGCAATGGCGCGCGGCAGGGGGCCGCGCTGGGGATGAAACACGCTATGAGGCGAGCGCGATCTTTTGTCGGCGCCGTTGTACCGACGAAGGGATTCGAAGCGATTCCCGATATTTGGCGACCGTTCGTCGCGCGATTTCAACGCCATCGTCCTGTAACATTACGACGATCCGGTCGTCCGACAACACCCCGTCCGGCGGTTCCTGGTCGATCATGGTCTTGATCCGGTGGCGCACGGCTTCGGCCGATTGCGCGTCGGCGTCGCCGCCGCCGCCGAGGGCGACCGTGAAGAACGATTTCAACTCGACGACGCCCCGTGGGGTCGCCAGATATTTGCCGTTCACGACCCGGCTGATCGTGCTTTCGTGCATCTGGATGACATCGGCGACATCCTTCAGGGTCATCGGCTTCAGGCCTATGACGCCTTTCTCGAAGAAAGCTTCTTGACGGCGCACGATTTCCGCCGAGGCTTTCAAGATCGTGTTCGCCCGCTGTTGCAAGGCTTTGACGAGCCAGGTCGCGGACGCCAGATTTTCGGTCAGGAACTCCCGCTCCGTCTTTTCCCGCGCCTTCGCCCGCATGGTTTCGCAATAGCCTGCGTCGACCAGGACGCGGGGCATGGTCTCCGGGTTGAGTTCGACCACCCAGGTCCCGTCGTCGCCCCGCCGCATCAGCACGTCGGGGATGACGACCTCGACCGGCGGCGCTTCAAAGGAGGAGCCGGGCTTGGGGTCGAGCAGGCGAAGCTCCTGGATCATGTCGGTCAGGTCTTCGCCATCGACCGCGCAGATCTTCCGGAGCGCCGCGAAATCCTGCTTTGCGAGCAATTCCAGATTCTCGACCAAGGCCTGCATGGCGGGATCGTATCGATCTCGGGCTCGAAGTTGGGCGGCAAAACATTCGCTGAGATTGCGCGACGCCACGCCGACCGGGTCGAAGGTCTGCAATTGCTTCAGCACGGCATCGAGCAGGGACGCCGCCGCGCCGACTTCCTCCGCCAGTTCGTCGATGTCGACCCGCAGGTAGCCATCGGCGTCAATGGCGTCGATCAGGCGCATGGCGATCAGGCGCTCGGCGGGGGTGTGGCGCTCCAACAGGAATTGCCGCTCCAGATGATCGCGAAGGCAGGGGCGTTCCGTCAGGGCGTCTTCCCAGTTCAAGGCATCGGTTTCGTTGCCGCCGCCATTGCCCCAGGCGGAGACGCCAGCCTGGCCTGTCGTATCGGTATCCCAGACATTATCGAAGGCTGTATCGGCATCGGCGGCGCGCTCAGCGAGGCCGCCATCGTCGGCAAGGGCGTCCGCGGTATCGCGCCGGTCGTCGGCGCGTTCACGCGCCAGATCGCGGTCCGGCGCGTCGGCGTCGCTCGCAACGCCATCCAACAAGGGATTGCGCTCGAGTTCCTGATCGACATAGGCAAGAAGGTCAACGCTGGTGAGCTGCAACAGCTTGATCGCCTGCTGCAGTTGCGGCGTCATGACCAGGCTTTGCGCCTGTCGAAATTCTAGCCTGGGGCCAATGGCCATTGGTTTCTGGTTCGCTGCCTTCGGAACACGGTATGCTAGCGGCTTAGTTCTAAAGACGGAAAGTTTCCCCTAGGTAAACCCGACGAACGTCTTCATTTTCAATGACTTCTGCTGGCGTGCCATGCATCATCACGGCCCCATCATGCAAGATGTATGCCCGATCAACAAGATCTAGAGTGTCGCGGACGTTGTGATCGGTCATGAGCACGCCGACATTCCATTCCGTCAGCTTGCGCACAAGCTGGCGGACTTCCGCGACCGCCAGAGGATCAATGCCGGCAAGCGGTTCGTCCAACAGCAGAAACCCGGGACGCGCCGCCAGGGCGCGGGCGATTTCCAGCCGCCGCCGTTCGCCGCCGGAGAGAGCCTGCGCCGGCGAGCGGCGGAGGCGTTCCAGCCCGAAACTCTCGATCAGCCGGTCGATATCGGCCTGGCGCTGCGCCTTGTCGGGCTCGACCAATTCCACGGCGGCGGCGATGTTCGCTTCCACGGTCATGCCCCGGAAGGCCGATGGCTCCTGCGGCAAATACCCGACGCCAAGTCGCGCCCGGCGATACAGCGGCAGTTGGGTGACATCGACCCCGTCGAGAACGACCTGACCATAGTCCGGGGCGGCCAGGCCGCAGAGGATATAGAAACAGGTCGTCTTGCCCGCGCCGTTCGGGCCGAGCAAGCCGACGGCCTCGCCCCTGCGGACGCCCAGGCTGACATCCCTGAGGACCTGGCGTCGCTTCCAGCGTTTCCCTAGGCGAAGGGCGATGAGGCCCTGGCTCAGATCTTCAAACGGCGCGTCGCGCGGATCGGGGCGAGGCGGGGTATCGGTCACTTCGTGGCGTTCGGGAACACGAGGCCGCGCACGCGGTTCCCGCCGCCCTGGCCGCTGGCGCCGCCAGACAGGCGCGAGATGCCGGTTGCGAAGTCGATGTCCGCCCGCTCGCCGGTCAAAACGTTGCGCCCACGGGTAATGCGGACATTGCCGGTCGCCGTCGCCTTTCGCGCCATAAAATCATAGGCGGCGCGGTCGGCGCGGATGACTTCGCTAGGCGTCGTGATGACGACATTCCCGGCGGCTGTCGCTTGCTGCAACGCATCGCCGTCCCCCTGGAAGCGGGCCTCGATGACGGATGCTGTGATCCTGCCATTCGGATCCACGACTTCCGCCCCGCCTCGCGCCACGGCTCGCTTCGCTTTCACGTCATAGGTCATGGTTTCCGTCGCGGTGACGGCGGCGTCGCCGTTTTCGTAGCGCAAGCCCGGGCCGGTCATTTCGATTTTTCCGGCGTCCAGGTCGAACGCAGCGCGGGCGCCGGACGCGACGTCGCCCTTGTTCTCGATCCGCACGTCGCCCTCGGCATCGAGCCGAAAGATCTGGATGTCGCCGGCCGCATCTTCCCGGTAGGCGGCGACGAGACGTTGGCCGTTCAGAACGACATCCCCCTGCCGCGCGACCGCATCGCCTTCGGCGATAAAGAGCCGCTCTTCTCGGCGCCATTCGACGCCGTCCGCCGCATCGATCGAGAGCGCCCCGTCGCCTAGCGCCTGCTGGGCCAGGGTTGGCGCTGAATCGAAGACTGGCATGCTGCACGCCATCATCAACGCCAGTCGGGCAATCCACGGCATCAGTTCACGGCTCCTTCGTTGAGGCGCATCTTGACAGCGCCCAGAAGGCGCGCCCGGTTCAGGCCGGGCGGCGCCTCGAACCCGTCCGCAGTCGCGACGCCCTGCGGGCCGGATATGGTTGTCGCAGCCTCGCCCCGGGCGGCGATCCCGGCTTCGGCATTCCAGATTTCGGCCGAGTTGGTTTCCAGTTGATAGCCGCTTGCGGTGCGGGCGACGACATCGCCGGTTAGCTGCATGTGTTCCGTGTCCTGGCGGAACAGCCCGGTCCGCGCGCTGACGGTGGCGTTGCCGTCGGATGGCGTCTCAATGTCTGACGCCACGCCTTCAAGCAGGATAGACTGATCCCGATCGTGGAAGATCGCCCGCTGGGCCGCGACCGCATAGGGCCGCCCATCCTTGAAGCGGCCGTTCAGGCGGGGATTGGTCATGGTCGTGGCGGCGACAAAAGCGGAAGGCGGGGCGGCCTGCGATTGCGCGGAGCGTGGCGGGCTTGTCGCGGCCATCCAGACGACGACGCCGACAGTCAACGCGACGCCGCCCCAGCGGAGCGCCAGGATCAGGCGCAGCCATTGGTTCGGGCGGACCCAATCGGCCCGGCCGCCGCTATCGTCCAGTGTTGTCGTGGTGGGAGATGTTTTGCCAATCATGGCGGACGTTGTATCAGGCGTGCGCGAAGATATCGACCGATTCCCAGCCCGCGAGATCAAGCGCGGCGCGCGTCGGCAGGAACGCGAAGCAAGCTTCGGCATAGGGCAGGCGGCCCTCGCGGATCAGCATGGCCTTCAGCCTGTCGCGCAGACGGTGCAAGTGCAGCACATCGCTCGCGGCATAGCCGATCTGGGCGTCGCTCAGCGTCGCAGCGCCCCAGTCGGACGATTGCTGCTCTTTCGAGATCGATACCGACAAGAGTTCCTGGCAGAGGTCGCGCAGGCCGTGGCGGTCGGTGTAGGTGCGCACCAGCTTCGAGGCGATCTTGGTGCAGAAGACCGGCATGGCGTGCAGCGCGAGATCCCGCTGCAGCACCGCCAGATCGAACCGTGCGAAGTGGAAAATTTTCTCGACTGCGGGATCGCTCAATAGCGCGCGGAGGCGGGGGGCCGCATACTCCGGCGCCGCGGCGTCGGCCGGGCGCGGGAACTGCACCAGATGCGCGTCGCCATCGCCCGACGAGAGTTGGACGACGCAGAGCCGATCGCGGCCGGGATGCAGGCCCGCCGTCTCGGTGTCGATCGCGACGCTGTCGCCGAAATCGAGATCTGGGGGCAGGTCGCCGATATGCAGGAAATTCGTCAAGTTGCGTTACGCCTTATTGCGGGGACGCGAACCCGACGGAAAAAGATGGTGCCCAGGAGAAGACTCGAACTTCCACGACCGTTAGGCCACAGGTACCTGAAACCTGCGCGTCTACCAATTCCGCCACCTGGGCATCGCCGAAGCGATCCGGGGGCGCGCCCCCGTTTGTCGGAGCCGGGTGAATAGCCCCAACCTGCAAGGCTTGTCAACGCGATCTTTGTCCGCGGCGCATCATAATGAAAATAAACAGGCTGAGCGTGGGATAAAGCGCGACCAGCGGCGGGAGCAATTGGCCGGGCGTGAACGGCAGCAGGAAGAGGAACAGCCCCGCGGTCGCGCCGGCCGCCATCTGAAGGAAGCCGATCAGCGCCGAAGCGGCGCCGGCCATGTCCCGGAACGGCGCCATCGCGCCCGCGATGCTGTTGGGGCGGAGGATGCCCATGCCGAACATCACGACCGCCATCGGCAGGATGATCGCCGCCCAATGGTCCGCGCCAAAAAGCCAAAGCGCCAGCATCGCCCAGCCGCCGCAGGCGCAGGCGACTAAGCCGAACAGAATCGATTTGTCGAGGCCGAATTTCGGCGAATACGCGCTGGCGAGCGTTGCGCCCGACACGAAACCCAGCATGACGCCGCCGAACATGAAGCCGAAATGCCGGGTCGAGACGCCAAGCGTGTCCTGCAGGACGAACGTCGCCGCCGAAAGAAACGTGAAGAGCGCGCCGCCCGCGAACAGCGACGGCAGCGCATAGTCGAAAAAGCGCCGGTCCGTGACGATGGTGAAGTAGCGGCGGGTCAGCGAAACGATCCGGAGCGAGGTCGGGGCGGTTTCGCGCGCCCGCGTTTCGCCCAGAAACAGACCGACCAGCGTCAACAGCAGCGCGGCCGTCGTCGCCAGCGTCCAGAAGATGCCGCGCCAATCGGTGAACTCCAGTACGAGCGCGCCGATGGAGGGCGCCAGGACCGGCGCAAAGCCCATTCCGGCGGTCACGATGGACATCGCGCGCTGCGCGGCCGGTCCCTTGTGCACATCGGCGACAATGGCGCGCGCCACGACCGGCGCCGTGCAGGCGACGATGCCTTGAACCAGCCGGATCGCCAGCAGCGCCTCCATCGAGGGCGCCAGCGCGCAGCCGATGCAGCAGATGAGATAGGCGCTCAATCCGACGAGCAGGACCGGGCGCCGGCCGAAGCGGTCGGCCAGGGGCCCGGCGATCAACTGGGCGCCGGCAAAACCGATCAGGAAAACGCCGACCAGCAATTGCGCTTCGTTGGCGGGCGCGTTCAAGGCCTCCGCGAGCCGGGGCAGGGCTGGCAACGGCATGTCGATCGAGAGCGGCGTGACGCCTGTCAGCAGCGTCAGGACGACCAGGACGGCAAGCGACGCCGCCCGAAGCGGAAATGGCGCAGGCGGCGTCGCCATGTGTGGGGGTTACCGCTTGTCTGTTGGCGGTTCGTCATCCGCGTCGATATGCAAGGCGTCGGCGCGCGCGACCGCGGCTTCCAGTTTCTGCTGACTCGATTGCAGGTTCTTCTTCGCGTCCTGGACGTAGGCGGTCCAGCGAATGCCTCTGAGGAAGATCGTATTCACAAGCCGACCCCAGAAGCGCATCGGCCGGTCGACGTCCAGCAGCAGCACGACCCGCCGCTCGGGCGTATCGTTCCGGACCTCGTGGTCGAAGGTGTCGTCAAACACCAGGCAATCGCCCTGGCGCCAACTCACCTTTTCCTGATCGATCCTGATCCAGCAATTCTCGCGGTCTTCTGGCACCGCCATCGCGAGATGTCCGCGGATCACGCCCTTGGTCACGCCGCGGTGCCGCGGAATATGGTAGCCGGGCGAGAGGATCGAGAAAAAC